>NZ_JBAVEJ010000242.1:0-1581 GCF_049587675.1 Sulfuricaulis sp. | reverse complement strand
ATATAACATTGTTAAAACTATTTCTATGAGTTTCTAGGGATTTACAAATATTTGTAAAAACATCGACATTTCGAATTTGTCCGGTTAGCAGTAATGTAAAATTAAGTGAGGTAAGGTCGGTTTGGGGTTTCATAGCAGAATCCATGTACGGTGAAATTGTCGAGAGAGCTATGCGCAAAAGTGGGTGATGACGGGATGAGAAGGGCGGCATATCGGGGATGGTGACCAAACGTCCTGAATCTCCAGAGGAGAACGATACGCCATGAATAAGAATATACCCTGATTCATCGATAGTCCGAAAAACCGCTTGCGCTGGGGCGATTTTGGGATTCGTCTTGTGGGATGATTTGCGCCGGCTTTTTGTCTCCTGCTGACCGCGCCGACCTGACCGCCCTGGCGCGGAATGGATCGGCGGCGCATCGGTTGGCGCGGCGGGCCAATGCGCTGGTGCTTTTGGATTCTGGCTGGAGTTGCGAAAAGGTCGCCCTGGCCTTGCTGCTGGACGACGACACAATCCGCCGGTGGCACGGCTTGTTCGTCGCGGGCGGCATCGAAGGGCTGACACGTTTCGAAGCCGGTGGCAGCGCCTGCCAGATAAACGGCGAAGAACAGGAAAAGCTGAAGTCTTGGGTCGCGGCGACCTTGCCGGGCTCGACGCGTCAGATCGGCGCCTGGATGGAGAAGGAATTCGGCCACGTCTACGCGGGTCGCTCGGGACTGATCGCGTTGTTGCATCGCCTGGGGCTCGAATATCACAAGCCGGAAGTCATCCCGCGCAGGCTGGACGAAGAGAAGCAGAAGGCTTTCATGGCGAGCTACGATAAGCTCTTGAACTCCTTGGCTGACGACGAGGCCGTGCTGTTCGCCGACGCGGTGCACCCGACCCATGCCGTGCGGCCTGCCGGCTGCTGGGCGCCGAGCCAGGAGAAGCTCGCGATCGAGCAGACGAGCGGGCGCCAGCGTATCAACATTCATGGCGCGGTGGATCTCGAGACCGGGCAAACCCGAATGATCGAGGTCGAAACCGTCGACGCGGCCTCGACGATCAGGCTTCTGGAAGCGATCGAGGCACTCTATCCAATGCTGGCAATCATCCATGTCTTTCTCGACAACGCGCGCTATCACCACGCGAAGATCGTAGCGGAATGGCTCGCTCAGCCGCAACGGCGAATAAAGCTGCACTTCATTCCGCCCTATTGCCCGCATCTCAACCCGATCGAGCGGCTATGGGGCGTGATGCACAAGCATGTCACCTACAACAAATCCTACGCGACCTGCACCCAATTCGCCGATGCGATGCTTGGGTTCCTGCGTGAAAAAGTCCCCCGGAACTGGCCGCGGTTCCGCGATTCGATCACCGACAACTTTCGCGTCATCTCGCCCAAGGATTTTCGGGTCGTGACGTGAACAAAGTATATTTAGAATATTGCCTTTCCCAACGCGGCTGGAAAATTCGGAATAGCTTTCAGTTTTTGTTCCGGCGCCGGCGCCCTTCCAGCCTCAAAACGTCCGCCTGTTTCACCTTCTCTACGTCTACTGGGTTATAGGTCTTGAAGAGAAAGTTCGCGTGGTCGAGCGTGT
>NZ_JBAVEJ010000241.1:0-10944 GCF_049587675.1 Sulfuricaulis sp. | reverse complement strand
GCGCCAGCGCCTCGGCCTCCTCCACCGCGCGTCGCGCGTACGGCAGCAGCGCCGCGCCAACCGCCGTGAGCGCCACGGATTTCCTGGTGCGCTCGAACAGCGCCACGCCCAGCTCGTCCTCGAGCTTTTTGATCTGGCCCGAGAGTGTCGGCTGCGACACGAAGCTGCGCGCCGCCGCCTGCCCGAAGTGGCGCGTTTCGGCGAGCGCGATGAAGTACTTGAGGTCACGCAGGTTCATATCGGGCTTCCGGCGGGCCAAAAATGTATATAGGTAATTCCTATCATACTGACTTAAAATAACGATTGGAACGATTAAACGCCAGGGCCTAGGCTGCGTCTCATCAACGGTGGGCCGTGACGCCGTTTGCCGGAACCGGCGGGATTGTGACCGCCCTCAACGAACCGGACCCGGAGCCGTGACAGGCTCCGGGAATTTCACGGCGAACCTAATGTGACGAAGTAATGGAGAGAACACATGTCAACCGAAGCAAAGTGCCCGTTTGTACACAAAACCGGGAGCGGTACGTCGAACCACGATTGGTGGCCGAACCAGTTGCACCTCGAAATCCTGCACCAGCATACCCCCGAGTCCAGCCCGATGGGCGAGGACTTCAACTACGCCGAGGAATTCAAGACCCTCGATCTCGCGGCCGTGAAGAAGGACCTCACCGCCCTGATGACCGACTCGCAAGAGTGGTGGCCCGCGGATTACGGTCACTACGGACCTTTCTTCATCCGTATGGCCTGGCACAGCGCAGGCACCTACCGTACAGGTGACGGCCGTGGTGGTGCAGGCCACGGCAACCAGCGTTTCGCTCCTATCAACAGCTGGCCCGATAACGTCAACCTCGACAAGGCCCGCCGGCTCCTGTGGCCGATCAAGCAGAAATACGGCAAGAAAATCTCCTGGGCCGACCTCATCATTCTCGCGGGCAACGTCGGAATGGAATCGATGGGTTTCAAGACCTTCGGATTCGGCGGCGGACGCGAGGATATCTGGGCGCCGGAGATCGATGTCTACTGGGGCAATGAAGAAAAGTGGCTGGACGACAAGGCCCGTTATTCCGGCGAACGCGACCTCGAAAATCCGCTCGCTGCCGTGCAGATGGGCCTGATCTATGTCAACCCGGAAGGCCCGGGCGGCAACCCGGACCCGGTTGCGTCCGGCCGCGACGTGCGCGAGACCTTTGCGCGCATGGCGATGAACGACGAAGAGACGGTGGCACTTACCTGCGGTGGTCATACCTTCGGCAAATGCCACGGCGCCGGTCCGGCCACGCACGTGGGGCCGGAGCCCGAAGCCGCGCCCATCGAGCAGATGGGCCTGGGCTGGAAGAGCAGCTTCAGAAGCGGCAAGGGCGGCGATCAGATCGGCAGCGGTCTGGAAGGCTCGTGGACGCCGACCCCGACCAAGTGGGACATGACCTATCTCGACATGCTGTTCGGCAACGAGTGGGTCGTGGAGAAAAGCCCGGCGGGCGCTTGGCAGTGGACGCCGAAGCGGGAGACCGACAGCAACCAGGCGCCGGCCGCCGACGACGCGTCGAAGCGGGTCCAGATCATCATGACCGCTGCGGATATGGCGATGCGCATGGATCCGATCTATGAGCCGATCGCACGGCGCTTCCACAAGAATCCGGAAGAATTCGCCGACGCCTTCGCCCGCGCCTGGTTCAAGCTGACCCACCGCGACATGGGTCCCCGTGCGCGCTATCTCGGCCCCGAAGTGCCCAAGGAAGCGCTGATCTGGCAAGACCCCATCCCCGCCGTCGATCACCCCCTGATCAACGACCAGGACGTCGCCGCCCTCAAGGCTAAAGTACTGGCATCCGGGCTGAGTGTTTTGGAGCTGGTCTCGACCGCCTGGGCCTCTGCGTCGACGTTCCGCGGTTCCGACAAACGTGGCGGCGCCAACGGCGCGCGCATTCGTCTCGCGCCGCAGAAGGACTGGGAAGCCAACCAGCCGAAGCAACTGGCCAACGTGCTTGGAAAGCTCGAAGGCATCCAGAGTGGGTTCAATGCTGGCGGCAAGAAGGTCTCAATGGCCGATCTAATCGTGTTGGCCGGCTGCGCCGGTGTCGAAGAGGCGGCAAAGAAAGCGGGCCATGCCGTGACGGTACCGTTCACGCCGGGCCGCATGGACGCCTCGCCGGAACAAACCGATGTCGAGGCCTTTGCCGTGCTGGAACCGATCGCGGATGGCTTCCGCAACTACCAGAAGGGCAAGTACTCCGTCTCGGCCGAGGAGCTGCTGCTCGACAAGGCGCAGCTGCTGACGCTCACCGCGCCCGAGATGACGGTGCTGGTCGGTGGCATGCGCGCGCTGAACGCGAATGTCGGTCAATCCAAGCACGGGGTCTTCACCAAGCGGCCGGAGGCGCTCACGAACGACTTTTTCGTCAACCTGCTCGACATGGGCACGGCGTGGAAGGCGGTCTCGAAAGCGGAGGATGTGTTTGAGGGTAGTGATCGAGCGACGGGTAAACTTAAGTGGACCGGAACCCGTGTCGATCTGATCTTCGGTTCAAACTCCCAGCTCCGGGCCCTGGCTGAAGTCTACGGAAGTTCGGACGCGCAGGAGCGGTTTGTCCATGACTTTGTAGCGGCCTGGACCAAGGTGATGAACCTGGATCGCTTCGATCTTGCGTGATTCCGGAGGATCGGCCTTCAAGGTCTGATGCTGATTCGCCCCGACCTGGCATCGGGTTGTCCCGGGCTAGGTGTCGCCAAGGGTTCTCGGAATCGACGTCAAGGAAGTGAAGGCCGCGTAGTAATTAGGTGTGGGGCGCGCGGGACATCTGTCCCGCGCGCCTTTTTGTCCGTACCACTCAACCAGCGGAGGTGAAGGCAAATGAAAGCATTATTGATCGACCCGGACAACCGCTCCCTCGAGCCAATCGACATCCAGGGTCGCGAGGACATCGCGAAACTGATCGGTTACGACACCATCGAGTCCGACGCGGTCGGAACCGCAGGGGACCGTTTGCATTTCGACGAGGAGTGCTTTCTGCGCGGCAGCAGCGGGCGTTTCCAGATAGACAGCGTGATTCCGGTGTCGGGCAAGGCGGTGATCGTCGGCACGGCCGATGACGGCAGCACGCTGCGCGATGTGGCGACGGACGTCGACAGCCTGCGCAGCCGCATCAAGTACCTTTAATCGGTAATACCTATTAATAAATAATATATAAACGATTGGAACAATATATCGACGCGGTCTAAATTCTCCCTCGACGTTACTGCCGCGGCTCCGCCAATCAAAGCGTCGGGATAAACAATCCCGCGGGATTGCATCAATCCCATAACTTCCGCCACCAGCGCTTGCGACCCTCGGGACGGTGCGCGCGGTCATAAAACGCCACGGGCGGCAACCGGCTCATGACCCAGCCGGGCAGCGGCGGGTTGTCGCTGAAACCGCACTGCACGCCAAGATTGTTCGGATCGAAGATCTTGATCATGGAAGGCTCGGTTTTGCTGTCGGTATAGACGATGCCGCAATAATCCTCCTGATGTTCGCGGCGCACCAGCGCGTCGATCTCGGAGATGAAGGTGTTAACCTGCTCGGCGGTAGAAGTCGCGGCCGGTGGCGGCTCGCCGATGGCATACACATACCAACCGGCCGCGGCATTGCTTCGCACCACTACCCAGAAGGCATCGAGGTCCTCCCAACTCAGCAGACTGGTGAAATGGCCGCGAAAAGCGGCGTAATAAGGGTTCTCTAGGATTGCGGCCTGCATGATCTCGTCTCCGTAACAGTCTGCGGAATATTAGGATACTTTATCGTCCAACCGGTTTTAGATAAACAGGCACACGTCGGATTGCTGCGCCACCGGCAGGAAGCTGGCCGCGCCGATCCAGTCCTTGACCTCGGGAATGAAATCCTCGCGCGAGTAACCGAACAGGTCGACCGTCATCTGGCAGGCGACCAGGTTCACGCCGGCCTCAACGCACACGTCGCGCAGTTCCTGAATGGAAGCCACGCCGTTATTCTTGACGGTCTTCTTCATCAGGCCCGTGGCCAGTTTCTCGAAGCCGGGAACGCCGGCCATGACGGCGTTCGGGATATTCCAGTTGATGCCCTGGAACCATTCCGGTCCGAACGGCATTTTCATCGGCATGCCGGGATTGCCCAAAGGACTGACCTGGAGATTGAGCTCTTTCTTGAGCAGTTCGAGCCCGTAAAACGTGAAGAACACCGACACGTCCCAGCCAAGGGCCGAGGCGGTCGAGGCAAGTATGAACGGCGGATAGGCCCAGTCCATGGTGCCCTTGGTGGCGATGATGGCGAGCGATGGCGTCTTGTTCTCCTCCACTTCTTTCAGTTTTTTCGCGAAGCGATCATCGAACCAGGCGTCGAGTTCCGTGCCGTGTTTCTGCAAAAGTTCGCTGGGAATACTACCGGATGACTTTTCAGCTAGTTTTGACATGATTGCCTCCTTTCAAAGGCTGGCTGTTTCACCGACGGAAGGATATCCGTCAGTGTTTGCGGATCTGGAAAACATATTCGCCTCCGTTCTGTTCGGAGGAAACCAGTTCGTTTCCGGTCGATTTGCAAAAGGCGTCGAAATCCTTGACCGAGCCCGGATCGGTGGCGCGCACATGTAAAACCTCTCCGTGCTGTAAACCGTTAAGTGCTTTTTTCGCGCGCAATATAGGCAGCGGACAGTTCAATCCTCGGGCATCGAGTTCCTGTGCGGTCGTTGTCATGGTCATCTCCTGTCTGGGGTTGAGAGAGTCTTGAGATTCAGTCACGCCACCTGGCACAGGCGCGGCCACGGATAGCCTTCGGCCTTGAGGTCGTCCAGATGCTCGCGCACCGCCGCGCGCCAGTCTTTCTTCGGCGAATAGCCCAGTTTTTGGCGAGCATAATCGTTGGGGCAAACCCAGTTCTCGCACAAGTGCACGATGGAGCGCGTCAGAAACGGAGAGGAGCCCGGCATGACCGGCTTGAGCGCTTCCATCAGCCAGCCGAAGGCATAACCGGCCGGGTAGGCAACGCTGTAAAGCGGCTTGGGGAAACCGGTCTCGGCGGCGATGTATTCGACGACTTCGCGAAGCGTCGGATATTCAGCGCCGCATATATTGAATGATTCGTAATCGTTCAGATTTTGCGCGACCGACGCCAGCATGAATGCATTGCCCAGATCCGTGTCGCCCACCAGTGGCAAGTGCTTGCGCCCGCCCGCGAGCCACGGCACCAGATAGGTCCGCAGCCGCGGCACCAGTGCCGGTAGCATTCCCAGACGATTACCGGTTCCGACAAAATGGCCGAGACGCATCGTGATCATTTGCGTGCCGCGCGAGCTGTTGGCGCGCATGTACTGGTCAAGATCGATCAGGCAGTCGAGATGCGGCCAGAAGCCGGTATGTTTTGTTTCCGAGAAATCATCGCAAGGTTTGTTGTCTTTCGCGACGGCGCCAATCACGACTGTGCTCGTCTGAATAAATCGTTTCACGCCCTGTCGGATGGATTGCTCTATGAGGTCACGGGCCGGTTCAAAAAAACGCTCGCGCTCCAGCGCCTTGTGGTTCCACATCGACGCCCAGTTACCCGCGCTGCAGATGACATCTACTTCCTTCACTACGTCGCGCCGGTAATTCCCATCCATCAAGTTACCAATTCGTGCCTCGCCCTTGAAATTTCGTGGGAGTTTCTCGCGTCGCCGGCAGGCGGCGATTGGTTCAACCCCGGGTTGCACCGCCATGGCGCTGAGAATGTTGCTGCCCAAAAATCCCGTGGCGCCCGTCACCAGTACACGAATCTTTTTTTCCGTATTCATGGTTTCTCCCGATTATTCTGATTTGTTATCAGTATGGGCTCACAAGGAGTCCACCCATTTCTTGAGCCGGGATGTTTCCCGCAGGATCAGTTCCGGCTGGCCGAAGGTATGTGTCAGCAGGCTGACGCCCTGCAGCACCGTCACCAGATGCAGGGCGAGATCAGCGGACTCCGATCCCTTGCCGAGCAGATGAAACTGCCGCTCGGTCCACGACAGGATCGCGGCCATCAAGGTCGCCGCCTTCTCCGCGAGCACTCCGCCGTCCTTGTGAAGTTCCTGACAAAGGCTGCCGATGGGACAGCCGCTGGCGGCCAAGGCCTGGCGCTGACTCTCCACTTCTTCGATCAATGCGTGGATACGCTTTCTCGGGTCCGGGAGCTTGTCCCACGCGGCGATGAGGCCACCATAAAAATTCGCCCGGTGCTCGATCAATGCGTGACCAATCTCTTCCTTGGTTTTGAAGTAGTAGTAAACGTTGCCCAGGGGGACTTCGGCCTGCTGCGCGATATCGGCGAGCGTGGTCTGGTTGAAGCCCTGCCGATGAACCAACTTGTTCGCCGCTTCGAGCAAGCGCGAGCGTTTGCTGGTTTCTTTACTTTCCATAATAATTATTTACAATCAATTAATTATACTATTAGTAAGTTATCTAACTAAATTATGGAACGCTAATATAGATCTGTCAAGAAAATACCTGTTCCCGGCAGAAAGACGAGATAAAACAGCGGTAATTCAGCAACGCGCTCGACACTGGTGCTTTGACGGGCTGTCTTAACGGGATCATGACCCGGCTTCGGGGTCCGGCTGGAAAACACCACGCTATACTGCGTTCAGTCATTAGAGGGCACGACATGGATACCCTGACACACGCCCTGAGCGGTGCGTTACTGGCGCGCGCGACCGAACCAGAACGGCCGCGAGCCGATCAGTTGCCGCGACGTACACGCATGTGGATCGGCTTCATCGCCGCCGCGTTTCCCGACAGCGACTTCGTCACGCGCTTCATCGATCCCCTGACCTACCTCACCACGCATCGCGGCATCACGCATTCGGTTATCATGTTGCCACTGTGGTCATTCTTGCTGGCGCTGCTCTTCATGCTGCTGGTGCGAAAAAAATATTCGTGGCGCGCGTTCGTGGGTGTGGTGGCGCTGGGCATAGGCATCCATATCGCGGGGGACGTAATCACCGCCTTTGGCACCATGATCTTCGCACCGTTCTCCGACTGGCGCGCGCAGTTCCCAACCACCTTCATCATCGATCCCTACTTCACGACCATCATCGTCAGTGGGTTGATTGCCTCCTCCCTGTGGAGCTCCACACGCCGGCCGGCCGTGATCGGGCTTGCGGTGCTCGTCGGCTACGTCGGATTTCAGGCCGTGCTGCATCAACGCGCGACCGCGATAGGCGAGGCTTACGCAGTGAAGCATCATCTGGACGCGGGACAGGTCCAGGCAATTCCGCAGCCGTTCTCACCGTTCAATTGGATGATCGTCTTGCCGCAGAAGGACGCCTACTATCTCGCTTATGTCAGTCTCTGGCGCAGCGAGATACCGGAATTTCCGCCCGCCGGCGCCAACTGGCTATACCAGGTGAATGCCTCATACTTTCCGGTGGCCGATGCCATCTGGAACCGCGTCCCCCGCTTCGGAGCCAGCAATGAGGTCAACTTGGCGGAACAGGTTTGGTACTCCGAGGCACTCGCACCGTTTCGCCGCTTTGCGGAATTTCCGGCGCTGTACCGCGTGGATCATAAAAAGGATGGTCTGTGCGTATGGTTCAACGATCTGCGCTTCGCGCTCGCTGGAAGAACCATGCCGTTCCGATATGGAGCCTGCCGGAACGGGACTGACACCGTCTGGCGTATACACCGTCTGTTCAGCGACGACAACGGGCTGGAAATCCTCGACGCCATTCCGCATTAATAATTCTTCCGTCACAGTGAACTCGGAGCACACAGGGATTTCTGAAACATCCTGGTATCTTTTTTTTCTCCGTGTTCTATGTGGCTCACAGCTAAAACATATCCATCGGGTCGACATCGAGCGACCAGCGCACCTTGTTGCTGAATTTCGACTCGGCCAGTTGCTCCACCCATTGACTCAAAAAAGTATGTAACGGAGCGCGTTTCGATGACTGCACCAGCAACTGCGCGCGGTAGCGCCCGGCGCGCCGTTCCATGGGCGCGGGGACCGGCGCCATGATTTGCACGCCTTTCTCCGGCACCAGTCGCGCAGCCAGCGCGTGCGCATCGTGGAGAAATTTGAGCGCGGCTCCCGGCGCCGGCGATTCGGCACGCAGGAGTGCGAGATGGCTGTAGGGCGGGTAGCCGGTTTCGTGGCGCTCGGTGAGCGCAAACCCGGCAAAGCCGTGAAAATCGTGCCGCTGCAACGCGTTGAACAAGGGGTGATCCGGATGCCAGGTCTGGATCAGCACCTCACCCGGCTTGTCGGCGCGGCCGGCGCGGCCGCTGACCTGCATGATCAGCTGGAACAGGCGCTCGCTGGAGCGGAAGTCCGTCCCATACAGGCCCTGATCGGCGTTGAGTATTCCGACCAGCGTGACGTTGGGAAAGTCATGCCCCTTCGAGAGCATTTGCGTGCCAACCAGGATGTCGGCCTCGCCGGCGTGGACACGTCGCAGTTTTTCCTCGAGCGCACCTTTGCGGCTGGTACTGTCGCGATCGACACGCTCGATGCGCGCCTTCGGGAAAAATTTCGTCAGCGCCCCTTCCACGCGCTCCGTGCCTTCGCCGAGCGGATGCAGATTTTCCCCCTGACAGGACGGACAGCGCCGCGTCATATCCTGTTCGGCTCCGCAATGATGGCAAAGCAGCTTCTGTCTTTTCTGGTGCAGCGTCAGCTGCGCATCGCAGCGCCGGCACGGCGCGACCCAGCCGCAGTCGAAGCACATCCACACCGGGGCGAAACCGCGTCGGTTCAGAAACAGAATACTCTGCTCTCCCTTCGCGAGCCGCGCCGCGATCGCCTCGCGCAACGGCAGCGACAGGCCTTCGCTGGGCTTGAGCCGCCGCATGTCGAGCAGGCGCACCTCGGGCATGCCGGCACCGCCCGTGCGGTCCGGAAGTTCCAGCAAGGTGTACGTACCGTCGCGCGCGTTCCGCAGGCTTTCCAGCGACGGCGTGGCCGAGCCCAACACGATGGGAATTTTTTCCCGCGAAGCGCGCATCACGGCCACATCGCGTGCCGAATAACGGAAGCCGTCTTGCTGCTTGTAGGAGGCATCATGCTCCTCGTCGACCACGATGAGACCGGGATTCTTGAGCGGCGTGAACACGGCGGAACGGGTGCCGAGGACTATTGGCGCTTTTCCGTCACGCGCGGCAAGCCAGGCATTCAGGCGCTCCTGATCGTTAAGCCCGGAGTGCAGCACCGCGATCGGAACGCGAAATCGCCGTTCAAAACGGCCGACCAGCTGGGGAGTGAGGCTGATTTCCGGCACCAGCGCCAGCGTCTGCTTTCCCTGTGCCAGCACCTGTGCGATGACATTCAGATAGACCTCGGTTTTGCCGCTGCCGGTGACGCCGTGCAGCAGGTAAGGCTGGTAGCGGCCGAGATCCGCAGTGATTGTGACTACTGCGGATTGCTGTCCCGGATTGAGTTCTGGCGAAGCTTCGGTATCGCGATCGAGGCTGGGCCCAGAATCACGCTGGTAACTGCTCACCCACCCTTTGGTGCGCAGCGCCTTGAGCCCCGCCGTCCAACGGGGCGAGATTTGTGCCAGCTGCTCTGCTTCGAGACCCTCCGGTGCCGCCGCTAAAACTTGCAACAATCGCTTCTGTGCCGGCACGCGCTTCAGCGTTTCCGGATCCACGGCCCTGGCTTTGGGGGTAAGCGTCCATACCGTTACGCCGCTGATGACGCCGGCACGGCCCTGACGCAGGCGCGCGGGCAGGGCCGCATTAATCACCTCGCCGAGAGGATGGTGATAGTAGTCGGCTGCCCAGCGCAGTAGGTCCAGCAGTGGCGGCGCGAGCAGGGGGACGGCATCCAGCGACTCCGTGATCGGTTTGAGTCGGCTGTGGGGCAGATCGCTTCGCGCAACTTCACCCACCACTATACCCACCACCTCGCGACGACCGAATGACACACGCACGCGCGTGCCGGATGGCAATTCAACCGGAGATAAATAATCAAACGCGCGGCGCAAAGGAGTGGGGACGGCTACTTGGACGATGTGCGAGGACGCAGTCATGGCGGCGACTCTATCACGGGGGCTGCCATCTCCCGAGACGAAGGATTTCGGAGATGGCAGCCGGCGACTCAAGGAGCAAGGCTCTGGAATGGCAGCCATGCTTCCTCCGTCCGAAGGGCCTGCCACCGCCCGAGGCGATAGCTCTTTCGGCGGTGGCAGCCAGTGCGACTCAAAGAACGCTGTCTCTTGTGGCAGCCTGGCGTACTCCCTTCGAAGGAGCTTCGCTTCGGAAGGGAGTCGCCCTTCGCCACGGGACGGAGTCGCGCCACCTCGCCCGAGGCGCAAACTTTTTCTGCGGTCGCGGCCAAGCGACTCAGGGCGGCGACTCTAAACGGGACGGAACCGCAACATAACTTCAGCTGGAAGTTAATTCGCCAATTGCAAAATGATTTGCGCGTTTACTGTGCAAACCGTGAAACACTGCGGCTCCACGTTCACAAATTTGTCATGAACACCCGCTAACCACTTGTATCTAAACGGGGCGTGCGTTACTCACAATATCTGTGGATAACAATGTTAATGACATGACCGTCGCCATTTCAGTGCCGGGAATTTTCAGGGTTTTTGTTAAATTGATTAAAAAATAAACTGACCTGAAATTTTATTAAAAATCAGTTACCTATATGAAAAAACCCGCTATTTCTTCATGCGTTTTTGCCTGGAGTAAGCGCGCTTTTTTCCCACGTGATTGACTGTGCATAAAGTAGACAGCTGGAACATTTTTTTCAGCAAAAAATGCCTGCAATTCGAGCACGCCTTGGCTAGGCAGCAAACACCACAGCGATTAGGATGCGGCTCAAACATGGATGAGGGCTTGGATAATGGCGAGTTAAGGACATGATCAGTCTGCGCAAGGCTCAGGATCGCGGACATTTGAACCACGGTTGGCTCGACACCTCCCACACGTTTTCCTTTGCTGACTATTATGACCCTGGTCAGATGGGCTTTTCGGTCC
>NZ_JBAVEJ010000240.1:0-25797 GCF_049587675.1 Sulfuricaulis sp. | reverse complement strand
CGTCCACCACAGGCCAATGTTAACGATCAGATAAACCGCTACCGAACCCAGGAGCAGCAGTCCGACCAGCCGGCCGACGAGGGAGCGTTCACCGATTCCCGGAAAAAGGCGTTGCCATATGGTTGCGCCTGACGGTCGGTTAGCCCAGGAATTCAGAAGCGATTTTAACTTAAGGAGCATATGCCATTCTCTGAAGCGATTTAGCAATCCTTAAATTCAAACGCTGCGCCATCACCTTGTTGATCTTGATGACTCCCTTGGTGAGAGGAACAACCGGAGCGCCCGTCACATCGATGCTTTGCTCCGACTCTCTGACTCGGGTCAGCACATGTTCGGCGATGTCTGCAACACTGGTTTCAGCGCTGATCAACCCGCCCAAACTTAGTAACTCCTGGGTGAATACCGCAACGTCTTTCCCCTCCTTGACACTGTGAGCCATGATGTCGCGGATGACATTGAGGCTGAGTACGCGATGGTCCGGTACCATCCACAGCCCCTGTATCTGTTGCGTGAGCCGTTTGTACGTATAAAGGTATTCCTTGTCCGATCTGACTTCGACATGGATAAGCTTTATACGGTTCTCTTTGGCGGCTGCCTGGGCTTCTGCCATGAGGCCGCTCATACCTTTTCCGGTAATGACACCAACGGTATTCAGATTGGGAGACAGCTTCTTCCAGGTACGGAATTGCTCGCGCACGGGAGCGATGGCCGATACGCCTTTCATCCATGCCGTGACCAGTTCCTCGTCTTCGTAGGTGAAAACCTGACAGAAAATCACCTTCTTGCCAGTGAGGCTGCGCGCCACACGTGCGGCGGGTAGTCCGATGGCCACGACCACGGGTTGGTCAGATGATTGAATTGTTTTCTGTACATCGCGATGGAGACTTTCATTTTCGCCCAGCACGTATGTTTCAATCCGCTGCGGATATCTTTTCACGATCTCGCGCTGAACGCCGACAATAGCCGGCGAACGATCGCTTAATAGAACGGCAATGCCCGGCGCTGATATCGCTGGCGCTGATATCGCTGGCGCCGGATTCGGCTGACGGGTGGCGCAGCCGGCCAGCACCACGAATAGAACCGCCGATATCCATACCGCCCATCGCCCTGTCCCGTTGGAAGGCAATGCTGGTCTTTGGCTTGTCGACAGCGGTTCTATGATTCCGAATGATTTGAACTGGACTTCTCGCAAGATTCACCTCGAGATAACTTCGATTGGCGCGACTTAAAATTACTTGCCATTGCTAACTTCCTAAGCTGCATCATCCATGCCAAAGGCAAGAGAGTGATCCAGGACAGTACCGCAAGGAAGGTCTACCTCTTCTTATCTACTTGTAATATAAGGAATTTCTTAAAAGAGATGGGGATGTCACAGCCTCAACGCAAGATGCTGAAACAGCCCACTATAGGAGGAAAAGCTCGCCAAAATGAGAGGTTTTAAGACGCTCGTGACATGCCGGGCAGGCCGGTTTTTGCGAGTTGAGGCGTCTCGGCTTCGATTTCCCGCACAAAGGCCGGTAACACGCGGGCAACGGCGCGACTCAATCCGAATCCGGAACAGGAGGGTTCGATCTCAACACCGCGAACCAAATGCCGTGATGGAAGATCTCCAAGGGCGTGGGCAAGCTCGAGTGCAGCCGCAACGCCAAAACCATGCGACGATGCCGGCAGACCCGAGACTGCCCACTTACCCGCATCGAAGCGAAAACATGTTCCTGGCAAGGCGCCGGAACAGACTGCATCGATGACGATCACAATGCCCGCATCGTGCCAATGCGCCAGCAGCATGGTACCGGGGCGTTCCAGAATCGAGATGACAATCTGTCCTGACTCGACCGCTTTCACAACAGAAGAACGCTGCAGCGCTTCCGCCGCCACCATCCAAGACGGTCGTCGCCAAGAGGAGAACCGACGCCGACGAGGTGGCCCGATCAGGCGCGCGTCAGCTCGTGCACACGCAGATCAAGGAAATGGGTGGCGCAGGAGATGCACGGATCGTAATTGCGGATCACCATTTCTCCGCGCCGGCGCAGTGCTGCTTCGCCCTGCCGGACACCCAGGGCCTGCAGCGACTGTCGCAAATCTTCCTCGATGCGTGCCTGATTCTGGCTGGTGGGTGGAACAATGCGCGCGCCGCGCACGACACCGGAGGCGTCGATATCGTAACGATGCCAGAGAAGTCCGCGCGGCGCCTCGGTGCAGCCAAAACCGGTGCCGGCGCGCGGTGTAACGCTGATATAAGGTATCGATGGTTCTGCGTATTCCTCCAGCAGACGTATCGCCTCGCGCATCGCAACCACGATCTCGATCGCGCGTGCCACGATGCTGTGATACATGTTGTGGCTGGGGAATTTGATGCCAAGACTGTCCACGAGGTTTCGCACCGGCGGCGGAAGACGATCAATATTGAGATTCATGCGCGCGAGTGGTCCGACGAGGTAGGGTTTGCCATCGTGCAGACAATGCAGCGCCGTGGAATGTGATTCCTGATGCTCGACAAACCGCGACTCGAATTGATCCGCGGAGATATCCAGCCCGCGAGTGGAGACGATACGGCCTTCGTTCATCGGGTACTCCCGCGGATGGCGCAGTGACACGACGGTGAATTCCTGTTCCTCGGTTGGCAGCTTGAGTGCCGCGGTCCAACGCACCAGCGCCTCGGCTTCCGGCAACGCCGCCTGCAACTTTTCCCGCAAGGCATCTGCCTGGGCGCGCGCCGGAGCATGGTGAAATCCACCGATGCGTGCGCCCACGGGATGGACCGAACGCGCACCCAGCAGCCGGATGATTTCGTTACCGAGGGCCTGTAGTCGAAAACCACGTCGCACTTCATCCGCATGATGGCGCGCCATCTCGGTGAGGCTCGCATAGCCCAGAAAATCCGGCGCCGCCAGCATGTGAATGTGCAGGGTGTGGCTTTGTATCCACTCGCCACAATAGAACACGCGGCGCATGTCACGCACCCAGGGACCGGGCTCCACACCGAACAACTTTTCGATGGCATGCACCGCGCTCATCTGGTAGGCCACGGGGCAGATGCCGCAGATGCGCGCCACCATGTCCGGAACTTCGGAATAATCGCGCCCCTCCAGCAGTTTCTCGAACATCCGCGGCGGTTCGAAGATGCGTAGCTGCAGGTCCTCGATCGTCCCGTTACGTACTTGCAGTTCCAGCGCGCCCTCGCCCTCGACGCGCGCGAGCACCGGCACCTGGATCGGGATCTGGCGCTTTTCAGTCATCGGCGGCTCCGCGCCGCTTAAGACCGGCCTCAGCAAAGGCGGGCGCGGCTGCGTTGATGAAAAGAAAGCGCCGCGCCACCGCCTCGGGCAAAAGCCCCAATCCTTCAAAACGCCGCGCGAGCGATTCTGCGTTCGGATTCTCGGCCGGACCGTAACAGGCATAACAGTCACGCCCGAAACCCGGGCACAGCGCCCCGCAGCCGGTGCGTGTCACCGGTCCCATGCACGGAATTCCTTTCGCCACCATCACGCACACGGTCTGCCGGCGTTTGCACTCGAGACAGACCTTGTCCTTTTCTTGCCACGGCGGCACACCGAACAACAGCGCACGCACGACGGCGAGCACCTGACGGCCGGTCACGGGGCATCCCCAAAGTTCAAGATCGACTTTCACATGCTGGGCAATAGGCGTGGAGGTCGACAGGCTTTGCACGTATTCCGGTTTGGCGTAAATCGCGGCGAGCCATTCCTTGCCGTCGGCAAAATTGCGCAGCGCCTGCAGACCGCCCGCCGTGGCACAGGCACCGACCGTGACCAGGTAACGGCTGTGCGCGCGAATACGGAGAATTCGCTCGGCATCCTCCTGCGTTGATATGCTGCCCTCGATGAAGGCAATATCCACCACCGCGTCCGGATCCACCGGCCCCGCCTCGGCGAAATGAACAATTTCGACCAGCTGCGCCAGCGTCAGCAGCCCCTCGCCCAGGTTCAGAAATGCGAGCTGGCAGCCGTCGCAGGAGGCGAACTTGTGTACCGCGACTTTCGGTTTATCCGCCATCAGAACCCCCGCGTCCCGAAAAGTGGCTTGGCCTCGGAATAGCTGAATACGGGCCCGTCCTTGCAGACAAACTTGCCGCCATACTGGCAGTGCCCACAAAGCCCTACCGCGCAATTCATGCTGCGCTCCATGCTCAGATAAATATTATCTTCGTGCACGCCGTGCTCGTGCAGGTTATCCACGGCCACCTGCATCATGCCCTGGGGACCGCACATCATGATCATCGCGTGCGAAGGATCGATCTTCACCTGGTCAAACAACTCCGTGACACGGCCCACGTGCCACGGCCACAGAGCCACCCCGACATCGGCCGCAACGAGAACCTGCGTGTCACGCAGCTTGCTCCACTGCGAGTACTGGCTGCGCCAGATGAGATCGTCCGAATGCTTCACGCCCTGCATGATGACCAGGCGGCGGAATTTGTCGCGTCGGCGGATCACGTAGTTGATCACCGACACCACGGGCGCACAACCCAGACCGCCGGTGATCACCATGATATCCCTGCCCTCCGCCTGTTTGAGCGGCCAACCGCGTCCGTAAGGCCCGCGCACGCCAAGCCGGTCACCGGCCTTTAGCTGCGTCATCCCCCGCGTCACCCTTCCGACCACACGGATGGCGTGATCGAACATGCGCTCGTCATCCGGATCCGAGACGATGGAGATCGGTATTTCGCCCACGCCATATAAATAGAGCATGTTGAACTGGCCTGGCGCGAAGTGAAACGCGGCGTGCTTCACGGGATCGGTGAAGCGTAACCGCAACGTGAAGATTGTCGGCGACTCCTGGATGCGCTCGACCACTTCCGCCTCCACCGGCAGATGCGGATTAACCATGCGCGACTCCTCCACAAACGGCCGCAGCTTCCTCGGTAATGTCGATGCCCACGGGACACCACGCAATGCAGCGCCCGCAGCCCACGCAACCGCTGCGGCCGTATTGGTCATGCCAGCTCCCGAGCTTGTGCGTCAGCCACTGGCGGTAGCGCATTCGAGTATCGGCACGGATCGTCATGCCGTGAATGTAACTGTGTCCCTGGGTGAAACATGAATCCCATTGACGCAGGTGCAGGCTGACATGGCCATCAAGCGCGGTCTCGTCCGCCGCGCTGTGGCAAAAACAGGTCGGGCATACCGCAGTGCAATTGCCACAGGAGAGACAACGTCCGGCCACTTCTTCCCAGCGCGGATGCGCAAGATTTTCAAAAAGATCGTCGCGCAGATTGCGTGCAGGCAAGCGCCGCGTCTGCCGCCGGGCCGCATCCTCGACCTCCCGGTCGGCGTTCTGTTGCTGCGCGGCTGTTACCGGCACAAGCGCCAATAGCGCGGCCAGCGCTTGTCCTTTGTCGCTGCCGGTCTGCACCAGGTAACCTTCATCCGACTCATACAAGGCCAGATCGAAGCCCTGCGTGGCGCGCGGCCCGTCGCCAGTGGATGCGCAGAAACAGGTGTCGGCGGGATGTGTGCAATGAACCGCCACCAGAAAAAGATTCTTGCGCCGCGCGGCATAACCGGGATCGGGGAAAGGACCCTCCAGAAAATGCCGGTCCTGAAGCCACAAGGCGGCAAGGTCGCAGGCACGCACGCCGAGAATGGCAAGCGGCTCTGGCGCGGGATTTATTTCTGAAAAGCGGATAGCGGTATCGGCCGAACGTTCCGAGCGCCACAATGGTTCGCGCGGGGCGAACACGAACGGCTTTAACGCCTGCGGGCCGTTGGCCCAGTTGAAAAACCGCGGACTGTCGGTGCGTTCGAGTCGGTATGTGCCCGGTGACTGCTGGTCACGCATGCCCCGGGGGAAATCCTCGGCGCGGGACAGCGTGTCGTAAACGATGGCGCCATCGCGAACCTGCGGGCCGATACAACGATAGCCAGCCTGATGCAGCTTATCCAGAAGCTTCTGGAACCTGGTGCGCGGAAGAAATCCTGCCTCCATTCTCGCCCCCGTCGGTCCATGCGATTAGCCCATTACATCATACTTTACCGGTTTGCCTCACAAGAAATCGCCGGGCTCCACGCGCCGCCACTCGGCGCGAACGACTTTCCACTCCTTGTTTTCACTCGCCAAGGTAATCTCGAAACGATGGAGGTCGGCATGCAGGCGCTCGAGTTCCTGGGCGCCAGAAATCGGTTGCCCGGCCATCGCGACCAGCACGATCGCTTGCGCCTGCGCCGGCTGAGGAAATGCGATTGACTGAATACGCACGAAAAGATGGATCGTCTCGTTACGCAAAAAATAATACCGGAGAATGGCTTCGATGGCCCGCTTGTCCTGACCCTGGCTGTCGGAATATTTTTCCGAAATCATTTTCCGCAGCGCGCCCGCCTCCTTATTTTCTGCTGCCGTTTCGCCTTGCTTGAGGAGCGTCCGGATCTGCGTTTCGGGCGAATCTCCGGCCGGCGAGCAGGAGACCAACAGCGGCAGGCAGAACGCCCACCACGTGATTATAAGAATGGTCTGTTTACCGCGAAGAATTCTCATGACGCCAGGTACTGAACCGGCAAGGATGGCACTATCGGAGACGGTAAGAATCATGGCAGGCAACGCACTGCCGCAGCAAAGTCGAAAAATCTTCCAGCACGGGCGCCATATCGGCCTTGACCGCGGCTTCCTGTGCCGTGCGTGAGAAACGGCTGGCAGCGCGATGCATTTGCGTGCCGATGTCCTGCATCGTCTTCGGCATGTAAGGTGCCATGTGCGCGGCGCCGTGCTTCTCGAGCGAGCTCATGCCGAGGCGCTGCTCGGCGATATCCGCGGCTTTGTCGAAATCGGACTTGGCCAATGCTGCCTGAATTTCCTGCAGTGCGCGCAAATGGTCGCGCATGTTATTGAGCATATGCTCCTGCATCATCGGCGGCATCTCGATCTTCTGCCGTGTATCCATTGCCGTGGCGTACATGGGCGACACCAACAGTAAAAACATGCCGAGTGCGCACGAAATAAACGATTTTTTCATTTGCGTTTCCCGGCCAGCTGACGATGCCGGAAACAATTCAGCGTATGGTCATTAACCATTCCCACCGCCTGCATGAAGGCGTAACAAATTGTCGAACCGACGAATTTGAATCCGCGCTGCTTTAAATCCTTGCTCATGGCGTCTGACTCCCTGGTGCGCGCCGGAACCTGTCGCAGATTCCGGCGCCGGTTCTGGACCGGCTTGCCGCCGGTGAATTGCCAGATATACCTGTCAAAGCGGCCGAATTCCTTTTGGATCTCCAGAAACGCCTTGGCATTGAGAATGGACGCGTGAATTTTGAGGCGATTCCGGACGATTCCCGGGTCTTTCAGGAGTCGTCGTACCTTGGCGGTGCTATAACGCGCGATTCTACGCGCATCGAAGTTGTCATAGACCTGGCGGTAATTCCCGCGCTTCTTGAGAATCGTTGACCAGCTCAGGCCCGCCTGCGCGCCTTCGAGAATCAGGAATTCAAACAGCTTGCGGTCACTGTGGACCGGCACGCCCCACTCTAGGTCATGATACTCCCGGTCAAGCGGGCCGCCGTTGGCGGCCCAGGCGCAGCGACGTTTCAATCATGCTCTCCCTGCCGATTCAGTTATTCTTGGCTCCCTGGTCTATCCACTTGCGGATTACCTCGATCTTGTTGTCGGCCAGAGGCGGGTGATCCTTGGGCATGTTGATGCTCGTATCCGCTTTGCGTTCCAACAGTAAAATTAATGTGCTGCTGACATGAGAGCCGGCAACGATGACGGGGCCAAATTTGGTTCCCTTCATCACGGTGTCATAGTTCTCCATGCTGAGTCCGCTCTTGATATACCCCTCGGTTCCGGGTTTATGACAGGACAGGCAGTTTTCACTGAGTATCGGAAACACATCCTGCTTGAAGCTGACCTCTCTGGTGCATCCAGCGCCAAAAACAATTAACGTGACCAGGGCCGACAAAGCAGCATGCTTGCGTATCATGACTCACTCTCCTCTCGTTTCGAGATTAAATTTTCCTAGCGCTCAATTTACAATACGCCATCAAAAAATAATACCGGGCGGCGGAACAAATCGAAAACCGAATATTCCAGCGTCGATTTCGCTTTCCACGTTCCGGACTCTGATGTGCAGGATGCACAAATGCCGCAAGCGCAGGGGAGAGGCGGCATAAGCAAAGGGTCCGATGGACCCTTTGCCCGCCGAGCGGGCTTGCCAGGGATGGCAAGCCCTGGAGTTTCTAGCGAAGCGGAACAGCGACCGCATGAGCGGCCGTGCTCAAATCTCGCCGCCTCCGTCACACGATTCCTAATGATGCTTTTTGGCGATATCGGCCTCGCCGGCGTGCATCCTACTCGCTGGAGTTAACAGCGACAGCCACTTCCCGGCGATAGCGTGGGTTCTCATGTTCGCACGGCCCCGTCCTTGCCCCGATTGACGAAACGCTTTTCGAATTCCCGTTCGAACTTGAGAAAACTGCCGATCGGTTGTCGCCAAATCCTCGGCGCCGGTGATCGAGGCTGGGTTGCGTGTCTCGATTGCAAGAGAACAGGAGGTGTACCGATGGCTGGAAACGCGCGGATGATCTCTGCGTGTCGTGTCTTAGTCGATGCCATCTGTAAGGAGATGCCTGATCTTTTCTCTGGGTCTTTCTGGACTAACGGGAAGCGTACTGTTAAATAACATCGCCGCCGAGTTACTTGACGGGGATCAAAGATTGGTCAGAATGTAGGCTTTAAAATTTTCATCTAACTTGCTGATTTTACATGGCTAGAACATAGCAATAATCGCTCTCGGGATGGTACTGAGCGGTCTAATTTTTATAGATTGACGCACGTCAAAGTTAAGAAAGAATATTAGTATTTAATACTATGCTTACATGTATTTAAGGATAGTGCTGGTCGTTTGTTAAGGAATATGCGCCCGGTTTTAACGTTCAGACAAAGTTTCCGTCTTAACAGCAAGCACAAGGGACACTTCATGAAAACGCATCACACCCACTGGCACGCCACAGCAGTAATTGTCGGTTGGCTCGTTTCTTTTGGCGTCCTCGTCAGCAGCGGCGCGGCAGCAGCAGCGACCAACACCAGCACCGCCGACCATAGCAAATTCAAGGAATTGCAGCAGACTTTCAAGACCGGCCCCGATGTCACCAAGGCCTGTTTGAAATGCCACACCGAGGCTGCCAAGCAAATTCAGAAGACCACGCACTGGACTTGGGAGTACCGCAACCCGGCGAACGGTCAGTTACTCGGCAAGAAACACCTCATCAACAACTTCTGCATCTCGGAAATGTCCAACGAGGCATTCTGTAATGCCTGCCACATAGGTTACGGCTGGAAGGATGACACCTTCGACTTCACCAAGCAGGAAAACGTGGATTGCCTGGTGTGTCACGACACCACCGGCGCCTACGTGAAAGCACCCGGCATGGCCGGACACCCGGCTTACAAGCCCATAGAAAACCCGCCTGGTTCCGGCAAGTTCATCCAGCCCGTTGACTTGAAGAATGTGGCGCAGCACGTCGGCAAAACCAGTCGCGACACCTGCGGCGCCTGCCATTTCTTCGGCGGCGGCGGCGACGGCGTCAAGCACGGCGACTTGGACAGTTCGCTATCCTCCCCGGGTAAGGAACTCGATGTACACATGGATGCGGTGGGAAACGATTTCACCTGCGCCACCTGCCACATGACCACCGGCCATCAGGTTCCCGGCAGCCGCTATGCACCCACCGCGATGGATAAGAGCGGTCCGCGCATGCGTGGCAAAGCGGACGCCAGAAACCCCACCACCTGCCAGGCCTGCCACGGCGACAGACCGCACCCGGTAAAAGCAGCCAAGCTGAACAACCACGGCGACAAACTTAACGACCATGCCAGAATAATCGCCTGTGAGACTTGTCACACTCCGAGCTTCGCCCGCGGCGGCGTACCCACCAAGATGTCATGGGACTGGTCGACCGCTGGCAAGCTGACGCCGGAAGGCAAGCCATTCGTGACGAAAGACGAGAAAGGCCATGTCATCTACGACTCGAGGAAGGGCGATTTCGTTCTAAGCGAGAATGTCTCACCCGGGTACACCTGGTTCAACGGCACGGTAAAGTACACCCTGCTGACCGACAAGATTGAAATGATCGATGGCGTCATCCATATCAACAGCTTCGCAGGCAGCCCGGACGACGGCAAATCGATGATCTGGCCGGTCAAGGTATTCCGCGGCTCGCAGCCGTATGATCCGGTCAACCAGACGCTGGTCGTGCCGCACACGACCGGCTCGGACGACACCGGCTACTGGAAGAACTTCAACTGGGAAAAGGCCATCACCACGGGCATGGCCACCGCCCACGCACCATTCTCCGGCAAGATTGCATTCGCCAAAACCGTCATGTACTGGCCCATCGCTCACATGGTCGCGCCCAAGGCAGAGGCTCTCTCCTGCCAGCAGTGCCACAGCGCGAACGGGCGGCTGAAGGAAATCAAGGGCGTTTACATGCCGGGACGCGACGCCAGCAAACTGCTCGACATGGCAGGCTGGACCATCGCCCTGCTGGCTCTGCTCGGCGTGCTGATCCATGGCGGCCTGCGCATCATCAACAGTAACAAGAAGGGATAACATCATGACAGCCGAAAAAATTTACATCTTCAAACGCTTCGAGCGTTTCTGGCACTGGACTCAGGCCGCGCTGATCATCTTCATGTTGATCACCGGCTTCGAGATCCACGGCGCCTACAAGCTGTTCGGCTTCGGCAAGGCGGTCAGCCTGCACACTATCGCCGCCTGGTCGCTGATCACCTTGTGGGTGTTCGCCATTTTCTGGCACTTCACCACCGGGGAATGGAAGCAGTACATCCCCACCATGGACAAGGTGGATGCAATGCTCAAGTACTACCTCACCGGCATTTTCACCAATACACCGCACCCGTTCCGCCAGACCACGCTGAGCAAGCACAATCCGCTGCAGCGCCTGGCCTACCTGGGAGTGAAACTGCTGATCAACCCCCTGATCTGGATCAGCGGGCTGCTTTATCTTTACTACGGTTCTTGGGGCGGTCTGGGGTTGAGCGGCTTGTCGCTGCAATGGGTGGCGCTGATACACACCGGCGCCGCCTTCTTGATGCTGATCTTCATCATCGCTCATGTGTACCTGTCGACTACCGGGCACACCCCGCTGTCCCATTTCAAGGCGATGATCACCGGTTGGGAAGAAACACATTGAAAAGTCGCATGCATTGCGCCAGTAAATTGAAATTACCCGCCGTCGCCAACCGTCGGAGCGATTCGCGGCACGCGGGTTCCATCATTTGTTAATTATTTTAAGGAGTCGCGCCATGAAGTTGCACAAGCCTCTCGTTTCCGCCGTCTTGCTCTGCGTGCTCGGAGCCCCGTTCGCCGCCAGCGCCGCCGATGGCGACTGGAAGCGCGGCCGGGTTTATTACCAGATGGTCTGCACCGCCTGCCATAAAGAACCGGCCAACGGAGGCAAGGCAATCGCACCGACCTCCAAGACCAAGGCGGAGTGGGCTGCCTATATCCAGGCTGACAAGCATGCCAAGGGCAAGGACTCGCTCAAGTCCTACATCAGCAAGGAATACCGCGCCAAGATCAAGGCCACCAACAAGGCCGCCGAGAAATTTGCCGACGTGCCTGACGAGGACCTGCTGAATGACATCAAGGCCTTTGTCATCAAAGGCGCCAAGGATGGCGACAGCCCGGCGAGTTGCAGCTAACAACGGCGGTCAAACGCTTTGATGCTTGATTTATGGTAAGGGCCATTCCCGCCGACACCGGCGAGAATGGCTTGGCGCTGATGGAAATCCACGCGGATGAAATTTGTAACAATCTGGCGATGCATGAAACCTTCGTCGAAATCACCAGGACCTGAAGCAGGTTGACGAAACTGACGACAGGAGGAAAGCACGATG
Source organism: Sulfuricaulis sp. (assembly GCF_049587675.1). Lineage (GTDB taxonomy): Bacteria > Pseudomonadota > Gammaproteobacteria > Acidiferrobacterales > Sulfurifustaceae > Sulfuricaulis. Next base: position 13,923 of record NZ_JBAVEJ010000240.1, on the reverse strand, counting down.
AACCATTCCTCGGTAGCGAGCAGTAACCCAACTGCCTCCGGCGCCGTAACGCCACGCTGGTTGACCGGCCTGCGCGAAGACTATGCGACGATCTTCGTCGAGGAATGGTCCCCCTACTTGGGCGCGGCACTCTTGGTGATCGTAACGGCCGTGCTGTTGCTCAGCGGCCTGTTCTGGGGTGTTTACGGCGGGCTTAAACTATGGGGCGACTGGTTCAATTCTTTCATCGGGCTGGGTCCGGTCCTCGGCATCAGTGAATCGCTGGACAACCCCTTGATGCATCGCATTTCATTGATGGACATCACGCTGATCATCGGCGCGTTCAGTGCCGCCCTGCTCTCACGGCAGTTCGCGGTGCGCCGACCGCCCAAGATCGAATATGCCACCGCTGCCTTCGGCGGCATTCTCATGGGAATCGGTGCGGCGCTCGCTGGTGGCTGCACCACGGGCGGTTTTTTCACGCCACTGATGTTTTCCTCTCCCGCCGGCTGGGTCATGTGGGCCGGCCTGCTGGCGGGCGCCTTCCTCGGGCTGAAAATCGTTTTGTGGATCGCGGAAAATATCACCTGGGGCACCAAGCCACCACCCACCGCCGTGGTATCGCCGGCCATGAAGCGGCTTTACCCCTGGATCGGGTTTGCGGTAATAGCGGCCATAGTTTGGTGGGCCACGTCCTGGTACGGCTCGGCCGACGAGAAGCTGGCGGTGCGCGGCATTGTCATACTTACCGGCTTCGCCCAGGGCTTCATCCTGCACCGCTCGCGCTTCTGTTTCGCGCGCGTGTTCCGCGAGCCGTTCATGACCGGCGAAGGCACCATGACCAAGGCCATGATCTGGGCGCTGGCGCTTGGCATTCCGATCAGTTCCTTGCTGTTGCAGTACAAGACCGTCGATCCTTTCCTGGCGATACCGCCCACCTTTTGGCTCGGCTCACTTGTCGGCGGAGTGATTTTCGGAATGGGCATGGTGCTCGCGGGCGGCTGCGCCTCGGGATCCATGTGGCGCATGGGCGAAGGCCATATCAAGCTGTGGGTGGCGGTATTTTTCTTTTCCTGGACGGGGTCTACCTTCAGCGGCGTGGTGAAACACTGGGACCTGCTGACCAAGGAGATGAACCTGGATATGGTCGAGGTTACCAAGGTCGGATACCAGGCCTATCTGCCCAATATGCTCGGCGGCTGGTCGTGGACCTTCCTGCTGAGTTTCGGCATTTTGCTCGTCTGGTACTTGTTTGTGCGCTACAACGAATCCACCGAAAAATTCACAGTGCTCTGACACAATCCCACTCTCAGGAGGCGTCATGAAATCCGAACACAGGATTCTGTCCGTAATTCTGTTCGCGGCCGTCGCGGCCGCGCCGCTGACTTATTCCACCACCGAGGCAGCGGAACAAGTGGCCGCGGCACCGGCGAAAGCAAACTACTACACCAAACTGGTTGATATCGATTTCGTCAAAAAATACGCCGTGATACCCGTGCGCGACGACGTCATGATCATCGACTCGCGCCCGGCGGCCCGCAAATACGACATCGGGCACATTCCCGGCGCCGTCAACATCCCGGACACCCAGTTCGACGAACTGGCACCCAAGCTGCTACCGCAGGACAAGTCGAAGTTGCTGATTTTCTACTGCGAAGGACCGGATTGCGTTCTCAGCCACAAAGGCGCCTTCAAGGCCGAGAAACTCGGTTACACCAATATCGTGGTGTACACGGAAGGTTATCCGGAATGGGCCAAGAAGGGCAACATGGGTGCCGTCAGCCCGGCCTTCGTCAAGAAGCAACTCGACGCCAAGGCACCGATGACACTGGTGGATTCGCGACCCACGGCACGCAAGTACGACAAAGGTCATATTCCCGGCGCCATCAGTATTCCTGACAGCGAGTTCGACAAGCTTACCGGTATGCTCCCCACCGACAAGACGGCGTCGGTGATTTTTTACTGCGAGGACTTGACCTGCGTGCTGAGCCCGAAATCAGCGGCGAAAGCGGTCGCGCTCGGCTACACCAACGTCATGACCATGCCGGCAGGCTACGTGGGATGGGAACAAGCCTACGGCACCGGGGCAACAGCGAGCGGTGCGGCGTCAACAGCAGCGGCCCCGGCAGGAAAGGGACCGGAAATTGTCCAAGGAAAGGAAAAGGGAACGATCACGGCCGCTTCGTTCGAAAAGATCCTGAAGGAAGCGCCTGACAGCATCGTGTTAGTTGACGTGCGCGATCCCGCCGAATTTGCCGCGGGTAGCTTCAAGAATGCGATCAATATCCCGGCTGACTCGCTGAGCAAGAAAGTCGACACATTGCCGGCGGATAAACCAATCGTTTTTTTCTGCAGCACCGGCGCCCGCAGCGGCGAGGCTTACGACATCGTCCAGTTGCTCAAGCCCGAGCTGAAAGCCTACTTTTTCAGTGGCAAAGTAAAATTTGCCGGAGACGGCAGCTATACCATCATTGATGCAAAGTAAGAAATAATCCGGCCCCGAACAGGGTGGAACGGGCGGCTGAGGCCGCCCGTTTTTTTGCCAGGTTCACTGGAAGACCCGCGCGTTCATTAAAGAAATTAATTCAGCTGACTTTCACCTTGATCAACTCAGCGCCCTGCGGATCGGTGACATGCACCGCACAGGCAATACAGGGATCGAAGCTGTGGATCGTGCGCAAAATCTCGATCGGCTGCCGGGGGTCGTGCAGCCTGTGCCCCTTGAGCGCCGCTTCATACGGCCCTTCCTGCCCGGCCGCGTCACGCGGGCCGGCGTTCCAGGTGCTCGGCACCACCGCCTGGTAATTATCGATCTTGCCGTCCTTGATCACGATCCAGTGCGCCAACGCGCCACGCGGCGCCTCCATGTAGCCAACACCTTTCGCAAGCTTCGGCCAACTGGAAGGCTCCCACAGTTTCTCGTTGAAGGTCTTGACGTCGCCGGCCTTGATGTTGGCCATGAGCTGGTTGTACCAGCCGAGCATGGCGTCGCCGAAGATCTTGGTTTCGAGCGTGCGCGCCGCGGTGCGTCCCAGCGTGGAGTAAAGCGCCTGCGCCGGAATGTCGAGCTTCTTGAGCGCCATGTTCACGAGTTCCTGCGTCTGCGCATGGCCCTTGGCGTAGAGCATCAGCACCCGCGCCAGCGGACCAACCTCCATGGCCTTGCCCTTCCAGCGCGGGGATTTCATCCATGAATAACTCTTGTCGGTATCGAGGCGATCGTACGGCGGCTTGGGGCCGGTGTAGTTCAACGTGGTCTCGCCAGCGTAGGGATGCAGCCCCTTGTCCTTGCCCCCGCTGTAGTCATACCACGAGTGCGAGACATATTCCTGAATCTGATCTTCGGCATTGAGATCGACTTCGTGGATTTTCGACAGGTCGCGATTGAGAATCGCTCCACGCGGCACCAGGAAACTGTTCACGTCATTGGTGCCCTGGCCCGGGAAATCGCCATAGGTCATGAAGTTGCCCACGCCTTCACCCTGCGTGCCCCAGTCCTTGTAGAAGCCGGCGATCGCGAGCGTGTCGGGCAGGTACACCTGATCCACGAAGCTGCGCATGGAGTCGATGATGGATTTCACCTTTTGCAGACCGACCACGTTGACCGCGGTTGCGCCGGCGCCGCCGCGGTAATGCGGGCCCTTGCCCTTTCCCTGATGCTGCGGGTGCACGCTGATCGCGCTCGGCACGCCGCCCACCAGGAAATTGGGATGCGGGTTCTTGCCGCCAAAAATCGTGTGCAACTGCGCCACGTCGCGCTGCCAGGCCAGCGCTTCCAGATAGTGCGCCACCGCCATGAGATTGGCCTCGGGCGGAAGCTTGTACGCCGGGTGACCCCAGTAGCCGTTGGCGAAGATGCCGAGCTGTCCGGCCTCGACGAAATTCCTGACCTTCTTCTGCATGTCGGCGAAATAGCCGGGCGAGGACTTCGGATAATTGCTGATGGACTGCGCCAGCGCCGAGGTCTGCTTCGGGTCGGCCTTGAGCGCCGACACCACGTCAACCCAGTCGAGCGCGTGCAGGTGATAGAAATGCATCACGTGATCGTGCACGTACTGCGCGCCGATCATGAGGTTGCGGATCAACTGGGCATTCGGCGGAATTTCGATTTTCAGCGCGTCTTCCACCGCGCGCACCGAGGCGATGCCGTGCACCAGCGTGCACACGCCGCAGATGCGCTGGGCGAACGCCCAGGCATCGCGCGGGTCACGCCCGCGCAAAATGATCTCGATGCCGCGCACCATGGTGCCGGCGCTCGAGGCCCGGGTAATGACGCCGTTGGCATCGGTCTGGGCCTCGATGCGCAAATGACCCTCGATGCGGGTGATGGGGTCGACGACGACGGTTTGTGTGCTCACGTTTTATGTTCCCGGGGTCTCATCGATTCGATCTCAGCGTTTCATGAATTCTTCCAATATCCGGAACTGCTGCTCGGCCTCCCGATTCTCCGTGCCCCGGCCGGTGGAGATGGCCTCGCAGGTACGGGCCATGCGCGCCTGCATCGCCGCATTCCAGCCGATGTCGCGCGCCCGGCCGTCCGGCATGACGCAGGTTTCGGCGGCCTTGGCCACGAAGTGCCCGGCCTGCGCCCGCCAGTCGGCTTCGTGACCGCACTGGGTATAGCTGTCGACGCAGGCTGTCTTGACGGCATGGAAGGCGGCGGTCAGCTCGGCATCGCTGATGTCCAGCCGCCTGGCGGCATTGATCGCGGCCGCCACGCGCGGATCATGGCACAGGGCGACCACGCTCTCGACGAAGCGTGCCGCCACCCGCCGCTGATCAGGTGTCGGCAACTTGTTGAGCGCGGCCTTGAAATCAGCGTCGCTTCGGATCGTCATGGCTGTGGCTCCTTTGCCGGTCGGCTTTCGGTACCGGCGCCGGAACCGGCGAGATGCGCGGCAATCATTTCGGTGAGGCCGATCACTGGCAGCTTCATCTGGTAGTGCTCCAGACTCTCTTCGATCACGATGCGGCAATTGGCACAGGCCGTGACCAGGGTCTGCACGTCGAGTTCGTCGAGCTGCGCCTTCTTGCGCTTGAACGCCTGCAATTGCAGCGGCATGGCTTCGTCGATCGCGCTCACCCCGCCACCGCCACCGCAGCACCAGTTCATCTTGCCCGGGTCGCTCATCTCCACGTAGTGGCTGGCGATCATGTCGAGCAGATGGCGCTGCGGCTCGATCACTCCGCCGCGACGCACGATCTGACAGGGATCGTGGAAAGTGAGCCGCTGCGTCTCGAAGCCCTCGGTCTTGAGCAGGCCCTGGGTCCGCAACTCGTCCAGTACTTCGAGGATGTGCTGCACGTTGAACGTGTACGGACGACCGACGAGATTCGGCCCCTCCCAGCGCAGCGCCGTATAGGCGTGCCCGCATTCGGGGCTGATCACGGTCTTGACCTTGAGTTTCTCGGCGCCGTTGACGATGCGCTGAACGAGAACCCTGGCGAGATCCGACACGCCGATCTGGATGCCGCTGTTGGTGGCTTCGAACGCCTCGGAACACAGCGTCCAGGTCTTGCCGGCCTGCCTGAAGATGCGTGCAATCGCATTCAGGTATTCCGGGAAATTGATGATCTCCATCGACGACAACAACACCATGTACTCGGCGCCTTCCTTGTCGAGCGGGATCTCGATGCCGGTGTCCTCCTCGACATGCTTCATCTGCGCCTTCACGGCCGGCAAGCGCAAACCCATCGGGCTGCCAATCTCGATGGAACGGGTGGTGGCGTCGATCAGCCCCGGCGGTGCATGGCCGGAGACGGCCATGCCTTCGCGAAACTTGCGAATCATGTAGGTGATATCATTGCCGACCGGACAAACCATCGAGCAGCGCCCGCACAGGGTGCAGCTGTCATAGACGAGCACCCGCCATTCTTCGAGTTCCGCATCGGTGACGGGTTTCGACAGACCGAACAGCTTCTTCAGCCGGCCCAGCAGCGTGTACTCCTGCTCGTAAATGCGCCGCAACGGCTCGACCTTATAAATGGGCGTGAATTTCGGATCGCCGCTCTCGGTATAGAACAGGCAGGACTCCGCGCATAAACCGCAATGCACGCAGCTCTCGAAGAAACTGGCAATCGGAGCGTCAATGACTTCCTGCAGAACGCTGACGCCTTTTTGCAGAGAAGCGCTCATACCTCCGCCTCCGTGAGGCTGAAACTGACCAACACGCCATGCCGTCGGCGTCCGGCGGTATTCGCGGCCGGTAGCCACCGGATTGCCTCGGCACCTCCACGCTCCAGATTACAGCGGTGTATCCGTTGTAAGCAGATTCCTTTCCGGTGGCCGCGAGCGACTCGCAACGGTCGCATCCCCGCTGCGTGGGGCCCCTGCTCCCTGCTCGCGCTCGCATCCCCACTTCGCTGGATCACTCGTGCGCTGCTCATACCGCCACACCCTTGCGACCATGAATATCGCCGTTGTACCAGCGCGACATAAACACCGTAATGGTGTGGAACAGCTTGGTGAACGGAATGGCGATCAGCATGAGTTCCACGGACAGGATGTGCAAGGCCAACATCGTGGTATACGACAACAGCAGATGCTTGACCGCCAGATAACCGGTCAGGACCGGCAGGAACGTCAGGCCCCACGTGAGATAGTCCTCGAACGTCGAGAGGAAGCGTTTCACCGGCTTGTTGATGCGATCCACCAGCACCACCACCATCGCCGCCAACGTCACCACTGAAACCGCGTCGATGAGCTGTGATGGCAGAGCCGGCCAGGACAGCCACAGCAGGCTTTCGATAAGCTTGATGTGCGGGGCGAACAGGAATACCACGATCGCCAGGCCGACATGGAATATATAGCCGCCGATATAACTGACGGGCGAACGCTTCAACATGCCGGGTGGCGCCAGCGAGCGTCGCCATACCGTGTGAAATCCCGAAGCACCGGGGCGCCGACGAGGTACCGCGAGGTCCGGTTTGCGGCCGAGGCTGTAGATCTCGATCAGCCGCCACAGAACGCCCAGGATAAAGATGCCGATGGCGATGTTTAATCCCGGACCGCGTACCCACGTGAGAAATTGCAGTTCGTTCATGTCACTTCCTCAGATCGGCCACGGTTGCAGTCTGATGCGCGGCCTTGGCGTCGGCCTTCTTGGCACGGCTGGCAAAGCTCACCGCCACCCCGACCGCCGCCCCGGCCAACGCCGCAGCCGCGGTGTATTTAACCGGGTCGGCCGGCATCGATAGCGCCGTGTAGAAGCTGCCGGCATCCCAGAAATCCGGTTCCGAACAGCCCAGGCAGCCGTGGCCGGATTCGATCGGGAAACTCACGCCGCCATTCCACTTGGTCGTGGCACAGGCGTTGTGGGTGGTCGGGCCCTTGCAACCGAGTTCGAACAGGCACCAACCGTTGCGCGCGCCCTCGTCATCGAAACTCTTGGCGAACTTGCCCTGGTCGTAGAACGGCCGGCGGTAGCAGCGGTCATGAATGGTGTCGCCGAAAAAAACTTTGGGCCGCCCGAGTTCATCGAGATCGGGGATGGTGCCGAGGGTGAGCAGATGCGCTATCACGCCGGTCATCACCACCGGGATCGGCGGGCAACCCGGAACATTAATGATGGGTTTGTCCTTGATGATGTCGGATACCGCCACCGCCCCGGTGGGATTGGGATTGGCCTTGGGGATGCCCCCGTAGGCGGCACAGGTCCCGACCGCGATGATCGCGGCCGCGCCCTTGGCGGTCTCGACCAGCATGTCATGGTTGCTCACGCCGGCGATGGTAGAGTACACCCCACCGTCCTTCGTCGACACCGAGCCATCGACCACCAACAGGTACTTTCCGTAGTTATCTTTCATGGCGTGCTCACGCGCCGCCTCCGCGGCCGTACCCGAGGCTGCCTGCAGCGTGTGATGGTAATCGAGCGAGATCGCATCGAAGATCAGACTCTCGAGCGTGGGCGAGTGCGAGCGCGTAATCGATTCGGTGCAGCCGGTGCACTCCTGGAACGACAGCCAGATCACCGATTGTCGCTTCACCTTGGCAAGCTTCTCCGCCATCTGTGCGGCCATCGCCGGCGGCATGGCCATGAGTGTGGCCATGGAGGCGCAGAACTTCAGGAAGGTTCGGCGGCTGACACCACGCTGCGCAAGTGTTTCGGCCAGAGTTTTGTCGTCAGGCATCGCCGTGTCCTCCTTTATCGACCTCTGTCGCCGAAGTCAGGCGTGATTGCAGGAGATCGAGGCCCGCGCGCGCATCCGCCGGATGTGTCCGCAGTATCTCGGGCATGTCTGTCACTTCAATAAATTCGGCGATGATGGTTTCATCGGTGTTGTAATGTGTCACCCACCACACACCGTGGATCGCCGTTTCACGCACGTGCGTGACGCCGAGCGCCTCGAGGGTGGCGCTCACCTCGCCTTGGCCGAGGACCTCTTTCAGTTTCTCGTAATCGCCGGGAAGCAAGGGTAGGCTGCGCAGATCGATGCTGGCGGATTTTCCCGACGTCACGAGGTCGTTCAGGAGCGACTGGACTTCATGCAGAACAGGGTCGGCATTGCCGCTGAGCATCTCCTCATCATCGACTCCGGCAATCGCGATCGGAATTCCCTTGAGGTTGTTCATGCGTGGTTGCTCCGGGGCGCAGGGGTGGCGACATTAGCGCTTCCCGTCGACCGCCACTTCTTATTCAATTCCATGGCAAGATCGCAGGCCACGGGAATAGCACGTGCCACCGCGTCCGTGGGTGCATCCGCCCAGTCGAGATATTCGGGTTGAATGCCGATGAGCGCGCGGCGCGCGGGGAGCGCTTCCACCAGGCGGGCGATCGCCATCAGGTCCATGAGGCTGACCTCATGCACGCTGTTTTTGCGATGGCTGCCGAGGAAACGATCCATGTCTTCGCCTTCGAACACGCGCACCGTGCCGGGCGACGCCTTCAGTTGCGTGGCATCGATGACGATCAGACTGTCCGCGTCTTCGATCAGTCCGGCGAGGGTGAAGCTCAGCGTGCCGCCGTCGAGAAATTCGACGTCGGCGCGGTCCGCATACTGCTCCTGCAAGGCACGCACGGCATAGACACCCGCGCCCTCGTCACCCAGCAGGGTATTTCCCAGTCCCAGCACCAGCGTCTTGCGTTCCATTGACATGCCGCGACACTCCTTTTGTGATGGACTGGTCGTTACGTCACTGACGATCCTGTTCCGGCGTCCTGCAACATGCCAAGTGCCCGGCAGCAGTGAAACAAGGTGCGCGAAATGTTAGACCGCATCCGCCTCGAATTGTCTTGCGCCTGCGCCACGGTCGGGAGCATCATAATAATATTCATAACTGCCGGCAGCGTAACCCACACATTCCATGGCGTTATTGCGTATCGTCCAGCAACCCAGCCAACCATGCCATCTTGTAACGCGGTGTACATTAGCGTTTATTGATATAGGTCAAGATGCCTTGGTTTATTGGGGTTAGGATTGAACTGCCGAAGAATCAATCGGCGCGTTACGCATAACTCATGCATGAACTGTCGGTGTGCCAGGCGCTGATACGCCAAGTGCAGGATATAGCTCGCGAGCATCGCGCCGTGGCGGTGACCTCCGTGAAACTGCAGATCGGTCCGTTGTCCGGCGTGGAGGCAGATTTGCTGAGGCAGGCCTTTCCGCTGGCGAGCGCGGGCAGCGTGGCGGAGGCCGCGCAACTGGTGATTGAAAAACTGCCGATACGCGTGCGCTGCCAGAGCTGCGGCGCAGAAACCGCCGCGGAACCGAACAAACTGGTCTGCGGCGCCTGCGGTGATTGGCAGACCCGCCTGCTCAGCGGCGACGAAATGCTGCTGGCCAGCGTGGAGCTGGACAAGTGATTTCTGATTTCCTATTGAAGAATCATTACATTAATTTGAAATTGGAAATCAGTCATACGAAATATTTTCTGGAGAAGAAACATGTGTGACACCTGTGGCTGCAATATCACTCCCGGCAACGAACATCTGGCGCGCCAAAAAAACCCGCAAGGCCAGGATGCTATCACGGTTCTGAAGAGCCTGCTCAGCGCCAATGACCACGAAGCGGCGCACAACCGCGAACACTTCGACCGCCACGGAGTGCTAGCGCTCAATCTGATGTCTTCGCCGGGGTCGGGGAAAACGCTGCTGCTGGAAGCGACGATCGAGGCGCTTAAGCACGAATTCCGTATCGCGGTCATCGAGGGCGATCTCGAAACCGAAAATGACGCGGCGCGTATTCGCGCCAAAGGCGTGCCCGCCGTCCAGATCACCACCGGCTCCGCCTGTCATCTGGATGCGCACATGGTGCACGACGCGCTGCATCATTTGAATCTGGAGAACGTCGATATTCTCTTCATAGAAAATGTCGGTAACCTGGTTTGCCCGGCGAGCTTCGATCTCGGCCAGCATCGCAACATCACGCTGCTGTCGGTCACCGAAGGCGACGACAAGCCGGCCAAGTATCCGGTAATGTTCCGCGCCGCCGATCTGGTGCTGCTTACCAAGACCGATCTGCTGCCGGTGCTGGATGATTTCGATCCCGCGCGCGCGGAAAACTGCCTGCGCAACCTCGCCAATCCCGCGCCCGCACTGCGCTTGTCGGCAAAGAAAAAGGACGGTCTGACGGCCTGGTTCGACTGGTTGCGGCGGGAACGTGACGCGCAACGCCACCGAGCCCAGCAAGGCCAGAAATTGCGTCCGGCGATCCAGCCGGATGGCGCGCGCTGGCATGCGGAAACAGCCACGCATGCCCCTGTCGCGTCTTCTCCCGGGCCACGCTATCTCTATCGGGGAACCTGACAGAGTCCGGATACTTTTTTCAACTATCCCAACTGAACGGCATCCCGATGCCCACGCCGAACCAACCCATGGAGATGCCTGAACCTCTTACTCCACTACAGGCACAGCGTCTGACCGTCAGCGGACGCGTGCAGGGGGTGGGGTTTCGCCCTTTCATTTACCGTATTGCGCAGCGGCTCGGCCTGCGCGGCTGGGTGCGGAATGAAACCGGCTCGGTCGAGCTATTTGTTCAAGGCACTCCCGCGGCCTTGATGGAGTTCCAACGCGCACTGGTCGAGGAAGCACCCCCGCTGGCGCGGCCAAAAGTTTCATCACGCGCTTCCGTGGATCTCCAAGTCCTCGATGCATTCGAGATTCTTCCCAGCCGTGAAGACACCCCGGCACACATCCATGTCCCGCCGGATTATTTCGCCTGTGATGATTGCCTGCGCGAACTGCACGACCCGGACAATCGCCGTAACCGCTACCCGTTCATCAATTGCACCCAGTGCGGACCGCGCTACACACTCATCCGGAAACTTCCCTACGACCGTCCCAACACCACGATGGCGGAATTCGCGATGTGTCCAGCATGCCAACGGGAATACGAAAACCCGCTCGACCGGCGGTTTCACGCGGAACCACTCGCCTGTCCCGTGTGCGGACCGGTGCTGTATTTTGTCTCCCCGGCGGGCGCCGATATCAGGGGCAACGCCACGGCACTGGCGGAAGCTATCACGGCGCTGCGCGCGGGCAAGATCATCGCCGTCAAAGGCGTTGGTGGCTATCATCTGATGTGCGATGCGCACAACGATATCGCCATCGCGAGGCTGCGCGCGAAAAAGCCGCGTCCACACAAGCCGCTCGCCGTCATGTTTCCGGTGCAGGGCGAGGATGGACTGGACGCCATACGCGCGGTAGCGGAATTGACACCGGAACACGAGCGCTGGTTGCGCGACCCCATGCGACCAATCGTCCTCGTGAGCAAAAAAACGCACGCGCCGCTGTCGCCGCGGGTGGCACCGAGCCTCAAGGAAATCGGCGCGATGCTGCCGTACAGTCCCCTGCATCATCTGCTGCTCGAGGACTTCGGCGGACCGCTGGTCGCCACCTCGGCCAATATCAGCGGCGAACCGGTATTGACGCAAAATAATGAAGTAAATGAACGGCTCGCGCATGTCGCCGAAGCATTTCTGCATCATGACCGCCCGATCGTGCGCCCTGCTGACGATCCCGTGTTCCGCGTCATCGCCGGTTATGCCCGTCCGTTGCGTCTCGGACGCGGCAACGCGCCGCTGGAATTCGCCCTGCCTTTCCGCCTGGACCAGCCGCTGCTTGCCGTCGGCGGGCACATGAAAAATACGGTGGCGCTCGCCTGGGACGACCGCGCCGTGATCTCGCCGCACATCGGCGACCTCGACGCGCCACGCAGTCTGGCCGTGTTCGAGCAAGTCATCGCCGACCTGCAAGCGCTCTACGGAGTACGCGCCCGGTCCATTGTCTGCGACGCGCATCCCGTGTATGTCAGTTCGCGCTGGGCGCGACGCGCCGGCGTTCCGGTGAATTCAGTGCTGCATCATCATGCGCATGCCTCCGCGCTCGCCGGTGAGCATCTGGACGTGAAAAACTGGTTGGTGTTTACCTGGGATGGCGTGGGTTATGGCGGCGATGGAACGCTATGGGGCGGTGAAACGCTGATGGGCTCGCCGGGCGCCTGGCAACGCGTCGGCAGCCTGCGGCCGTTTCATGTGCCCGGCGGCGAAAAAGCCGGGCGCGAACCGTGGCGCTCGGCGCTGTCGCTGTGCTGGGAGGCCGGTATCGAATGGAAACAGTGTCCCGAGGACCCGATGCTGGCGCATCACGCGTGGCAGCGCCGGCTGAACTGTCCGCAAACCACCGCAGCCGGGCGATTATTCGACGCGGCCGCGGCGTTGACGGGATTGAATCACCGTTCCAGCTACGAGGGCCAGGGCCCGATGATGCTCGAAGCGGCGTGCACAGACGCAAAGGTCGAAGCCATTCCGCTGCCGATGACGCTCAACCGTCAGGGAATCCGCGAAACCGACTGGGCCCCGTTGCTGCCGTTCCTGATGAATGAAAAACATTCTCTCGCCGAACGCGCCGGCGGATTCCACGCCAGCCTGGCCCGGGCCATCGTGGCGCAGGCGAACGCGGCACGCGAGGAGCATGGTGAACTGACCGTGGGGCTGAGCGGCGGCGTATTCCAGAACCGCGTGCTGACAGAACATGCGCTGACGCTCCTGCGCGTCAGCGGATTCGACGTGCGGCTGACGCATGATATCCCTTGCAACGACGCCGGTATCAGCTTCGGCCAGGTTATCGAGTTCAGGATGAAGCCGACATGAATGCTAAACCGGAAACGCTCGATGCCAAATACATCACGCTCGCCCACGGCAATGGTGGACGCCTGATGCGCGAACTGATCGAGCGGGTGTTCGCGCCGCATCTGGCTAATACGCTTCTGGACGTCCAGGCCGATGCCGTCCCACTGCCGACGCCGGAGGGTGAAATCATGTTCACCACCGACGGGTTCACCGTGCAACCGCTAGAGTTTCCCGGCGGCGACATCGGTTCGCTGGCGGTGCACGGGACGGTGAATGACCTGGCCGTGGCGGGTGCGACGCCGCTTTATTTCAGCCTCAACGTCTTCATCGAGGAAGGCCTGGAGGTGGCGCAGCTCGAGCGTGTCATCGCGAGCCTCGGGCGCGCCGCGGAGGCGGCTGGTGTGCGCATCGCGGCCGGTGACACCAAGGTGGTGCCACGCGGCGAGGGCGGCGGGCTCTATCTCGCTACCACCGGCGTGGGCGTGCGTGACAAAAAATTACGTCTCGGGATGGACCGGATATGCGACGGTGACGCCATTCTCGTCAGCGGTCCGGTGGGCGATCACGGCGTCGCCGTGATGCTGGCGCGCGAAGAATTCGGCATGCGCGGCGACCTGCAGTCCGATTGCGCGAGCGTGCTGCCCCTGACCCAGGCGCTGTTGCCCTTCTCCGGCCTGCGCTTCATGCGCGACCCTACCCGCGGGGGACTGGCGATGATCGCGCATGAAATCCGCCGCGCCACGGGCTTCGGCATATATATGGATGAAAATGCGATTCCGGTGCGCGAGGCAGTGGCCTCGGTATGCGAAATGCTCGGTTACGATCCGCTGTATCTCGCCTGTGAGGGAAGAGTGGTCGCGGTGGTAGCCCCGGAC
>NZ_JBAVEJ010000239.1:0-1956 GCF_049587675.1 Sulfuricaulis sp. | reverse complement strand
CGTGTTTCGCCTCAGCCGGTTTGACCGGCCCGAACGGATCGAGAAAGCCCTTGTGCTCGCCCGAGGTCATGAGACGGCGCTCGACGCCGAGTTTTTTCATCGTGTCCACGAAACCGAAACCGTTCATGAGCACGCCGATCGAACCGACGATGCTCGCCTTGTCAGCGTAGATTTTGTCCGCCGCCGCAACCGCGTAGTAACAACCGGAGGCGCACACGTCGCCGATCACGGCATACAGCGGAACCTTGGGATATTTCGCGCGCAGCCTCTTGATTTCGTCGTTGATATAACCCGACTGGACCGGGCTCCCGCCGGGGCTGTTGGCGCGCAGGATCACGCCCACGGTGGATGTGCTTTCGAACGCCGCGCGCAACCCGGAGATGACGTTGTCGGCGCTGGCCTGACTGCTGGCGCTGATTTCGCCGTCGAGATCCACCAGTGCAGTATGGCGTTTCGCCAGTGACGTGCCGCTCCAGTTGTCCGACTGCGCCAGAACCAGTATCAGCAACAGATAGGCCGCGAAGAAAAACCGGAAGAAAATTTTCCAGCGCCGCGCGCGGCGCTGCTCAGTGAGCGCGGCAAACGCCAGGCGATCGAGCAAATCGCGTTCCCAGGTCGGTGAACGTCCCGGCGCGCTCGAGGACGTCGGAGTAGGGGAATCGTTGTCCGTCATGGAAATAACCTCACGTGACTTCGTCTGAATTTAACAAGTGTATATCATCCTCCGCCTCGAAACAGACGTCGCCGTCGTCCTCGAATACCGGCAGCTTCACCAGCCCTGCTCCGCCGCAGGGGACGCCACCGCCCGAGGCGCATGCTCTTTCGGCGGTGGCGGCCAGGCGACTCAATGAACGTCGTCGCTTGTGGCGTCCCGGCGTACTCCCTTCGAAGGAGCTTCGCCTCGGAAGGGAGTCGCCCCGCCCACGCACATTCCGCTGGCGGGCGCATAGCGCGCCCGTGCGTGGCGCACAGGAGATGCTCGCCAAAAGCATCGAAAAAATCGCCGTCATTCCAGTCGAGTTCCAGAGAACGATGCGCGCACTGGTTGAGATAAGCATGCACCCTGCCATTGAAACGAACGGCAAAGGCGGGAACCACTTCTCCGTGCCTCGATACATTGAAGCGCACACTGTGACCGCGCTCTACGAGTTCACGGCTGTGACAGATGACACGCCGCCCATGCGCCGCAGCCATTCGTAAACCTCCGTGAACGAATCCAGACAAGCCAGCGGGTCGTGCTCCGCCAGCAACTCGCGCCCATGCACGCCATAGGTCACGGCAAGGCGATCCATGCCCGCGTGGCGCGCCATCTGCATGTCATAGGTGGTATCGCCCACCATCAGCGCCGTACCCGCCTCCAAACCGACCTGTTCCAGAATATCTTCCAGCATCCGTGGATGCGGTTTGGAAAAGGCCTCATCGGCGCAACGCGTGGCGCAGAAAAGATGCGCGGTGCCGGTATCGCGCAACACGCGGTCCAGCCCGCGGCGCGCCTTGCCGGTCGCAATCGCCAACAGGTAACCGTGCGCCGACAAATCTTCCAGACCCGCGCGCACGCCAGGGAACAACTCCATGCCGGTCTGGTCGAGATGCAGGAAGTGCTGGCGGTAACGTTCCACCACCTGATCGCGCGTGGTGGCGTTGGCTTCCGGGAGCAGTTCAGTCACCGCCTCACCGAGCCCGAGACCGATGATGTGGCGAATGGCGTCCTCGCCCGGATCGGGCGCGCCGGCATCTTCGAACGCGGCGGCGAAGCAGCGCACGATCTTGGCGATGGAATCCATGAGGGTTCCGTCCCAGTCGAAAATGATCAGCTCATGCCTTGGCTTCACGGGACAGGCGTTGCAGCAAAGAAGAAAGTTCGTCGGGAAGCGGGGCTTCGATGTCCATTGTATAACCGGTTAGCGGGTGCGTGAACCGCAGCCGCTGCGCGTGCAGGAACAGGCGCCGCAGACC
>NZ_JBAVEJ010000238.1:0-9269 GCF_049587675.1 Sulfuricaulis sp. | reverse complement strand
TCCGCGCGCAAAATCGTGGAGCGGTGAAAATCCACTTAAATCATCAGATGAAATTCCGTCAAATAAAAAAATGAAGTTAGAGCGAAATACAGATTATTGTTTTGCGATAAAATTCAAAGCACCTCCTCCAAACCCGCGTACAGGTTTTAGTATTGGTATTAACGGCATCAACATCAATGGAGATGATGTTCGGATACCGATAATCAAGTACATACCAGGTACATACATAGATAGACATGCTTGACTAGAAACCTAACGGCTACAGCTGAGGCAAACTAGACGTGGATCAAGGGGTCAGTATAATTGAAACCTTCAGCTGAAAAGACTGAAGTCTTAAAACAACGTGCCGTTGCTCGGTAGGCTAGTTAAGGCAATTAAACCCGCTTCAACAACACATACACCGCCCCCGTCCCGCCGTCGTTGGGACGAGCGGAGCAGAAGGCGAGTACCTCACCTTTCTGGCGCAGCCAGGAATTGACCTTACCCTTGAGTACCGGCAGTTTTCCCTCCGAGCTATTTCCCTTGCCGTGAATGATGCGCACCACGCGCTTGTCCTGGTCGCGGGCGTTCTTGATAAAGGTATTTACGGCTTCACGGGCCTGGACGACCGTGGCGCCGTGCAGGTCGAGCTCGGCTTCGATGGCGTATTGGCCGAGGCGTAGTTTTCGGATGACGCTGTGTTGCAGGCCGGGGCGGGTGTAGAGGAGTTCGTCACCGGTTTCGATATCGGCCGGTTCGTATTCGTCGGACAGCAGGCTGTCCATGACCTCACGTTGGTCGCGCAGGGTTTGCTCGGGAACCGGCTTGCGGCGCTTGGGTTTGGGATGAACCTTGTCCTGCTTTACCGGACGGATTTTGCCGACGGCCTTGCGGAACAGGTCGGGGTCGTCGTCATCTTGGTTGTCGGTGGACATGGATTAGCTCCAATCAGTAACCCTCATCCTAACCAGCCCTTCCCTTTGGTGGGAGGGAATTTATGTGCAGGGCGGCATGGTCGCCCTGATCATTCAATTCCTGGATTCCCGCCTTCGCGGGAATGACGGCCACAGCAGAATGGTAGTGGTTATTTAAGCTTTTGCAGATAGCGATCCGCATCCAGCGCCGCCATGCAACCGGTGCCGGCGGAGGTGACCGCCTGGCGGTAAATGTGATCCTGCACGTCACCGGCGGCGAACACGCCCGGGACGCTGGTGGCGGTCATGTTGCCCTGGTCGCCGCATTTAGTCTTGATGTAGCCGCCGTGCATTTCCAACTGGCCCTCGAAGATCGCGGTGTTGGGCGCATGGCCGATGGCGATGAACACGCCTTGCACAGCGAATTCTTTCTTCTTGCCGCTCTTGTCCTTGATACGCACGCCGGTGACGCCGTTCTTGTCACCGAGGATTTCGTCCACCTCGTGGTTCCATTCGACGGATATGTTGCCACCCTTGGTCTTGGCCATGAGCTGGTCGATGAGGATGGCCTCGGCTTTGAACGAGTCGCGCCGGTGCACCACGGTGACATGCTCGGCGATGTTGGACAGGTAAAGCGCCTCTTCCACAGCGGTATTGCCGCCGCCGATGACGGCGACTTTGTGACCTTTATAGAAGAATCCATCGCAGGTCGCGCAGCCCGACACACCCTTGCCTTTGAAGGCAGCTTCCGAGGGTATGCCAAGATATTTGGCTGAGGCGCCGGTGGCGATGATCAGCGCATCGCAGGTGTAAACCCCGGAGTCGCCGGTCAGACGGAAGGGTTTTTGCTTGAGATCGACCTTATTAATATGATCGAAGACGATTTCAGTCTTGAAGCGCTCGGCGTGCTTCTGCATGCGCTCCATCAGCGCCGGGCCCTGCAGGCCCTCGACGTCGCCGGGCCAGTTGTCCACGTCGGTGGTGGTCATGAGCTGGCCGCCCTGTTCTAGGCCGGTGATGAGGACCGGATTGAGATTGGCGCGCGCGGCGTAAACCGCGGCCGAGTAGCCGGCGGGGCCGGAGCCGAGAATGAGCAGCCGGCAATGTTTGACCTTATCCATTATGCGGTAACTCCGTAGCGAGACAGGAAAACATTCGATAGACAAAAACCCGAGAAGTTCTTATCTTGCTGGCGCTTGGAAAAGCCTAACAACTCCTTCTCCCTTGAGGGAGAAGGTCGGGATGAGGGCGATATAAGGTTCCCCTCACCCTATCCCTCTCCCGGAGGGAGAGGGATCTCAAAAACAGATCACCAGAAGATTTGACGTGTATGTTACGCCATGGACGCGAAGACGGTAAAGGACGTTCTGATTGATTATGGTTCTTACCTCAAGTCACATAAGACGCATTGTCATAATTAATGGCTTAGGGTTCCCTGTTCATAGTAATGGCAGAACGTCCTAAAGGAGAACGCATGCGCATTGGCATTCCGAAAGAAGTGAAGGTGCGGGAAGGGCGTGTGGCCCTGATCCCGCCCGCCGTCAGCGAACTGATCCAGCATGGGCACGAGGTGCTGATCCAGTCCGGCGCGGGTGTCGCGAGCGGTTATCCTGATGAGGATTACCGCCGCGTGGGCGCTCAGATCGCACCGGATGCAACCACTCTATATGGTAGCGTGCAGTTGCTGCTCAAGGTCAAGGAGCCCATCGCCTCGGAATACGCCCTGCTGCGCAAGGACCACATCCTTTTCTCCTACTTGCACCTAGCGGCCACGCCGAAGCTGGCGCAGGCGCTGAAGGAAAAGGGCCTGACGGCGGTGGCGTTCGAGACTGTCGAGGCCGGCGGAAAATTGCCGCTGCTCGCGCCCATGAGCGACATCGCTGGGCGATTGTCGATCCATATCGGCACCACGTTGCTGCATAGCCACTCCGGCGGGCGCGGCGTCATGCTCGGCGGCATGCCGTCCGTGGAACGTGGCCATGTTGTGATCCTCGGGGCCGGTGTCGCCGGTGGTAATGCCGCTACCGTGGCGGCCGCGCTTGGCGCGCAGGTGACGGTATTCGCGCCGCGCCGCGAGGAACTGGAGCGCATGCACGCGCTCGGACCGAACGTGACGGCGCTGCCGTCTTATGCGCCACTGATCGCCGAGGCGGTTTACAGCGCTGACCTGCTGATCGGCGCGGTGCTGATCCCGGGAGCAAAAGCGCCCAAGCTGGTCACCGCCGAAATGGTGCGCAAGATGAAACCGGGCAGCGTGATCATTGACATCTCCGTGGATCAGGGCGGCTGCATCGAAACTATCCGTCCGACGGATTACGAGCATCCCACCTATATACAGGACGGCGTGGTGCACTTCGGCGTCACCAACATGCCCGGCGCGGTGCCGCGCACGGCTTCGCAGGCGCTATCCACCGTGCTCACGCCCTACGTGCTGAAACTGGCGACGGATGGCGGGCTGAACGATCCGGCCATCGCCAAGGGTGTGAACGTCGCCGGTGGGAAAATTGTCCATCTGGCCGTGGTCGCGGCGCTCGCGAATTAGTTTTTAAATACTTGGCGCTGGGCGCCGAAAAATGGGAAAATGCCGCCACTTTTTACCGCACTCTAAGGAAGGTTGTGACGCAGGCCACCCGGAACAAATCCAATCCACCGCTGACACCGCGTATTCTCCAGCTGTTGCGTGAGGCGGCCCTGTACGTCCTCGCCGCGATCGCCATCTATCTGCTGATTTCGCTGTGGACTTACTCCGCCAGCGATCGATCGTGGTCGCACCTCGGGTCGAGCGACATCGTGGCCAACACCGGCGGGCGCGCCGGCGCGTGGGTGTCGGACGTGCTGTTCAATCTGTTCGGCTACGTCGCCTTCCTGTTTCCGGTCATGATCGGGTTTTCCGGCTGGCATATTTACCAGCATCGCAAGGACCCGGAAGCGCCGGGGCTGAAACACCGTCTCCTTATGATCGGAAGTTTTATCGCCGTCATGATCGGCGCCTGCGGACTGGCTGGCCTGCACTTCTCCCAGAGCCAGACTGGCATGCCGTTCGCCAGCGGCGGTTGGCTGGGCAATGCCATGGGGCTGGGCTTGGCTTCGGCCTTCAGCTTCACCGGCGCCACGCTGTTTTTGCTGGCGCTGTTTCTCGCCGCCGTAACGGTTTACACGGGACTTTCCTGGCTCAAACTCATGGACAGTGTCGGCCGGTGGAGCTTCGTTTTCGCTGACTGGTTTTATCGTTTCAGCTCCGCGCAGGTTGACCGGTTGATCGGCATGCGTGCCAAGCAGAAACGGCGCGAGGTCGTGGATGAGGACATGAAAGCGCTGGAGCGGCACACCCCGCCGCGCATCGAGCCGGTGATCGCCAAACCGGCGCCGAGCAAGCGCGCGGAAAAGGAAAAACAGGTGCCGCTCTTCGATCTTCCGGCCCCCGGCGAATTGCCGCCATTGTCGTTGCTGGACCCGGCAGACAAGGACAAGGCGCCGCAGTTCTCCAAACAGTCCCTGGAAAGCATGGCGCGGTTGTTGGAGAAGAAGCTGCTCGATTTCGACATCGAGGCCCAGGTAGTGGCGGTGCATCCGGGCCCGGTGATCACGCTCTTCGAAATTGAGCCGGCGCCGGGCATCAAGGCCTCGCAGATCACCAACTTGCAGCGCGACCTGGCGCGATCGCTTTCCGTGGTCAGCCTGCGCGTGGTGGAAAACATTCCCGGCAAGACCTCGGTCGGCATTGAAATTCCCAACGAGGGGCGCGAGACCATACGCCTGACCGAGGTGCTGGCCTCGCAGGCCTACGAGGAATCCGCCTCACCGCTGTCGCTCGCGCTCGGCAAGGATATCAGCGGCAACCCGGTGGTAGTGGATCTTGCCAAGATGCCGCATCTGCTGATTGCCGGTACCACGGGTTCGGGCAAGTCGGTGTGCATCAACTCGTTGATCCTGAGCCTGCTGTACAAATCCACGCCGGAACACGTGCGCCTGATCATGATCGATCCCAAGATGCTGGAGCTCGCGGTGTACCAGGGCATCCCGCATTTGCTGGCGCCGGTGGTGACGGACATGAAACAGGCCGCCAACGCCTTCAAGTGGTGCATCGCCGAAATGGAACGGCGCTACCGCCTGATGGCCGCACTCGGCGTGCGCAATCTCGCCGGTTACAACCGCAAGATCAAGGACGCTCAGGAGGCCGGCAAGCCGATCACCGACCCACTGGTGCAGCCGGGCGAGGAGGCGGTGGAGCTGAAACCCTTGCCGATGATCGTCATTCTCGTGGACGAGCTGGCCGACCTGATGATGGTGGTCGGCAAGAAGGTAGAAGAGCTGATTACACGGCTGGCGCAGAAGGCACGTGCCGCTGGCCTGCATCTGGTGCTGGCGACGCAACGCCCGTCGGTGGACGTGATCACTGGTCTCATCAAGGCCAACATCCCCTCGCGCGTCGCGTTCCAGATGTCGTCGCGCGTGGACTCGCGTACCGTGCTCGATATGATGGGCGCGGAACAGTTACTCGGCAGCGGCGACATGCTGTACCTGAGCGTTGGTCAGTCCTTGCAGCGCGTGCACGGAGCATTCGTCGCCGATCATGAAGTGCACAAGGTCACCACCTTCCTCAAGAAGAGCGGCGAGCCGGTTTACGAGGAACAGATTCTCAATGGCGATACCGGCGTCAACGACCAGGGCTTCCTCCAGGAAGGCGGCGGTAATGGCGCGGACGGCGGCAATGGCGAGGCCGATCCGCTGTACGACGAGGCGCTCAAGATCGTCACTGAAACGCGCCGCGCCTCCATCTCCGGCGTGCAGCGGCGCTTGCGAATCGGCTACAACCGCGCCGCGCGCTTGATCGAGGAAATGGAGCGCGCCGGCGTGGTCGGACCGCTGCAACCCAACGGCAGCCGCGAGGTGATCGCGCCTCCGCCACCGCGAGTCTGATCCACATGAATCGCCTGTTGATTCTGGCGGTGATGTTTTTGCTCAGCATGGGCAGCACGATGGCGGCCATGAACGAGCCTAAGTCCGGAGTGGACAGCCTGCGCCAGTTTTTCCGCGAAGTGAACAGCTTCAGCGCCCAGTTCAAGCAGATCGTGCTCGACGAGTCGCTTAAACCGGTTCAGGAATCTTCCGGAACCTTGTGGATCGAACGGCCCAACAAGTTTCGCTGGGATTACGATAAGCCTTACAAGCAGCAGATCGTGGCCGACGGCAAGCGGCTTTGGGTGTATGACGTGGGTCTGCAACAGGCCAGCGTGCGCGACCTCACCGGCGGCCTTACCGATACTCCGGCGATGCTGCTTGCCGGCAAGGGACAGCTGGAAGACAATTTCACGATCCAGTCGCTCGACGCGCAGGACAAGATGACGTGGGTGCAACTGAAACCCCGGAGCAAGGACAGCGGATATGACGACATCCGTATCGGTTTTGCGCAGGGCAAGCTGCGCGTTATCGAGATGGTCGACGGATTCGGGCATACCACGCGCGTGACGCTCGAATCGCCACGCGAGAACGTCCACATCGAGTCGGATCGTTTCAACTTCAAGCCGCCCGAAGGCGTAGATGTGGTTGGCGAGTAGACCGTCGCCGTTCAATCCAACGAAGCCGGTCACGCGCCGCTGAATGAGGCGAATCATGGCTACGCAGGATATTTTTCCGGAAACCCAGACCAAGCCGTGGCAGCCGCTCGCGGACCGCATGCGCCCGCAGCGGCTCGAGGATTTCTTCGGCCAGTCGCATCTGCTCGCGCCGGGCAAGCCGCTGCGCCAGGCGATCGAAGCCGGCATTCTGCATTCCATGATCTTCTGGGGCCCGCCCGGCACGGGCAAGACCACGCTCGCGCGCCTGATCGCGCATCGCACGCGGGCGCATTTCATCGCCATCTCCGCCGTGTTTGCCGGGGTGAAGGAAATCCGCGCCGCCGTCGAAGAGGCCAAACAGGCGCACGCCGACGGTCACCCGACGGTGATGTTCGTGGATGAAGTGCATCGCTTCAACAAGGCGCAACAGGACGGCTTCCTGCCCTACGTAGAGGACGGCACGCTGACCTTCATCGGCGCCACCACGGAGAACCCATCCTTCGAATTGAACAACGCGCTGCTGTCGCGTGCGCGCGTTTACGTGCTCAAGGCACTGACGGCGGAGGAGGTTCGCCAGATCATCGATCGGGCTCTCGATGACGAACCATCGGGCCTGGGTTCGCAGCCACTGGAAATGCCGGGCGAGGCGCGCGATCTGCTGGCACAGGCGGCCGACGGCGATGCACGTCGTTCGCTGAATCTGCTGGAGATGGCCGCCGATCTCTCGATAAAACAAGGTGGCAAGCAGGTCATTACCATAGACCTGATCAAGGACGTCATCACCGGCGGGGTGCGCCGCTTCGACAAGCAGGGCGAAGCGTTTTACGACCAGATCTCGGCGCTGCACAAGTCGGTGCGCGGTTCCGACCCGGATGCCACATTATACTGGTTCGCGCGCATGCTCGACGGCGGCTGCGATCCGCTTTATATCGCGAGACGGGTGGTGCGCATGGCTTCCGAGGACATCGGCAACGCCGACCCGCGCGCCTTGCAGTTGGCGCTGAATGCCTGGGACGTGCAGGAACGACTGGGCAGTCCGGAAGGAGAGCTGGCGATCGCGCAAGCCGTCGTCTACATGGCCTGTGCCCCGAAAAGCAATGCCGTCTATACCGCCATGGGGGCGGCGATGAAAGACGCGCGCGAGCGCGGATCGCTTGAAGTTCCGCTGCACCTGCGCAATGCCCCGACCAAGCTGATGAAAGAGCTGGGATACGCCAAGGGTTACCGCTACGCGCATGATGAGGCCGAGGCGTATGCGGCCGGCGAGAGCTATTTACCGCCGGAACTGGGAAAACGGCAGTATTATTTTCCCACGGATCAGGGATTGGAGGGTAAAATCGCCGAGCGCCTGGCACATCTTAAAGAGCTAGACCGGAAGGCCCGAGAGTCGGCGGCCAAGGCAGAAAAAAAGCAACCCGAGAAGACGAATAAATGAATTTCGTGGCACACGATACGATGATGAATATTAAACAAACAGCGATGGGTGTAGTTCTTTGGGCGGTATCATCGCTGGTCCTGGCCGGCGGAGTTACCTCAACGCCACCGGCGACATCGACACCGGCATCCGCTCCAACCCTCGCTCCCGCTCCCGCACCAGCGTCAGTCAGTCCCAATTCTGAAGCCGGTTGGGCGGCCTATGACGCCGGCGACTATGACAAAGCGCGCCGTATCTGGCAGCCACTGGCAGAAAAGGGCGATGTGCGAGCGCAGCGTGGCATGGGCAAGCTGTATGAAAAGGGCCGAGGCGTGGAGAAAGATTATGCGGCCGCAGTCAAATGGTATCGCCCGGCAGCGGAAAAGGGCGATGCCGAAAGCCAGTACCGTCTCTCCGTCGCGTATGGTTGGGGACTGGGTGGCATCGAGAAAGACGAGGCCAAGGCGATCGAATGGTTACGCAAGGCCGCGGAGAACGGACAGAAGCGCGCGCAGCGATCCTTGGCGAAGGGCTACGAAGACGGCCTGAAAGGCTTACCGCGAGATCCGGTGAAGGCGAAGTATTGGTATGATCGGTCCATGACCAGAGAATGAAAAAAACGAAAATACTTGCATCGTGATGCGCGTTACCCCATGAATCAGGTTCTGGCCATCGCCGCGGGCGGCGCCGTGGGAAGCGTGTTGCGGTTCTGGATGTCAACCTGGACGTATGCGCTGATGGGGCGCTCGTTTCCCTATGGGACGTTCGCGGTGAATATCCTCGGCTGTCTCGCGATGGGTTTCCTGTTTGTGCTGTTTACGGATCGTTTGAGTGGTAGTGTAGTGCTGCGCGCGGGAATCCTCATCGGCGTGCTCGGCGGATTCACCACGTTTTCCACATTTTCCATTGAAGCTTTCAATTTGATCGAACAAGGCGAGTCGCTAAAGTCTCTGTTATACATGCTGGCCAGTTTAATTTTATGTGTGGCTGGCACGTGGCTGGGTGTCATTATCGGGAGGCAGCTATGAAACACAGCGATGTTATGATGGTGCGTATTTATCTCACTGAGGGCGAGACGCTCCTCAAAACGCTGCTGGCCAAGCTGCATGATGAAGAAAAGGTCCGCGGGGTCACGGTATTTCGCGGGATTTCCGGCTTCGGCCGTTCCGGCAAGGTGCATTCCTCGACGCTGCTCGATCTGTCTTTGGACCTGCCAGTGGTCATAGAGTTCTTCGACCAGTCCGCCAAAGTTGCCCGCATCCTGTCGCATCTTAAGAATGTTCTTCCTCCCGGCCACGTGGTGTCGTGGCGCGCGAGCGTGAACGAAGGCTGACATCTTCGCGCCATGCCATGGCATTCAAATGCCTATTGCATGAAGGACTGCTCTTGTCTATTATTTATGCC
>NZ_JBAVEJ010000237.1:0-1935 GCF_049587675.1 Sulfuricaulis sp. | reverse complement strand
GGATATGCGGATTGCCGCCCGGATGAATGTCGCCCGCGGCGCGATCGAGGACCGTCGGGACTTCCAGCTTCTGGACGTAGTTGGCGGCCTCGAAGTATCCGGCCTTGTCCGGTTGCACCGCGTTGTTGCCCGATTGGCGCAGCACGATCGGCAACCAGCCGATCTCTAGCTCGGCGCCGGTGCACACCACCAGGTTCGCGCGCCGTGCCCGCGCCAGCAGGCTCGGTTTGGCCTGTATCCGGTGCGGGTCCTGCAACGCGCTGGTGGCGACGTAGATCGAGACACGGTCGCCGCCGAGTTCCTGCGCCAGCGCGCCCCATTCGGGTTCGCAGGCGAAGACGTCGAGCGCCGAGGCGTGCTGGGCGAAGGCAAACGTTGCAACAGTGAGCAACGCACTAAGAAGGTTTTTCATGTTGAATGCTCCTTGAAATCAGAATTGGTGGGCGCCGTGGGCACCGAGGCTCATCTGGTACTGCACGAACCATTGATTGTCGGTGACGTCCTGGCGCGACTTGTCCTGGGCGAATTGCAGACGGATGCGGCTGAATTCGCTCGGGCTGTAGTCCACCATGACGCTGTTCTTCGACGGATTGAAGTCCGGCTGCATCAGATTCGCGCTGTTTGACGAGTAATCCACCGTGCCCTGATCGAGCCGCTCGGTGCGCAGTCCGACGCGCCAGTAGGGCATGAACTGGTAAACGCCCTGCAGATACCAGCCGGATTGCTTGGAATCGTACGACGACGTGTTCGTGGCGCCGAGCGCTCCGTCCGAATCGTAGGTAAGATCGCCATCATCGTGCCGGTGCATGTATTCCGCTTGCAGCTTGAAGTTGGTATAGACCGGATTGCCGTTCGGCGCGTATTTCCACACGAAGTCGGCGATCCACAGGCGGGTGTCGCCGCTGAAACTGTTAGTGACGGTATTGCCGGCAATATTGGTGTCGGAGAACTCCTGGTTTTGCGGCGAGGTTTCCAGCACCGAAAGTCCCGCGCGCCAGCTGTGGCTCATACCGACGTCGCCGCCGACGTGCGCGAATACCGTGCCGGCGCCGGAACCGTTCTTGTCGCGATCGCTGCCGGGAAAAGGACGCCCGCGGCCAAGCTCGGCACCGAACTCGAGGAACGTATCGGTGGGCGCCAGCCATTTTATTTGCACGCCATCATCGCCGAACTGCGTGCCAAGGAATGCCTGGTAAGCGAGCGGCGCATCCACGAAGTCCCAGGTATGGGCGTGTTGGACGTTCAGGTAGCCAACGCCCGAGAAAAACCGGCCAGCCTTGACGCTGAATCCATTCGAGAGCGCGATTGTTTGGATGAACGCTTCTTCCGCCGAAACCGAGTCGTCGGGAGCAATCGCGAAATTCAATCCGCCATAGAAATACGGATCGATGTTGGCGTAGATGCCGAGTTCGCTTTCGGCCAGGCTAAAACCGCGTTGACCCGGGCCGATTTCCGCGTCGGATGGCATCGGGAAACCAGTGATGCGGTAGTTCGCCGGATCCTGCGAAAGATTAGTGTAAAGGCCAGAGAGAATCAGCGAGATCGCCGGATTGAAGCTGTTAGCGGACGAGGCGGGCGACGGTGCCGGAGGCGCAGACTCCAGTTGCTTGACGCGTTCCTCGAGCGAACGCAGTCTTTGTTGCTCATTCGGCTGTTTGGCGGCCGAATCCGGTTGTGTCGGGGGGTTGTCAGGCGATGCCGCGAAGACGGCGGTTGGTGTGACAACGGCCAACACCGCGGCGGCGATCAAGTTTCTGCAAGTCATAATCATTCTCCGAAATCAACGAAATGAATTGACGCCTTGTTGGAGCAAGACGTGCGTCATGGGCACGGGGCCCGGACGCGGTCGTTTTAACAGCTAGATTTCGGAGTCGACAGGTGGAGCGCGCACTGCGTAGGCGGTGATTTCATGCCGGCGCGGTGCGGGGATTGATA
>NZ_JBAVEJ010000236.1:0-1699 GCF_049587675.1 Sulfuricaulis sp. | reverse complement strand
GCAGACTGCCGGTGTAGCGCCACATCAGCACCAGCATTGCCGCGATGGCCGCGCCATACACTATCCACGCGGATGGCGGCAGCGGCGCCAGTTCGCGGCGCAATACGCGCAGTGGCGGCACGTGCTTGAGTCGCAGCAACGGTGGCAGGGCGAAACCGGCGAGCGCGATCAGACCGGTGAAGAATCCGAACACCACCGGCGCCACGCCGGCCGGCGGCAGGCCTGCGGGACGAAGATCTTGAAGCAGATAAAATATGGCCTCCTGGGCGATCCAACCGAGCGCGCAACCGAGCGCGCTCGACGCCAATCCGAGCAGCAGGAACTGCGGCGCGAACAGCGCAACGATGTCACGCTGGGTGGCGCCGAAACAGCGCAGCATGGCGCTCACGTCGTAATGACGCGCGCTGTAGCGACGCGCGCCCATGGCGATGGCGACACCCGCCAGAATCACGGCGAGCAGGCTAGTGAGGCCGAGATAGCGGTCGGCGCGTCCCAACGCGCGGCCGATGGAACTGTTGCCGTCGCGCACATCGAGCAACCGGTGATTCGGTCCCAAGCGTGACGAGAGCCATGTCTTGTAGCGCGCCAGATCGGCATCGCCGCCGGCGATAAGATAACGATAATTGACGCGGCTGCCCGGCTGGACCACGCCGGTCGCCGCGACATCGGCCAGCGGTATCAGCACGCGCGGAGCGAAGGTGAAGAAACTGCCGGCGCGTCCCGGCTCGTACGTGAGCACGCGCGACACGATAAAGACGGCGCTGCCGATTTCGATGCGCCCGCCAACCGTCAGGCCGAGCGCCTGCAGCACGCGCGGCTCGACCCACGCAGTGCCGGGTGCCGGGATGTCGCTGGTTTTCGAATCCGGCGCATATAACGCCGGCGCGATGCGCAATACACCATGCGGCGGATAGCCCGGACCCACCGCCATGACGCTCGCAAGCTGGAGCTTCTCGGCGTGCACTACCACGCTCGCGAACTCGAGCGTTTCCGCCTGCCGCAAGCCCTGACCCGCGGCTTCCTTGAGCCAGCCCGGCGGTACCGGCTCGGGGCTCGTCAGCCGCAAATCCGCGCCCAGCAGGTCGGCCGATTGATACGTCATGGCACGATTCAGTCGGTCACTGAAGAATCCGATCGCGGTCACCGCGCCGACGGCGATCACCACCGCCGCTGCGAGGAGGCGCAATTCCCCGGCACGCCAGTCCCGCACCAGCAGGCGCAGCGCCAGGCGGAAATTTTTCAATCCGCGCATCGGTCAGCGATGATCAACGATGCGCCCGGCATCGAGATAAATGTGGCGTTCGCAGCGCGAGGCCAGGCTTTCGTCGTGGGTCACCAGCACCAGCGTGGTACGCTGTTCCTGGTTGAGGTCGAACAGCAGGTCGATGACGCGCGCCCCGGTGGTGCTGTCGAGATTGCCGGTGGGCTCGTCGGCAAACAGGATCGCCGGCTTCATGGCGAACGCCCGCGCAATCGCCACGCGCTGCTGTTCGCCGCCCGAAAGCTGGCGCGGATAATGCGAAAGCCGCTCGCTCAGGCCCACGCGCGCCAGCAGCTCGCGCGCATCGCGCCCGGGCCCGGCAAAACCCGCGAGTTCGAGCGGCAGCATCACGTTTTCGAGCGCGGTCAGGCCGGGCAGCAACTGGAAGCTCTGGAACACGAACCCGACCCGGCCGGCGCGCCCGCGCGCGCGGCCGTC
>NZ_JBAVEJ010000235.1:0-22967 GCF_049587675.1 Sulfuricaulis sp. | reverse complement strand
GCTCGGCGCCGGGCCCGATGGCGAGCGCCAGTGGCAAGGCGGCGGCGATGGTGGCGGTGGATGTCATCAGAATCGGGCGCAGCCGGATCGGGCAGGCCTCGAGCAGCGCGGAGCGCACTGACACCTCGCCGCGGGCGCGCACGTGGTTGGTGAAGTCCACCAGCAGAATGGAGTTCTTCTTGACGATGCCCATCAGCAGGATCAGGCCGATGAAGCTGAAGATGTTTAGCGAGTGGCCGAATGCAAGCAGCGTCAGGAACGCACCCGACATGCTGAACGGCAGCGCCATCAGCACCGTGACCGGATGGACGAAGCTGTTGAACTGCGAGGCCAGCACCATGTAGGCCACGATCACGCCGAGCAGCAACACGAACCACAGCGAGGCGAACGATTCCTGGAACGACTGCGAGCCGCCGACGAAACGCAGCTTGTAGTCCTTCGGCAACACCTCGCGCGCGATTGCCTCGGCCCGCGCCAGTGCTTCCTGCTGGGACTTGCCGGCCTGGACGTTGGCGAAGATCTTGATCGCGCGCTCGCGATCGTTGCGGTTGATCTGCGCCAGGCTCTTGGCCTCCCGGATCTGCACCACCTCCGAGAGCGGGATCAGCTCGCCGCGATTGTTGCGCACGTACAGGAGCTTGATCTGGTCGATGCGGTCGATATCCTGGTCGCGCAGCCGCACGCGCACGTCGTAGCGGTGGCTCTCGGAGGAGTACTGCCCGGCGACGACCCCGCCTACCATGGCGTTGACCGTCTGCGAGATCGCGTGGATGCTCACGCCGCGCGCCGCGGCGCTCTCGCGGTCCGGGATGACCCGTATTTCAGGCTTGCCGAGCAGGTAGTCGCTGTCGGTATCGGTGACCAGACCGGTGGCGTTGAGTTTCGAAATGATCGTTTCGGAGTACTCGACGAGCTTGTCCCAGTTGCGTCCCTGCACGGCGAACTCTACCGGGAAGCCACGCGACGCCGTGAAGCCGCGCTGCGACAGATCCTGGATCGAGACCTTCAAGCCCAGCTTCTTGAGCGCGTCGCGCGTGACCGCCATCAGTTCCTGCTGCGACAGCTCATGACCGGCCGTCGGGTCCCTGCCACGCTCGCCCTTCGGTTTCATACTGATGAAGAAGTTCATCAGGTTCGACTGCCCGCCAGTGCCGAATCCACCCACGGCGAGCATGTAGCGGCGCACCTCCGGCCGTGAGGCGAAGAACTTCTCGGCGTCACGCGCCACCGAGTCGGTGAACTCCATCGAGGATTCGATCGGTGTTTGCGCACGCACGACGAAGGTGCTCTGATCCTGCACCGGCATGAACTCTTTGTTGATGTAGTTGAGCGTGCCGAACGACAACGCGAAGAACACCAACGACGCGCCGATGACCTTCCACGGATGCGCGAGCGCGACCGCGAGCAGCCGGCGATACAGCGCGGCCACGGCGCGAAACGTGTAATCCGCCGCGCGCCCCATGCGCGTGGTGCGGCTCCCGGCCTCGACGAACTGCGAGGCGCGCATGGGCGTGAGCGTCAGCGCCTCGAGCAGCGACAGCAGCACGGCGACGGTCATGGTGATGCCGAACTGGAAGAAGAACTTGCCGATGACACCGCTCATGAACGCCACCGGCAGGAAGATCGCGACCACGGCCAGCGTCGCCGCGATCGCGGCAAAGGTAATCTGGAGCGAGCCTTTGAGTGCCGCCTCCACGCGGTTTTCTCCCTGCTCGCGGTGGCGCACGATATTCTCCAACACCATGATCGCATCATCCACGACGATGCCGATGGCGAGGCTCAGACCCAGCAGCGTGAAGGTGTTGAGCGTGAAACCGAAAAAGTACAGGACGATAAAGGTTCCGATGATCGAGGTTGGGATCGCGAGGATAACGTTCAGCGTCGCGGTCCAGCTGCCGAGGAACAGCCAGCACACGAACGCGGTGGCGAACGCCGACAGCACCAGCGCCAGCTTGAACTCGTCCACCGAGTCCTCGATGAACTTGGTGGTGTCGAAATTCACGGCGATCTTCATGCCTTCCGGCAGCTGCTGGGCGACCTCGGCCATGCGCTGCTTGACACCCTGCGCCACGGCCACGGTATTCGACCCGCGTTGCTTGCGGATACCGATGCCGACCGAGCGCACGCCGTTGGCGCGCGAGATGCGGCGGATGTCGTCCAGCCCGTCCTCGACGGTCGCCACCTGGTTCAGCGCGATGTGAGAGTAGATCGGCTGGCCGCCGCGCTGGTTGATGACGATTTTCTCGAACTCCTGCGCGGTCTTCGCCTCGCCGAGCGTGCGCACGTCGTACTCCTTGCTTCCGGTGGTGATCTGGCCGGCGGGCAGCTCCGAGTGCTCGCTCTGGATCGCATTCAGCACGTCCGTCACCGCCAGCTCGTAGCGGCTGAGCGCCTTCCCCGCCACCCAGACGCGCAGGTTCGGTTCGACGTAGCCACCGAGCGTGATCTCGCCGACGCCGGTTACCGACGAGAACCGGTCCTTGAGCGTGTCCTTCACGTAGCGCATCAGCTCGCGCAGCGAGTGGTGCTCACTGGTGACCGACATCCACAGAATCGGCTGGTCTTCGGGATTGGTCTTGCTGATGACCGGTGGCTCGATGTCGCTCGGCAGGTAGCGCTGCGCGCCCGCGACCTTGTTCTGCACCTCCTGCAGCGCATCGGCGATATTGCGGGAGAGTTCGAACTCGACACTGATGGTGGCGGCGGCGTAACGCGAGGTCGAGGTCACGCTGCGCACGCCTTCCACCGTCATGACCGCGTCCTCGATGACGTCCACCACGTTGGTCTCGATGACCTCCGGCGCGGCGCCGGTGTAGTCCACGCTCACCGTGACTACCGGGAAGTCCACGTCCGGCAGCTGGCTGATGCCCATGCGCTCGGCCGAGATCCCGCCGAACAGGATCAGCGCCGCCATCAGCATCCAGGCAAAGACGGGGCGGCGAATGGCGATTTCAGGAAGCATCATGGCACGGGCTCTTGAGGAGCGGCCGGGCGGCGGACGACCGCCGCTTCCAAGATGAGATAGTCTAGCTTCTCGGTATAACGCGCACGATCCAGCGCCCGCTGATTCTGCTGAAATGCCGTCAACGCCTGCAGCACGTCCAGGTTGGTGACGAGACCCAGGCGGTAGTCGCGCCGCTGGGCTTCGTAGTTCTTGCGCGCGGACTCCGTCGCCTTTTCCAGCGCATCCAGTTGCGCCCGGTCGAACACGACGATTTGATAAACCGAGCGGATCTCCTGTTCCGCCTCGCGGCTCACCTGGCTCGCATTCAGCTCGGCCTGATTGCGCTGCGACACCGCCTCGCGCACCTTGGATTGCAGCAGGCCGCCGGCATAGATCGGCACCGTCAGCGCAAGCTCAACGTCCCAGTCCGAATCCCTGAGATTAGTGGCGTCCCTCAGATAGCCGGACCGTTCCAGGTAGCGGTTGGCATTCAGATCGAGCGACGGAAGATTGGCGCCTCTGGCCACCGTCGTATTCTCCTGTGCCGCCGTCAATCGCTGCTGACTTGCCTTCACGTCCGGACGCATCTCCAGCCGCGCCAGATATTCATCGAGCGGCTCAAGGTTCACCGTAAGGTCCTCGGTATCGCGCAGCAAGGTCGTGGGTGCCAACCCGCTGAGGAATGCGAATGCCTCGCGCGCCGTGCCGAGCTGGCTTCGCAACTGTTCCACCTGGGCACGCAAGGTGCTGATGGTGCTTTGGACGGACAGCACCTCACTGATCCGCGAGCGGCCGATGCGCACCCGCCCGTTGAGCTCCTTTTCACGATCGATATTCTGGTTGATTTCCTCGCTGTAGTTTTTCAGATCCTGCTCGATCGACAATACAATGTAAAAATTCTGCACCACGTCTTTGAAAAGCTGCGTGCACGCATTGCGGTAGTCCTGGTTCTGCGCGTCCAGCAGGGCATTCGTCTGGCGCAGGGCGGCAAAATCGCGGAAGCCGCGAAATAGCGGTTGCGTCGCCGTCAGTTTGGCCAGCGACGACCGATCGGTCGGTGCTGAACTGCCGGGATCGGCCGCAGGGACGGGATCCCGACGCGAGTAAGAGGCTACGCCGCTCACGGTGGGACGAAGCGCGGAATTCGCTTGTTTGTTTCGTTCTTCCGCCTGGCGGATCAATTCGCCTTGGGTGGCGACTACCTCGCTGCGTTTCAGCGCTGCGACATAATATTCATCCAGTGTCAGTGCTTCCGCGGCCTGGGCGGGCCTGACCGTCGTTACGGTCAATGCAACAATCCCGGCGGCCAGCGCGATCGATATGGCAAAGTTACGTTTCACCAGTGAATTCCTTGTATCGTTCGCCGGCCCACGCCTTTCCTCGTCGGCGAGGCGGATCGATGGTCTATGATCCAACGAGTGAACACATGAGCCGCCATTGCATGTCATAGAAGCATGGCGGGTGATTATATCTATCAAATCATTACCGTGCCTATCAAAGCTCACGGATCGCAGGCACTCTAACCTGGAGCGCGGCACTAAGACGAATGGACTCAGTGAGACGGTGGCGGCGGAGGCGTATAACGCGGTGGCGCGTAGCCCGGAATCTGGTTGCCCTTGGCGTACATGCACTGCTGGTAGGCGATATCGTATCGACGTTGCAACGTCATGTTGCTCTGGTTCGCCGCGTTCGCGCCAGCGGCTGAACCAACGATCAGGCCCGCCCCCGCCATGGATTCGGTCTGACCCTCGTGGCCGTGCCCCATGAGCGCACCGGACGCCGCGCCCAGTGCCGCGCCGGCCGCCGCTCCCGTCACCACCTGCTCCCGCGCCACGTCGTTCGGATTCACGCCAATCTGTTGGCGCGCGAACTCCATGCAAATGGCGTTGTCAGCGTTGAACTGATCAAACGGCTTTCCGGGTCCGGGCATGACCGCGACACTCGGTCCTTCCGGAATCGATGCGCATCCAGCCAACACCACTGCAAGTGATGCGCCGAGTATTGTGTTGCTGAGATTCATCGCCACTCGCCTGTCATTGCGTCGGCGCACCGGCCGGGGTAGCTGGCACCATTCTCCAGCCCGCCGGGCAGGAAGGCACATAGGGGTAATAGCCCTTGGCGGCATCGCAGTAATACCAGTATTGCGCCGGCGGTGGCGCCGCCTGTGACAGGGAGGGTTGAGTCGGCTGAACAATCACGACCGGTGGAGGCGTATAGGGGTCGGGATAGGGATAGACCCGCTGCGGATAGAAGTACCACAGGCCCGTGACCACCCACCACCAGCCCAGCCGACCGTCATGGTAGCCGTGGCTCCAATGGCCGCCGCGCCAGCGTGGCAGATCGCGTTGGTGAAAATTTCGAATATCCCCGTGCCAGCTGCCGCGATCGTCGTGGCGGTCACCGCGGCCCCGGTCGTCGCGGTCGGCGTAGGCTGACATGGGCGCAGCGGCCACCAGGGTGGAAAAAGCCAGTATCAAGCTGATTGTCCTTGTCATCTTCATTGGCGGTTCCTCGATGTATGGGGATTTCCTCTATGAATTCGAGAAACAACGCCATTACTTCCGATTAGTTGACAGGCGTGCAAGTTTTGCCCGGTCGTTTTTTATATGACTTGAGGAACTCTCCCGCAAAATCCCGCACACCCACTATGACCCTCAGATTACTGGCGAGCGCCACACTGAGTGATATATAAGACGAGAAGTTCACACACAGCACCGACCATGCGCCCCGACGTGGACGCACGCTACCTGTTCACTTTTTACAATTACATTAGGGAAGATCTGATTAAGAGAACACCGCCGAAAGCCTCGGCAGCGATGAAGTGCAAGCTGATATAGTATGAAAGTACCTTGTGCTGCGGTCCCGTCACGCCGTTTCCGTCAACCAGGCCTCGAGCTCCGGGCGCAGTTCCTCGAGCGGGCGGCAACCGTTGGTCAGCAGTTTTTGGCCGGATCTGGCCTGCAACACGATCGTGGGAAAGCCGCGCACGCCAGCCTCGCGCGTGACCCGGAAATGCGTGCGCGTCTTATTCTTGACGTCCTCGGACTCAAAGCGCTCCAGGAACCTGGGCTTATCAATATTATGTTGCTCGGCCAGTTCAGCGAGTGTCTCGGCCCTGGTCACGTCCTGTCCCTGGGTGTAAAACGCCTTCTGCACCGATTTGAAATAGGGGAAGGTCGCCTCGAGGTTGATCCCGGCCACGGCGATCACCGCGCGACTGGCCGGCTCGGTGTCGTACACGAAACCCTCGGGCATCGCGCCCTCGAAGGCAAACGGCTGGCCCGTCATCTTATGCACGTCCTGCCAGTGGCGCAGCGTCTCCTCGCGGAATTTCGGCGTCACGGGCTCAGTCGTTCCCGGCCGCAGGCCACCCAGCATCAGGGCGATCTTCACCCGGTCCGAGTAACTCGCCTTGATGGCGCTAATCGCCGGCGTGAACCCCCAGCACCAGGAGCACATTGGATCAGCGAAGTACCACAAGATTCGTTCCTGCACCATCAGACCACTCCTTGCCGTGTGCGTTGGCGAGACAACCTACACCCGCCTCGCCTGCTGATGAAACCCGCCGTCCCGGCGCCGGATCAAAGATATTCCCAGTCGCGGAACACCACCGCCTGACCGCCCGGCGCGCCGCGCGCATCGATCACGCTCCATACCGTGGCACGCCGGATGTGGAAGCGGCGGCCGCTGGTGGAAATGCGTATGCCGCTGTAGTCGTCGATAAAACCGTGCTGGTTCACCCGCGCCAGCAGTTGCGCCCGTTCCTCGCGCGCCACCGGCTCCGCCGACAGGCGCGAAGGCATGGAAATAAAATCCGCCCAGGCGGTTTCGAAAAGCGTGAGTGTCGCGCGGTTGGCGTAATTGAATACCGGGTCCGCTTCAGTGCCGTGCGAGGCCGTCACGAACGGCGCCTCATACAGCGCCCGCGCCTGCTCGACCGGAGATAATTTGGGATCCACCAGATCGCGGCCGGTCCAGCGGCGGTAGCTTTCAATCAACTGGCGCGCGTGAACGGAGAGATAGTCATTGTTCTCGTGTGGTGCTTCCATACCATCATCCCGAACGCATCAAACGTCAAAACAGGCCGTCACTCGCTTTCGCCTTTCCGGTTCTCATCCTTGCCCTTTTTCGGCATGCGCTGGCGCCACAGCCAGTACAGCGCCAGGCCGGTGAGCACAACATTCAGGATAATCCCCACAACAAAGAAACCTTTCATCCGCTGTTTCCTGTTTTCGTATTTTTCAGACGACCGTTCCAAACAAATGGCCGACGCCCGCCGTCAGCGCCATAGCGATGGCGCCCCAGAACGTGACGCGTACCGCGCCGGCCACGACAGGTGCGCCGCCGGTGTACGCCGCCAGGGTGCCCAGCAGCGCCAGGAATACCAGTGACGTTCCGGAAACGACAGGAATCATATAGGCAACCGGAGAAATGACGACCGTCAGCAGCGGCAGGGCGGCGCCCACGGCGAAGGTGACTGCCGAGGTTAGCGCCGCCTGAATCGGACGGACAGTGATCATTTCCGAGATACCGAGTTCATCGCGCGCATGGGCCGCCAGCGGGTCCTTGGCCATCAGCTGTACGGCGACCTGCTTGGCAAGCTCGGGATCGAGCCCGCGATCAACGTAAATCGCCGCCAGCTCCTTGTGCTCGTGGTCGATATCCGCCGCGAGCTCCCGGCGCTCACGATCGAGGTCCGCCTTTTCGGTGTCCGACTGGGAGCTGACCGACACATACTCGCCCGCGGCCATCGACATGGCGCCGGCGACCAGGCCAGCGACTCCAGCCACCAATACAGCTCCGTGAGTCGCGTCCGCGGCAGCCACACCCACCACCAGGCTCGCCGTCGACACGATGCCGTCATTCGCACCCAGCACGGCAGCGCGCAGCCAGCCTATGTGTTGTGTGCGGTGCCGTTCCCGATGAAATAAAGGCATTCTCTTGTTTCCTTGCGGTTCATAGCGAATATGATAAAGGTCCAAGCCCTCGAACGATATCATTCACCGGCGGGCATAAGCCTGGCCTCTGCGCGCGGGTGGAATTGCCTGTCAGGTCCGCCTGCTCGAAACAATGGTTACCAACACGGAAGCATCCTCCATTCCTTTGAGAGCGTGCGGATCGTCACCGGCGAGATACACAAGCTCACCTGCGCGAAGCGTCTGTTTTCGGCCGACCGACGTGAACTCAATCACGCCTTCCAGACACTGCACCATGATCTCACCGTGCACTTTGTGCTCAGCGAACTCTTCGCCCCGGGGAAGGATATAACGAAAAACCTGAAGATGATCGGTTTTCACGAGAGTTGCCGAAATGGCTTGCTTCAACTTCTTGCCTAGCGGTCGAACATCGACAATCTCGCCGTGTGCTGCATGATGAAGTGCCATGAGATCCCTCCATTAGTGCATTAACCAGATTTCGGTATACGTGACCGCAGGCAGACAACCTGCTAACCCCTTGAGAAAAGACAGCGAAGCACGGCCATTCGGCAATGCTGTTCAGCCTGTTGTTCGGTTTTCCTCTGATTCGTTAATGCTGAACAGCCACCATCGCGCACCATGCCGTCCGCCGCGAGGCTGCCTGTCACAATAGATTTTCATCGTGTCGCGGGAGGTCGTGGCAACTTCGTACCAGTGCTTGCGAACATACAGCTCGGGACTGCCGTGTCGGCACTTGCCGGTGTCGCGCCAGGTGCGCAGCACGGCCGCCACCTTGATGGTCCGGCCCCGCCACACGAACTCCTGCGGGAGCCCCGGCTCCCCCGCGGCCATGCGCGCGGTGTCAAACGTCGCGACCACGGGCTGGATGGCTTCGCTGATGAATCGCTCAGGCATGGTCACCACCCTGTTCACTCCGCGAAATCGAGCCGTTCCTGCACCGCCTTGATAGCGGCTGCGGCACAGGCCTCGTCCTTTTCGCCGCCGGGTGCCCCACTCACCCCCACCGCACCAATCAACGAGCCGCCGGCGCGGATCGGCAAGCCTCCTTGCAGCAGAAATACGCCCGGAATCTCGTTCAGTTCCGCGCGCATGTCGGGACGATTCTTGCGGAACTCGCCGGAACTGATGCCCGAAAGGATGACCGCGCCGGCCTTGCGTGTGGCAATTTCGATGGCATGACGCGAAACATAAACATCACGCAACACCACCTGCGGGTCGCCGGCGCGGTCCACCACCACAACCGCCGTCTGGTAACCCTGTTTGCGGCAGGCTTCCAGCGTGTGGTTGGCGATATCACGCGCGAGATCGAGCGTCATCACTTTGGCGTTTAGCACATCCGCCGCCTGGATCGGGAAGGAGAGGACGATACCTAACAACATAGGGATAAACCGATTCATGCGCATGATGATATCTCCGAAGAATAATAAAGCCAGGGGGAGCGGTAACTGACCGCTATTATAAGCATTACACCGGAACGGACATTATGGGCAAAATAGTGGTCTAATGAATTGTCAGCGCCTCAGCCGTCAAAGTGAGGTATTGGGTTATGCGTACCTATATAGTTAGTTTCGTCGCGGCCGTGGTGCTCGGCGGCTGCGCCAGCACGGTGCCGGAGGCCATCCGCACCGCGGCGCCGGGAAACGTGCAGATTGAGCAGGTGCGCGAACAGCCACAACAGTATCGCGAATCGGTCGTGCGCTGGGGCGGTAACATTGTCAGCACCCGCAATGAGCGCGACCATACGGTATTGGAGATTATCGGACGCGACCTGGATGATGAAGGCCGTCCGCGCAAAGAAGATCGCAGCCTGGGCCGTTTTCTCGCGAAAGTTCAGAGCTTCCTCGATCCGGCGATCTACAAAGCGGAACGCGAGGTGACCGTACGCGGGAGCATCGAGGGCACCGTTGAACAGGCGATCGGCGAATTTCGCTACACTTATCCACTGGTCCGAGTCGATGTAGTTTATTTGTGGCAGCCGCGTCCGCCCCCGCTGCCGCCTTCGTACTATCCATATTATTACGATCCGTTTTTTTATGATCCGTGGTATCCGTGGGGCATGCCGTACCATCGGCCCTGGCACTATATCCCTCGATGAATCGTAGGGAGGAAACATCCATGAACCACCTCGCCGCATTGGCTGTCTCGTTGTTGATCGGGAGCACGCTCCTGGTGAGCAGCTGCGCCACGCCGTATGACATCGGCAACGCCGATCCCCGCGTCACGCCTGTCGAAGCGGCGAAAAATGTGGCCGGCATGGTCAATCGCACCGTGGCCTGGGGCGGCTTGATTACAGCCGCGAAGAACTTGAAGGAGAAGAGCGAAATAGAGGTGGTTGGTTACCCGCTCGATTCAGAAAATCGTCCCAACTCCGACGCCAAGCCGACCGGGCGGTTTCTCGTGACCCAGCCCGGCTATCTCGAGACCGCCGACTACGCGCCCGGCAGGCTGATCACGGTGGTCGGCGCCGTGACGGAAACCCGCCATGGAATGGTGG
Source organism: Sulfuricaulis sp. (assembly GCF_049587675.1). Classification (GTDB taxonomy): domain Bacteria; phylum Pseudomonadota; class Gammaproteobacteria; order Acidiferrobacterales; family Sulfurifustaceae; genus Sulfuricaulis. The sequence continues at coordinate 12,592 of NZ_JBAVEJ010000235.1, read as the reverse complement.
GAGAAGCAAACTACGTCTACCCCGTCGTTGTAGCCACTAAATTGCAGCTGTGGCCAAAATCATCCCTCGATCGCCGCGAGCCCAGTTTTCATTTCGGCATCGGTGTTGGGGTTATTCACTAGGGAAGTTTTGATTTAATCTTTCCGTTCGTCCTGTGCCCTTCACTCGCTGTTCGGTCCGGGCTTGTCGAAGTCCGTGGTGAGCCGTCGAACCGGGCTCGGCACGAACGGACTTGATCGGAACTTTCTTGGCCGGTAATGAACCGGGGTTACGTTTGTGACTCTCCGTAAACTTCACACCGCCCTTAGCTTATGAGCGCCGCATATGTCGCACGGTGGCAGCATGTCCATATCCTCCGCCAGTACAATGCGCGTGCGGCAGCCGGTACATTCATACATGCCGGACGAATATTTCTTCGGCGGTGGAGCGGTGATTTTTGTGATCGTCGGCTCGGCACCAACGTATTCGTGACTGCCGCAATTATCACAGGCCGGCAATTCCCGGTACGTCTGCGAAAAGATCGACCCTGTCCCGCATTGCTTGCATTCATAGCGGCCGACCGGGTACTCGATAATCTCGCTGACCGCTTCGGCCTCCTTCTTGGCCTCGGCCAGCGCCAGCAACACTTCATCGCCCAGCCGCTTGGCGCGCGCCTCGGCGGTCTTTGCCTCCATGATGGCTCTTTTCATTTCCTGAGCCAGAGTCTTGGCCCGCTCTTGTGCTGATGACATCGATTTTTCCCTGACCGCTCGTTAATTAGGGTATGTATGGTGACTGCGATGCTATGTCTTATTGTAGTAAGCCTGAAAGAAAGTGAGGGTTTGGCCGAATCGCCGACGCAAAATCAATTCTGGTTTTCTTAGAAATATGAGGTCTCCACCCCCTCCGTCAGGGAAGGCCTAGGGAAGTTCGGGTTATTCCCCTGATTCCGGCTGCGTTTCAATGACCCCGTCCGCTCGTCAACGGCCTACGACACATCGTCGGATGCCCAGAACTACCCGCGCTTTGTCATGTCACTATAACAATCGCAACTTAGACTACCTGGTTTCTGGCGGCAGTCGCTTAGCGCCGCAACTTCAAGGAAGAAACCCAAGCTCTCACGATTCGAGCATGTCACACGCCAACAGGAGGACAACCATGGGTAAAGATGAAACCACCGCTGCCGGATTCCCCGGAATAGCGTTTGCCACACTGCCCGATACCGGCGAGACGATCGCGATCCGTTACGGCGAACGACTCTACTACCGGGTGGATTCCGCCAAGACCGCAGACGAGCTCAATGCGATATACGGCGTCACCGAGACCCAGGCCAAGGCAATATTGGCAAGCGTGTTGGCTGATTGGCAAACGCCATCGGTGGCACAGCCAAGTCACGGCAGGCTTAACCGTTCCGCGTAGTCCACAACCCAGCCAGAAAAATATCCAGCGCTCAGGCGCTGTTAACCGCGGCGCAGCTGCCTCTACGGCACGCATCACCTCTTGAATAGCCGGTTCCGTCGTCGCGATGACGTTGTCATTTGGCGGATCGCGGCGGGGCCGCGTCGACGTTGCCTGTCATGTCCACCGCCACCGCCTGCAAGCGCTGGCGCCGACGTTCCGTGTCCAGGTGCGGCAGGAAACCGGCGAGCAGGCCGATGACCGGAAGAAACGAACAAACGTGGAAGACGTATTGAATGCTGGTCACGTCGGCAAGTTCTCCGAGCACCGCCGCGCCGATACCCGCCATGCCGAAGGCAAAGCCGAAGAACAGGCCGGCCACGGCACCGATCCGGGAAGGCATCAGCTCCTGCGCATATACCACGATCGCCGGAAACGCGGACGCGAGAATGACGCCGATCGGCACGCTGAGCACGCCGGTCCAGAACAGGTTGGCATACGGCAGCAACAGCGTGAATGGCAACACTCCGAGGATCGAGGCCCAGATCACAAGCTTGCGACCGAACCGATCGCCGAGCGAACCCCCGGCGATGGTGCCGAAGGCGACGGCTCCGAGAAACACGAACAGGTGAACCTGGGCGCTCTGCACCGAAACATGAAACTGGTTGATCAGATAAAAGGTGTAGTAGCTGGTCATGCTCGCCATGTAAAAGAACTTCGAGAAGATAAGCGCAATCAGCACCGCGATGGCCAGCATCACTTTGGCGCGCGGCAGCGCGGCGTGCGCCGCGCTCTTCGTCATGCGCGACTTCATGCGCGCCAGCCCGTGGCCTTTGTACCAGTGGCCGACGTGAATCAGCAGGAAGATGCCGAGCAACGCGGCGAGGGAGAACCAGGCGACACTCGACTGTCCGTAACGCAGCACGACAAACGCGGCGAGCAGCGGACCGATGGCGGAACCGGCGTTGCCGCCCACCTGAAACACCGATTGCGCCAGTCCATGCTGGCCTCCCGAGGCCATGCGCGCCACGCGCGACGACTCCGGGTGAAACACCGATGAACCGATACCGACCAGTGCCGCGGCCAGCAGCAGCACCGCATAGTTGTGGGCAAACGCCAGCAGCACCAGACCGGACAGCGTAAAGCCCATTCCGATTGCCAGCGAATAGGGCTTCGGCTTGCGGTCGATATAGAAACCGATCATCGGTTGCAACACCGAGGCAGTGAACTGAAACGTAAACGTCAGCAAGCCGATCTGGCCGAAGTCGAGCCCGTAGTTGCTTTTCAGCATCGGGTATATCGCCGGCAACAGCGACTGCATCATGTCGTTCAACAGATGGCAGACGCTGATCGCGGTCAGTATCGAAAATACCGTCTTCCCGGCCGTGGGGTCGCTGTCGCCGGCAGTGGTCGTGTTCAAGCGGATAGGCGTTCGGATGGTGGCGTCAGCTCCCAGCGTAGCAAAGCGGAAGGTCCCTGGCCAACACCGTCGCTTGGCAGCGGCGTGACGGCATGCACGTCACGCATCACCTCCTCAATGGCCCGCTCCGCTTCCGCACTCAGCCACTCCGTGTGCGCTTTGCTTTCGCGCCGCCGGTAAAACTCTATCAGGATCGCGCGCAGGTACTGGCGGCTGTGCTCCGGGTGCGTGTTCATGTCGCTCATGAGGTAATGAAACCGGATGACAAATTCGGCTTCGTGGATATATGGCGCAAACACGCCGCGGTCGACAGCCGCCTCCAACCTCGCGAAAAACGCGCACTGGCCGGCGTACAGCGCCGGCGAGTGGTAAAACTTGTATGCATGCTCCAGATCGTGCCGAAAAAAGGCAAAAGCATCGGACTTGTTCAGCACCGGTTCGCGTGCACGCGGCCAGGCCGTGATCACCGTCGCCGCACGCGTGCCACGAGCCTGCCAACGCAGGATATCCCGCGGGCTCGGGATATCCTCGCGCAAGATGAGCGGCCAGGCGCCCCGCAGCCATTGGAGCAGCGCGACCGGCACATTGCCGATCACGCCGCGAAACTGGTAACGCTCAAGCCAATCGAGCAGCAGTGGCCGCAGCCTCTCACCCTCCGCCGTCTCGAGCACTTTCAGCCATACCGCCGCATCGGGGCGGGGGTCATGCTTGCGTTTGCGTGACGCGAATGCCTGGCCGTATATTGCGATCTGCCAATGGAAAAAATACAGGGCCGCGAATTCCGCCGCGTCGCACTCACCGGCGCGCCAGCGCGACGCCAGAACGGGAAGGCGGGCCAGCAATTCCGGCGAGATATTATTCAGCTTGGTCATACGACAACCTTGCCCTATCCTTTGGTTTTCGTCAAAAACCGGTCCAGCTGATTCGCAAACGCCTGCCGGTCGCTCAGGCTGAGCACCGCGGGACCACCGGTGTTCACGCCGGTATTGCGCAGCTCGTCCATGAAATTGCGCATGGCAAGGCGCTCGCGGATATTTTCGGTGGTGTAAAACTCCCCGCGCGGGTTGAGCGCGTGGCCGCCCTTTTCAATCACGAGCGCCGCCAGCGGGATGTCGGCGGTGATCACCAGGTCACCGGATTGCAACTGCTGCACGATCTTACTGTCGGCAACATCGAAACCGGACGGCACCTGGATGGCCTTGATATATGGGGACGGCGGCGTGCGCAGCAACTGGTTAGCCACCAGCGTCAGCGAGACCTGCGCGCGTGTCGCGGCACGGAACAGGATTTCCTTGATGACATTCGGGCAGGCGTCGGCGTCGACCCAGATTTGCATCAAATAACTCCAATGCCTTTAGCCGAGACCTGATCCGACTCGCCGCGAGTGACGGCCACGGGCCGGTCCAGTTACCGCCATCGCCTCCCGGCTCAGTTTTTGTCGGCTGACATATCCTTGATGAAGCGGTCGGCCTCGGCGATCGATCGGTTCATGTCGGCCACCAGCGTGGTGATATCGGCCTGGATTTTCGCGCGCTCGGCCTTGAGCGAGGCAATTGCCCGGGCATTGAGATTGTGCTTGAGAAACAACACACGGTCGTGGAACGCGGCGAGCACCGGGTCGAGCTTTTTCTCCGCGCGCTTCATGGCGCCGATAAGTTCGCGGTAGCGGGCGCGGGTCGTGTTCAGCTGGCTCTGGCTCGATCGCCGCAGTTCAGGACTGGTGTACTGGGTGAGCTCCTTCTCCCATTCACTGAACAGATCCTGCGCCACGCGCTCGACGTCGGCGATGCGCTTGCGCACGGTGTTGGCGCGGGATTCGCAGTCGTCAAACTCGCTCTTGAGCTTGTTGTACTGCTGTTCCAGATCCCCGCCCGAAAAGTTCGTGACCGCGATGAACTGCTCGAGCGCCGACTCGAACTGCTTCTTCGCTTGCTGCTGCGCCTCGCGCGCATCATCCACGCGGTTGACAAGAATATCGCGCTTCTCGTAGCCGAATTTCTCCATCGTGCCGTAATAGGCCGATTGACAGCCGCCAAGCAGCGCTGCCGCCAGGACGCCGCCCGCTGCCATCACAATGCGTCGCATGTGTGCCCTCGAATCTCGCTGCCGCGACTCAGCTCGCGGCAGCGTGAACGCCATTACTTGACCGTGAACTTGCTTACGCCCGCGGACTTGTCGTTGGCGAAGACCTCAACCTGATAATCGCCGGCCGGCCAGCCACTCGGCATGCTGACGTGAAACTCGCTAACCGCCGGACCGCTGGCGGCGATCGTCTGGCTATTTTCGTTCACCACGGCAATCTTGTCACCCTTGTGGTATGTCCACTTGGCCTTGAGCGTTATGTTGCCGCTGCCCTGGGTTTCCACCGCCGCATAAATCGTGTCGCTCTTAGCGAAGCTGGTACTTGCCGCGGTCACGCGTTTATCGGCACCGATCGCGTTACCAAGATTAACGGAGGTAACGCCCAACACGACCGGCTGCGCCACAGTTTGGGCAGGGGGCTGGGCCACCGGCTGTGCGGCGGGCGGCGGCGTTTCCTTTTTGCCACAGGCGGCGATGTTCAAGGCAAGCAGCAGGGCAAGGAAACTTGCATAGAAAACTTTCATGATATTTCTCCTTTTGTTTTGAATGTCGAGACAATAAAAATGAAATGTTACTTGGGTGGAATTTTCAGCTTCTGCCCTGGGAAGATCTTGTTGGGGTCCTTGAGGATGTCCTTGTTCGCGTCAAATATCCGCGTCCAGAGTTTTGCATCGCCGTACTCACGCTTGGCGATCTTGGACAAGCTGTCCCCCGAGACAACCTCATAAATCTTCATTGCGGTCGAACTCGCCCCACTCTTGACGCCCGAAAAATCGGGCATGTCGGTATCAGTCATGATCTATCTCCAATGTATGTAATGGGCCGTAGCCTGTTTCCTGATGGCTGATTTCGTTTGGCCCGGATGAAAAAAAACCCCGGCTCCATCACCAGGAGCGGGGTTGTTGCTATTTTTCGGCCTTGGATTTCTGCCGTATGTCGGCGGCGTGTGCGCGCTTGTACGTCTGGATGTCCTTGAAGCGACCACTGCTATCACGCACTGCATACAGCTTGGTGCCTTTGCTGCTCCGATGCGTTGTACGTTTTGCCTTTGACATGGTTTCCTCTCCGGTAGTTTCAGGGTGTCATTTTTCAGATAGCTTCTAAAATGTTGTCTCGCTTTCGGATTTATCAGTAATAGTTAACACCCCTGGGCGGTTGCTCTTCCTTGATGTACGGCAAAAATACGCGCGAGTCGTTCCGGGCATGGGTTTAATTCCTACCATGACCCGAGATAAATACGAATGTTCAGGGCGGCCTAATCCACGGCACAATCGCGCGGGCTGGGCCAAGTGACAGATCCGAAGTAAACTATTGGCCACGGTGCCATGCCCAAGCGCGCATCGAATCCCAGGACACGAACATGAAGAAGCTCGTCACCTTGCTTTTCGCCGTCATCCTCAGCGGTTGCGCGGCGATGCAAGATTCGCTCGAGGCCCCGTACGTGACTCTCACGGACTTGCGGATGCTCGACATGACGCTCTTTGAGCAGCGCTATGGTCTGAAGATTCGCGTGCAGAACCCCAACCCTGTCGAGCTGCCCATCACCGGAATGAACTTCCAGCTCGACATCAACGACACCGAGCTGGGACGCGGCGTGAGCGACCAAGCAGTGACGGTGCCGGCGTATGGCGAGGCCGTGGTGGAAATAAAACTGACGAGCAATCTCATCCGAATCTTCGATCAGATTCGCGGACTCGAGAGCGGCAAGGGACAGAGCCTGCGCTATCATTTATCCGGCGGGCTCAGCCTCGCGAACCGGATGAGCAAGGTGCCCTTCGATTACCAGGGCGAGATTGGCCAGCGGCGCTAAGCGCTCGGCTGGGCCAAATACTATTTGGCGCGCACGAAGGTGCCTGCTGGCACGCTTCCTCGCTATACGTGATGACTGAAATGTCCGTGCCTGGCGCCGGCGAAGAGGTCGTGGAACTGTTTGCCGCTGACGTGGATCAGTTCCTCGTGATCGCCGGCCTCGAAATAGACGTCGTTCTCTAGCAGCAGGCTGTCGTCCACGACGGTCTCGATCCCATAGGCGGGACCGATAGGCGGTATGGCGCCAATCTCGCAATCCTTGAACAGTCCGACCAGCTCGCTTTCGGTGGCGAGCCCGAGGTTGCGCTGCAACTGGCGATGTAATTGCCCCAGATCCAGCCGGTGGGTGGACGGCAGCGCCACCATCAGATAGCCCTGATTGTCTTCGATGACCACGCACTTGATCAGGCGGTCGCCGGGAACATGCGCTTCCGCGGCGGTCTCCATGCTGGTCAGGGTCCGGGGGTGCACAACGACATCATAGTCAACGTGATGCTCTCTCAGAAATCTCTTGAGGGTGAGTGCGATAGCCATGGTCATGCCTCCTTCGAGATTCATCGTCCGGGACGGGAAAGGCCGTACGGATAACGAAATATGATACCGCCGACCAAGAGCCGGTGGTATCGCCCGGCCCGTGAATAATTATTCAGCCTTCTCCATGGCACGCGTATACTTTCCGTCGCGCGCCAGACCGTTCAATTGACAGCGTTTCAGCAGCGCCTTCTGCGCGGCGGCCGCGTTACTTTCCTGCCCCTTCCACGCCGCCAGCACCGGCGCCTGCAACGCCCGCCCGTAAGAGAAACTGACCTGCCACGGATGCGGGCCCATCGCGTTCATGGCGTTCAGATGGTCGGTGGCATCTTCCGCGCTCTGCCCGCCGGACAGGAATACGATCCCGGGAACCGCCGCCGGCACGTAGCGGGTCAGGCAACGCATCGTGGCTTCGGCCACCTGCTGCACGCTCGCCTGGCGCGCGCATTTCATGCCGGCGATCACCATGTTCGGCTTGAGCAACATGCCGTCGAATACCACGCGGTGCGCGTCGAGCTCTGAGAACACTGCCTCGAGCACCTGCGACGTTACCGTTTCGCAGCGCTCGATGCCGTGGGCGCCGTCCATCAGAACTTCCGGTTCCACGATTGGCACGATGTCGACTTCCTGGCACAGCGCGGCATACCGCGCCAGCCCGTGGGCATTCGCCCGAATCCCGAACGCCGACGGAACATCGCGCTCGTCGATCTCGATCACCGCGCGCCACTTCACGAACTTCGCGCCCAGCTGTTTGTACTCGGCGAGACGATCACGCAGTCCGTCCAGGCCCTCGGCGACTTTGTCGCCGGGATACAGCGCCAGCGCCTTGGCGCCTTTGTCGACCTTGATCCCCGGGGCAATCCCACGGCTCGACAGTAACTTGGCAAAGGAAGTACCGTCGCGGGTGCTCTGGCGCAGAGTTTCATCGAAGAGAATGACGCCGCCGATATAGCGCTCGATGCCGTCGGTGGTAAAAAGTATTTCGCGGTAGCGCCGACGGTTTTCTTCGGTGGACTCGACCTTGATCGAATCGAAACGCTTCTTGATCGTGGGACTGCTTTCATCCGCCGCCAGCACGCCTTTCTGTTTCGCGACAATGGCGCTTGCCACTGACTTGAGTTCGTCGATGTTCATGAGCTACTCCTTCAGCAAGGATGCTTCCAGTGAGGACGAAAAGAATTTCGTTGTTGAAATCCTAACATAAAGCCAACCACCGCTGGTTTTTACGTTGGCGGCCAGTACTCATGCAAGTCAACGACTTGATCCGCAGCGATCCACCTGATTCCGCAACAAATCTGCGAGAAAGCCGTCACCCGGAGGTTCAATGGTGCCCGACCTTATTAATGTTATTTCCAGCCGCTGCAAATGGCGCAGAAGCTTAAACGGAAATTCAGTGGCGGAAACAGCATTTGGGGGCAGGGCCATGATACTGATATTTCAGGACTTGGGCTGGTACACTTGTTGACGTACATCAACGAAATTAGACTGGGGAAGTTTCAAGCTTAAATTGTTGAATAAGCCTCTTGTCTTCCTGTCTGAAGGAGCACAAACATGAATGCAACAACCGAGACGGATGTAGCAAAAGAAAGACTGGTCAAGGATTTCAAGGCCGTGGTCGCGGATACCGAGGAGCTGCTCAAGGCGACCGCCAGCCAGACCGGTGAAAAGGTCGCCGCCGCGCGCGTCAAGGTCGAGGAAAGCCTGGCGGATGCCAAGAAGCGGCTCACCGAGTTAAGGGAGAACCTGACCGACAAAGCCAAGGTGGCGGCGCACAAAACCGATGAACTGGTGCATGAGCATCCATGGCAGGCGGTGGGTCTTGCCGCGGCGGTAGGATTTCTGCTCGGCATGCTGATCAGCCGCCGTTAGCAGCATGAGCGAGTCCGATACCAAAGCCCCTGCCGGAGGCTTGCTGGCGTCGTTGCAGCGGCTGCTGGCGACCTTGCTCGATATCATGCAGACGCGGGTAGCGATAGTCGCCACCGAATTTGAAGAGGAGCGGGTACGATTACGGGAGCTGGTCGTCTTCGGCTTCGTGGCGCTGTTTTTCGTCAACCTTGGGATCGTGCTCTTCACACTGCTCGTGGTGATGCTGTTCTGGGAATCCCATCGCCTGTATGTGATGGGCGGCTTCGCCCTGTTGTACCTGGGGGTGGGCGTCGTGGCCGGCATCTCCCTGCGCCATCGGATGAAATCGCGCCCGCGGCTGTTCGCCACGACCCTGGCGGAACTCTCCAAGGACCGTGATCAGCTGACGCCTCCATCAATATGAATACGCTGGCAACAATCATGCGCCGCCGGGCGGCGCTGGTGGCGCAGGCGGCAGCGCAACGGGACGAGATTGGCCGCCTTATCGGACCTTGGCAAAAGCCGCTGGCGCTCGTGGATCGCGGGATCGAGATCGTCCAGCGTTTGCGCGCGCATCCGTTCGCCATCGCGGCCGGCGTGGCGCTTCTTGTCTGGATGGGGCGCCGCAAACTGAGCCGATGGGCCGTGCGAATCGCGGCGGTCTGGCAGCTTTATTCATCACTGCGGAGCCCGCGCCAATAAGACCGCTGTAACCACTGCCTCGCCTACGGGAGCACGTCGTGCTGCTTGTGCGCGAGTTCCTGTGTGATTCCTGCTGGCTTCGTCACGCGATTTTACGGTTCAACGCATATTTTCGGTTGTAATGAACCACCGCCATCAACCTGAATTAGTTACCGCCATTGTCGAAGACCGTAAATTTTCCAACCTTGTCCACTGATCTGAACGCCCGCTCGGGACGAACAAGGCAAACTCCAACAGAAAAGGGAGATCAGATTACCGCCAAGCTACATTGACGATTTACCGTGAGGTGCCCCCATATCTTTTTGGCCGGTCACCACATTGGCGATGCTGATCGAAACAGACTTGGTGCCTTTTTTGACGGGCGCGCTCATCCCTTCGAGATCGCCATTCTGCGCGTTGGCCATGCCGGACTTGGAGACGCGTGCCACCACGATCACCTCGGGGGCGCTCGACAATGTCATCCCCTGGCCCATGTCATGGCTATCCTCCAGGACGATGGTGGTGGGCAGGTCCTTGACTTGTTTACGCACAATCGCCAACGGCATGCGCGGGCCGTTCACGGCACGCGCGAAAACATAAACCACGTCATCCGGCGCGGCTTGTTTGGCCACCGCGGGGCTCAGTGACACCGCCACTTTGAGGGATGCCCCAGTGTGGGCGGAAGGTTTTTTTACCGCCGGCATGGTCGGCGCATCCGCGGCGGGCGCGGCCTCCGAGCTGTGCGGCCAACCGGTAACGGCAATGGCGGCGATAACTGCAATCATCCCGATGAAACGCGTTGCTGGCTGAAACCTGGAAATCGTCATGTTCACTCCTTAACGTTGGAATTAATGGGATCGGGGATCAATAATAATAAATCACTCTGCACCTTTTAGCTGGGTTTTCTCACGAGCTGCATCAGCGCAATCACAACGGGACCCCGGATTCAATGCTCTGCGTCGGCTCGATCATCCACTTCATAGCACGGCCTCGCGGTGGCGCTCGACCCAGTATGCCCAAACGACCGTGAGCGTCGCGCCGAGGATGTCGGCAATGACGATGGCGGTGACATTCGGCGGTGGCGGGCCGAACGTGGCCGCGACGTAGCTGACAAGCAATAGCGCTACCAGACTCCACAAGCCCCAGACTCCGATGCGATCGCGGGCGCGCGTGGCCGACAGATACAGCCACAGGCCGGCGGCAAACAACGACCCTTCCACTACCAGCGTTCCGGCCACCGAATTCCACAGCCCCAGACCGGCGCGCACATCCAGCCCGGGTGCCAGCGGCAAATCCGGACGGTGCACGATCAGATCCAGAAACCAGTGACTCGTAACAGCGAGCCCGAGCCACCACGCAGCGCGCATCGAGCCGCCGCGCCAGCGGTATACCCAAGCGAACAACCCGGCCCAGGCGAGCGTCATCACGAGACTGTGCGAGTACGGATAGGAAACAAAATCGAAGGGGCTTACCGCCATGGTGCCGGGGGCGATTCTCACTTGCTCGATTCCCGCCGCCACCAGTACCGGCCACACCAGATCGAGGAACGACGCCGCCACGATCGCCGCGCCCAACCCGGCTTCCGGGGCCACGCGCTTGACGCCGAAGGCCACGGCAATGTGTCCGATGAACACGCGCCGGCCTCAGAATTTTCCCAGATAATCCTTCTTGCCAATCTCGATTCCGTTATGCCGCAAAATGCCATAAGTGGTGGTGATATGAAAATAAAAATTGGGCAACACGCGATTCAATAGGAACGTCAGCCCATCGAGTGTGAGCGTGCCGTCGCGTACTTTGAGTTCAATCTTGGCTTTCTCGGAACCGTCGATCTGCTCGGGCTTGAAGCCGCTTACATAGGCGATCGCCTTGCGAATGCGCTCGATCAGGTCGGCAAACGTGGTTTCATTATCCTCGAATTTGGGCGGCTCCATTCCGGCCAGCCGGGCCGCGCCGCTCATGGCCGCGTCCGTGGCGATCCGGATCTGGCGTGCCAGCGGAAACATGTCCGGGTACAGGCGGGTGTTGATCAGCACCGCGGGGTCGATTTTCCTGGCTTCGGCGTGGGCCGCGGCCTTTTCCAGAATCCCGATGAGGTTGTTCAGCATGCGGATGAACACCGGCACCGAGGCCTGGTACATTGAGATCGTCATGGGTAATGCTCCCTATATATCACTTTAACAACGGATGATCCTTGGGTAGTTGCTTAGAGTACCAAATGGCCAGTTTGTGCCGCATGGATTGTTGCGAAACCTGATCTTCCGGCAGCGGTTGGATGAGTTTATCGTGCACAAGCAGCCGGTAGATAAACAGGATTTTCTCACTGGCCGAATCGGTCGGCTCGAACACGACCGCGCCCCGATCCACCCCATATTTCATACCGGCGAGTATCGCTCCTTTCACCAACTCGGCTTCATGCTTTAATTGTTTCATGACGGCCTCGGTCAGTACCTGCATGAATGTTACCCCAGTTTTGGGGTGCCTGGCAGATCTTAAAAGCGGTCGTGCTGCTATGATAACTCATAACAACTTCTACCATCCGTCTTGCCGCTGGGCGGAAAGGCCCGCAATAATTTAATGATGGCGCCACTGACGGGGAACTAACCATGCGTCGACGCGAATACGCCCTCAAGACCTATGTGCATCGGATACTGGCGCTGCGTCTGCTGGCTGCCGGCGCAATCGTGGCCGTGGTGTTCGGCGCGGTCGCCTATGCGCGTGGCTACGAGCGCATCGGGGATGCAGTGGTGCTGACTGCACGCAACGGCATCGAGCGGATCCGGATCGACGTGCGCCGGCTGCTCGACACCACGACGCTCGACGTGCGCACGGCAGTACAACAAGCGC
>NZ_JBAVEJ010000234.1:0-21761 GCF_049587675.1 Sulfuricaulis sp. | reverse complement strand
CCGCCGTGGCCGCGCGCCTGGCGCCGGCCGCGACCGGCACCGATACCGGCGGTTCCATCCGCCAGCCGGCGTCGCTGACCAATCTGACGGGGCTCAAGCCCAGTTATGGACGCGTGTCGCGCTACGGCATGATCGCGTTTGCCTCCAGTCTCGACCAGGGCGGGCCGATGTGCCGCACCGCCGAGGACGCGGCACTGATGTTGAACGTCATGGCCGGCTTCGATCCGCGCGATTCGACCTCGGTGGACGCGCCGGTGCCGGATTACACCAAATCGCTGAATGACGACATCAAGGGGCTGCGCATCGGACTGCCCAGGGAATATTTCGGCAAGGGCCTGAGTTCCGAGGTGGCGAAGGTGATCGAGACCGCTATTGCCGAATACAAAAAGCTCGGCGCACAGGTCGTCGAGGTGAGCCTGCCCAACAGCCAGCTGGCGATTCCCTGTTATTACGTCCTGGCCCCGGCCGAGGCGTCGTCGAACCTGTCGCGTTTCGACGGCGCGCGCTATGGATACCGCGCCAAGGATTACACCGATCTGCTCGATATGTACTGCAAAACCCGCGCCGAAGGTTTCGGTGCCGAGGTGAAGCGCCGTATCATGATCGGGACCTATGCGCTGTCCGCCGGCTATTACGATGCTTATTATTTGAAGGCCCAGAAGCTGCGCCGCCTGATTGCCGAGGATTTCCGCAAGGCCTTCGAGTCTTGCGACGTCATCATGGGCCCCACCACCCCCACGACCGCGTTCAAGATCGGCGAAAAAAGCGATGACCCCGTGGCTATGTATCTGAGCGATATTTACACGATTTCCGTGAATCTCGCGGGCCTGCCGGGCATGTCCATTCCCGCCGGCTTCGCCCCCGATGGCCTGCCGGTGGGATTGCAGCTGATCGGGCAGTATTTCAATGAATCCAGGCTGCTCAACGCCGCGCACCGCTACCAGCAGGTGACGGACTGGCACCAGCGCATGCCGAAGGGGTTTGGCTGATGGAATGGGAAACCGTCATCGGTCTTGAAGTCCACGCCCAGCTCCAGACGAAGAGCAAGGCGTTCTCGGGCGCGGCCACGAAATACGGCGCCGAGCCGAACACGCAGGCGTGCGCGGTGGATATCGCGCTACCGGGCGTGCTGCCGGTGTTCAACAAGGAAGCCGCGCGCATGGCGGTGAAGTTCGGGCTCGCCATCGGCGCGGCCATCAATCACCGCTCGGTGTTCGCGCGCAAGAATTATTTCTATCCGGACCTGCCCAAGGGCTACCAGATCAGCCAGTACGAGCTGCCGATCGTAGCCAAGGGCCAGGTCACGATTGACGTGGACGGCGTGGAAAAAGTCATCGGCATCACGCGCGCGCATCTGGAAGAGGACGCCGGCAAATCACTGCACGAAGACTTTCACGGCATGACCGGCATCGATCTCAACCGTGCCGGCACGCCGCTGCTGGAAATCGTCTCCGAACCCGACATGCGCTCGTCGAAGGAGGCGGTGGCCTACCTGAAGAAGCTGCACGAATTGGTGCGCTACCTTGAAATCTGCGACGGCAACATGCAGGAGGGTTCGTTCCGTTGCGACGCCAACGTATCGGTGCGTCCCAAGGGCGAGAAAAAATTCGGCACACGCGCGGAATTGAAGAACATCAATTCGTTCCGATTCGTCGAGAAGGCCATCGAATTCGAGGTCGAGCGCCAGATCGACCTGCTCGAGGGCGGCGGGAAAGTCGTGCAGGAGACGCGCCTGTACGACTCCGATAAGGACGTCACGCGCTCGATGCGCAGCAAGGAAGAGGCGATGGACTATCGCTACTTCCCCGATCCCGACCTGCCGCCGCTGGTGATCACCGAGGATTTTATCCGTGGCGTGGAAAAAACCCTGCCGGAGCTGCCGGACGCCAAGCGCGCGCGTTTCATGAAGGATTACGGCCTCAATGCCTACGACGCGGGCGTGTTGACCGCGTCACGCGAGCTGGCGGATTACTACGAACAGCTGGTGCGTGAGTCCGGTTCTGACCCCAAGATCGCGGCCAACTGGGTCACGGGGGAACTGGCGGCGTTCCTTAACCGCGACAACAAGGACATCAGTGCTTCACCGGTCACGGTCGGCATGATGACGGGATTGCTCAAGCGCCTCGCCGACAACACCATCTCCGGCAAGATCGCGAAAGAAGTGTTCGAGGCCATGTGGAACGGCGAGGGCGATGCCGATGCCGTGATCGCGAAGAAGGGACTGAAACAGATCACCGATACCGGCGCGATCGAGAAGGTTATCGACGAGATCATCGCCAAGAATCCCAAGCAGCTTGAGCAATACCGTGCCGGGAAAGAAGCGCTGTTCGGCTATTTCGTCGGCCAGGTGATGAAGGCGACGCAGGGCAAGGCCAATCCCACCCAGGTCAACGAGCTGCTCAGAAAAAAACTTAACGCCTGAGGGTTTGTTGAAAAAGTCAACACCCTTCTCCCTTCGGGAAAAGGCAAGGATGAGGAGATACCAAAAATGACTTCAAGCCATTCTAACACGTTGTTTGTGCCGACGCCGGGGACAACGTGCCGTTTCCCGTTGTTGCGGCGGCGGCGCGGCACAACACAGCAACACGTTAGTCCCTAATCGTATGTTGCTTTACGAACAGTTCAAAGACGAGGCCGAATTTCGCGAGAATTTCGTCAAACCGTTGCTTAACAGGCTCGGGTACTATGGCGTCTCAGAGCAGCACGGCACACAGGAATTTGGCAAAGACTTTGTCTTTTCGGAACTCCACCGTCTGGGCGGCATGAGGCACTATGCCGCACAGGTGAAGCATGAGAAGAAAATCAAACAAGGTAAATCCGTTGACGATTTGCTCAGCCAAGTGCGACAAGCGTTTGCCAAGCCGTTCAAACGATCAGACTCTCCTCGAGAGTGCCACGTTTCAGCAGTATATGTGTTTAACAGCGGTGAGATAACCGAGGGCGCGAAGGAGTACCTGTTGAGCGGGTTAGGACGGGAGCACTACGGCGACAACGTGCATTTCCTTGATGGCGAGCGGCTCGAAGCCCTCAACGAATGGGCGACGTTGCAGAGTGATGCAAATGCAAGGGCACGATTACTCGGTCTCCGTTCGGCTCTTCGATTCATTATCGCTACTCTTGATGAATATCAACTTGAAGGCAAACCCGGTTTTCAACCGATGTTCATTCAAGGGATAGAGTTGTATCTGAGCGAACCAGTGAATTGCGACGACCAGTTGCTCGTGTCGCTGTTCAAGCTTTGGCAGCAGTTGCAAGGCGTAGAAGTAATGCGGGCGATCCTGTTCAAGCATCCAGGAGATACCATCAGGCTGGAGAAGTATGCGCCGAACCTAAAACATTTTGCGCAGGACACACGGACGCTTGCCATAGAAATCTGCCAAAAAATTGATGCTGCGATTGAGAAAATGAAGCCGCTTGGGGGAAGCTGAATGGGACATCACAATTCAACCGAAAGAAAAGGGACGCTACCTTTATTCATGGCTATCCCGGACTGATTCACCTCAATCATCCTGAATAAAACCGATCCGGCGTTTCTTCGGCGGCTCTGGCGGTGTCATTAGCTCACGGATCGCCGACAGGACGGTGGCGATGGCGTCGTCGTGGGTGGTCAGTTTGCCGTCGTGCAGTTCGAGCCTGTGTTCCAAGCGCTCCAGCTTGCGCGCCAACTCTGCGTTTGAGATCAACATCTCGCGCAGCCGCACAAACGCGCGCACGACGTAAACGCTGACTTCCACCGCCAGGGGTTTGTTCAATACCGACGCCGCCATGATCGCCCCGTGTTCGGTGAATGCATAAGGCAATGTGCTGGAAAACCGCAGCTTTTTGAGGTGGTCACAAACTGTGACCACCTCGGCCTTCTCTTTGCCCGTCAGTTGAAACACAAAATCGCCCGGGAAACGGTCACGGTTGCGCCGCACCGCCTGATTGAGCGACTTGGTTGATGTCCCGTAAAGCTCGGCCAGGTCAGCATCGACGATGACTCTCTGCCCGCGGATCACCAGAATGCGCCCCTCGATAAGCCCGATTTGCGCAAGCGCTGGCCTGTTTTTACCGGACAAGATTTTTCCTTTCGAGCTTTGGGTCAATGCGGTCCAACAGTTGTTTTCCGTTTCACCTGGTACATGCCACGGTTCGGTATCATGTTGAGTTTGTCGTTGAGCACTATATTGGTTGCGTCGCAAAAGACATACTGTAGCCGGTTTATATAGTTGGCAAGCCTGGTGCAGGTAGCCCTGCGACCGACGCGCTGGCAAGGAAGCGCTGTTCGGCTATTTCGTCGGGCAGGTGATGAAGGCGACGCAGGGCAAGACCAATCCCGCCCAGGTTAACGAACTGCTTAAGCAAAAGCTCAGCGCTTGGGCGCCGCGACATCAAATTTCGATTTGCGTGCCAAGTTCGATCACCCGGTTCGTAGGCAGGTTGAAATATTCCACCGGACTGCCGGCGTTGCGTGCCATCGTGGAAAACAGGCGTTCGCGCCACAGCGCCATGCCTTCGTAACGGATGCTCGCGACCACGGTCTCGCGGCTGAGAAAAAACGAGGTCTCAAGCGGGCGGAATTCCAGCTCGTGCTCGCGGCACTGCTCGAGTGCCTGCATGACGTCGGGCCGGTCCTTGAAGCCGAAGTAAACGCTGAGCTGGAAGCAGTTGTTCCCCAGATCCTCGATGCTCACGCGTTCCTTCGGCGGCACCCAGGGTACGTCCCTGATGACCACGGTGAGGAACACCACGCGCTCGTGCAGCACCTTGTTGTGCACCAGGTTGTGCAACAGGGCGTGTGGAACAGCGCCCGGCGTCGAGGTCAGGAACACCGCGGTGCCCGGCACGCGCAGCGGCGGGTGGCGCATCAGCGATTCCAGGAACATGTCGAGCGGCACCGAAGATTGTTTGAGCCGCGCCAGCAGGATCTCGCGTCCGCGCCGCCAGGTGACCATGAGAGTGAAAACCGCTCCGCCCATCACCAACGGAAACCAGCCGCCGTCGAAGACCTTGAGCAGGCTGGCGGAGAAGAACGCCAGGTCCACGACGATGAAAGAACCGGTGGCGAGCAGGCACAGCCACAGGCTGTAACCCCAGTTGTAGCGGATCACGAAGAAGGTGAGAAAGGTGGTGATCAGCATCGTGCCCATGACCGCCACGCCGTAGGCCGAGGCCAGCCGGGAGGACGAGCCGAATCCGACCACGGCGGCGATCACGGCGGCGAGCAGAATCCAGTTCACGGCCGGGAGATATATCTGCCCCATCTCTTTCGCCGAGGTGTGCTGGATATTCATGCGCGGCAGGTAGCCGAGCTGTATCGCCTGTTTGGTGATCGAGTAGGCGCCCGAGATCGTGGCCTGCGAAGCGATTACGGTGGCCGCGGTCGCGAGCGCGATCATCGGATACAGCGCCCAATCCGGGTAAGCGAGGTAGAACGGGTTACTGATCGCCTGTGGATTGGCGATCAGCAGCGCGCCCTGGCCGAAGTAATTCAGCACCAGCGCCGGCAGCACCAGGCCGAACCACGCGAGACGCACCGCGCGCTTGCCGAAGTGCCCCATGTCGGCGTACAGGGCCTCGGCGCCGGTGAAGGCGAGCAGCACCGAACCTAGCACCACGAACGAGGCAAATCCGTGCCCGGTGACGAAGCGCAGCGCGTGCAACGGGTCGAGCGCGTACAGTACCACCGGGTTATGAACGATGTTGCCTATCCCGACCACGCCGAGGGCGAGGAACCACAGCACGCAGACCGGCCCGAAGAACGCGCCGACGACCGCCGTGCCGTGGCGCTGGAACGCGAACAGTGTCACCAGCACGATCGCGGCGATCGGGATCACGTAGTGCTTGAATGCCGGAGTACCGACCTCGAGCCCCTCGACGGCAGAGAGCACCGAGATCGCCGGCGTGAGCACGGCGTCGCCGTAGAACAGGGACGTGCCGACCACGCCGAGCGCGAGGATCAACGTGCGCCAGCGCGGCTGGTCCTTGACCGCGGAGGAGGCGAGCGCGAGCAGCGCCATGATTCCGCCCTCGCCCCTGTTGTTGGCGCGCATGATGAGCGTCACATATTTGAGCGTGACGACGATTATCAGCGACCAGAAAATGGTCGAGAGCCCGCCGAGGATGTTCTCCGTGCCCAGGGCAATGCCGTGCGCCGGGGCGAAGGTTTCCTTGACGGCGTAGAGCGGGCTGGTGCCGATGTCGCCGTAAACGACGCCGAGGGCAAGCAGGGTGAGTCCGGCGGTGGAGGATTTCTGCGGGTGCGCTTCGCTATTGTTGTTTTCCAATCCGAGTCTCCCGTGAGGGGGCGAATGCGCGCGCACGTTACTCTCTTGTCATCGGCCTCGCAACCGCGCAAGGGACGTGCCAAGACAGCCCATAATATCAGCTAAACACGGCTAAAAATTTGTTGTGATTCCCAGTGAGGCGGCCCACGAGGCCGTGAGTTGTACTCCGTTGACGCGCTGGTAGAGCGGTAGTTGGACGAAGCCATAAGCCCGCACGCGGTGGGTGGCGGCATAGCTCAGGCCCGGGCTCAGCCACACAAAACTCCCGCCACTTTCAGCCGGCTCTGCTGCGGGTCCGCGATCACGATCCTTGATTTGTCCATTGAGTTGGAGCATTCCGTACCAGGCGCTCAGCATTTGATAAGTAACCCCTGCATCCAGTCCATAGATATTTCCGGGCCGGAAGTCGTTACGGGCATTGGCGGGATACTGAACGTTAGCTTGAAAAAACTTTCGCGCCGGCCGGTCGCCGAGAAGCATGAGCGAGTTTGTGTATACCCCAAACAATAAATCTGTCGTGCCACTACCGGGTTGCAGGCTGCGTTCGGCCGGCACCCCTTCCGCGTTGGTTTTGTCGAACTCACCCGTAGGCAATTTCAATCCCGCAGTCACGCCCCATGCGGCATGGTTATCGGCATCGGGCGAGAACTGGTAGCGCCCGATAACGCGGGCGTCTCCCATCTCGTCGAATTTCCAGGTCTCGGTTTCAGGCGGCGTATCGTTGTGGATATGAACGTGTTGGCGATTGATCCAGGGCAGTTGCAACGATCCGCCCCAATGCTGATCGAATGAATAATCCAGCCCCATGAACAGATTGCGGTTGTATGTTTGAATTTCGTCGTGGGTGTCGGGAACACCCTCTGGCTGTGTTTTATGGCGTCCGGCGAGTAACTGGTCCTGTTTGAGATACTCGTAACGCAGATCCACACGTAGACCAGGTTCCGTCCACACGCCCTGGCTTTCCCAGTGAGTATTAAGCGTGCAGAAAGCCGCGCCGCAACTGGCGTGCGCCGATAGCGAAACGGACAGACCGAAGGGAACCGTCACGGCACAGGCCAATAGAATATTTCTTTTCACGTTGTTGCCTTTATTGTGAATTGTAGATTATTGGAATTAATCAAACTCATAGGGACGATGTGTCTTGAAGCCTGAACGTTATCGGTATCTCCACCCACGAGGCGACAGCGACTCCGCCGCGCGTCGCCGGAACGAAGCGCCACTGCTTCACGGTCTGCAAGGCGGAGTTATCGAGCAAGTCATGTCCGCTGCTTGTCATCAGTTTCACTTCTGCACAATGCCCGTCTTCGAGCACATACGCGCGCAGCACCACGCTGCCTTCCATGCTATTCCGTCGCGCGGCAAACGGATAGGGCGGCTTGGGGTTGTTGAGCGAGCGGACGTCATAGCGCGATTTCACCAGCGGCTCTTCGCTGCTCTTCGCGGCGGGCGCCAGGGCGGTGTCGGGAGCGGTGGTGCTGTGCTGTTCCGTTTTGGGCGCGGCTGCCTGGCTGACGGGATTGTGGCTGATCTTCGGCATCGCGATGGGTTTCAGACTCGATGTCGGCGCTGCTTCACCGATCAGCGCTACCTCGATCGGCTTAAAAGCGGCAAGCTGCGGCGCGTGCAGCGAACCCGGCCCGAACCACAGCAGGACGCTCATATGCGCCGCGATCGACACGGCGAAAGCCGTTAGCGTGGCGGGCGGCATCTCGCGCAGGGAAGCGGTCAGGTTCGGCGTCATGGACGTTTCGCCGATGCTGTCTGTCGCTTGATCCATTGCCGGAGTTGTTGCGGCGACAGCTTGCCGCTCACCGCCTGGATCTTTCCATCGACGCCGTACAGGTAGGTGCGCGGCAGTTCGCCTTGCCACTGCCGGTCGATTCCGTAGCGCAGGCGTTCGGTAAAGGCATCGGCGAACACCCACGCCTCAACGACGGCGAGACGACGCTGTGCGAGCACCGTCGCGATCGCCGCAGATTCCTCCGGCGTGTCGGTAGAAACCAGAACCAGATCGCGCGCCGACTCGCCTTGGAAAACGTCGCCCAGCAGCGCCAGCTCGTCCCGGCAAGGCGGACAGGCAAGCGACCAGAAAGCGAGAACGAACGGACGGGATTTGTGTGCCGTGACGATTTTCTCCAGGCTTCCGGATTCAAAGGGTTTGATCTCCTGGGCGGCCAGCGGAGCCGACAACGCCATGCCAAGGCAAGCCATCGTCGCCGCATGCCGGAGGCGCGCGATCATGTTTTCTCCTTCCTGATTTCGATCAGGCGGTAGCCTTCCTTGGCCGCATACCAGGAGAGATAAATGTTCGCGCCATCGGAGATCAGCAGGGGATGATCCGAAGCCCCGGAGGCCGTGGCGAGTGTTAACACCGCGGACCACGACCGCCCGCCGTCGGCCGAGCGCATGCTGCGGACAACGGCGTCACGGCCGTCGAATTCCTTCCATGCCAGCCACGTGTCCTGGCCCAGGTTCAGCACCTGCGGATGCGCCGCCTGCGCCTCGCTGTTGCCGAATTTCATGGGCAAGGATAAATGTCCGCCGCGGTCGGCGGAGCGTGAATAATAGAGTCCGATGTGTCCCGCGGCGCCGGTGAACCAAGCAAGGTGATAGACGCCGTCGGCCCCGATGGAAAGACTCGGGCCGTGATGCGGGCAGGCATCCACTGCCCAGTCGTCGCGGCTTGCGCGTATCAGCGCAGATTGGCCATCGAGACGTTGCAGGGCGTGATCGCGGATATTGTTGCCGAAGACATGCCGCCAGAAAATGACCGGCGTGCCGTCCGTGTCCAGGGTGAGCGCGATGCGGCAGCACTCGCAAGAGTGATCCGCAATCCTGTCATTCGCGGAAAAACTCGAGCCTTGGTCGCTGGAGACGGCATGATAAACGGCGATGCCGGTGTAATTTTCACCCCGGGTCTTTGCGATGCTTTGATCGCGCCGGTCGAGCCACACGAGATGAATGTTTCCGCGCGGGTCCACCGTCATGGCCTGGAAACGGTGACTGATGGGATCGCGGTTGTCGTTGACGGTAATCGGCGCGGAGAACGTGCGGCCGCCGTCGCGCGAACGGCTGAAGCGTATGTGCCCGGCATAGGCTTGCTCCATGCTTTGGGTCCAGGAGACGTAAATCTCGCCGCCCGCGCCAAAGGCGATCGTCGGGCGGTTCTCGCCATCGGCGGCGATGCGTTCCGGCGCGGCGTTGACGCGCACGGGAGACGAAAAATGGCGGCCCTTGTCGTCGGAATAGCGCACGATCACGTACTGCTCTTCCGTTGATACGCGCCACAGGCGGCCGTTTTTATCGAAGGCGACACCCGTTGCCAGGGAAAGCTTGGCGTGGGCCTGATGTTCCGCCCCCGGACCGTGTGCGCCGGGATCTTGCGCGGCGATCGCCAGCACCGGAAACAAAACGAACAGCGCCGCCACGCGACGTGGCGGCGCTGCAACCAACAAGGCGATCGGGCCCATGCAGACCCGTTTGATCGCTGTCCAGGCTCGATTCACCACTTTACTTCAACGCCCGCGTAGAATGAGCGCGGCAGGCCTGGCGACAGCACCTGCTGGTTGTTCGACAGTGACGCGCTGTCGGCGTAGCGCCGGTCCGCCAGGTTGTAGATACTGCCGAAGACGGAAACATCGCCGGCGACCGGCCAGTTGGCGCGCAGATTGAACAGTTCGTGGCCCGGATACTTCTGGGTATTCGCCGCATCCAGCCAGTACGACCCGAGATGCACCCACTCAAGTTGCACCCGCGGGCCCTTGCTCGCCGGCTGCCACGTCAGGCGCGTGTTCGCGATCTCGCGCGGGGCGGATTCCATGTCCTTGCCGGAGAAGTTCGCGGTGGTGGTGACCCAATCCGTATAGGTATGTCGGGCGTACGTGGCGGCGACATCGACCCGGAAGCCGGCGGCGATGGGCGTGCCGGCACCGACCTCCAGGCCGCGATGATCGGTCTTGCCGGCGTTGACCGTCTGGGTGAACGTGGTGACGGGATCGCGCTGCGAGACGATGTCGTCGCGTTTTTTCAGATCGTAGATCGCCACATCGTACGTAACCTTTCCGGCCGCGCCGCGAAGACCGAGTTCCACCTGATCGGCCTTGATGGGTTTGAGCCCCAGGGCCGATTGCATCAGCGCGTCAGCCGCCGCCGCGGAACTGCCGAACGACGGCCGGAACAATTGGCTTTGGGACGGCACGCGGAAGCCGTGGTTGTAGGCGACGAACGCGTGCGTGTCGCTGTCCAGCGCGTAGGTAGCGCCGAGTTTCGGACTGAGATGGTTGAAGTGGACATCGGTATCGCCGGCTTGGCCGTAATACCGCGTGCCGACGAATCCATACGCGGGAACCTGTATCGGGCTGCCCCCGAAATGATTCGAGAAGTCGTAGGTCAGATAGTCGTAGCGCAGGCCGCCGATGATGCGCCAGTTTTCGGACGGCGAGATCTCGCCGTGAACGTACGGCGAGACACCCCGGAATGTGACATCGTAATCGTAAACGCGGGCCGCGGTGGTGTAGGAGTTGAACTGCCGGGACGGCGCGCTCCCGGTCGTGTTGACGTTGAGCGCGTCCTCCTCGTGCCCGCCCGGGCTGACATCCACGTCCGTCCCCACGATCAGTCGCGCCCGCATCGCCTCCGGGAAATCCCGGCGCCATTTCGCCATGACGCCGAACGACTGGTTCTCGTCCGTGAATACCGTCGGATCGAAATTGAGCGTGTACGAGGGAAGCAGGTCCATGCTGTTGTCGCGCACGTAGGGCGTGATCGATATCAAATCGTTCCCTGACTCGCCCTCGTACGCGCTCGACAGACGAAACGCATTGACCTTGCGATAGGCGATCGGGAGATAGTTTTTCGTCGGGTTGTCGTAATAATCGTTCCGCGTCAGCGGCGAATTCGCGCCGGTCTGCTGATCGATCAGTGAAAAGGCGAAAACGGTTTTGAGTACCGCATTGGCGTCGACGGCCCGGTCCCAGCGCGCGACGCCGCTCTGGCGGTCGTAATCGGTCGAATTCCGCCAGCCGTCGGCATGCGTCAGGTTCAGGTCCGCGCGCCAGGAATCGTTGCCCGAGGCGTTACCGCCGTCGGCCAGCAAGCGCCACCAGCCGAAACTGCCGGCCTCGCCGGAGACGGTAGCCTCGGCCTGGGTCGGCGGCGTACGCGTCAATACGTTAACCACCCCGCCGATCGCATCCGAACCGTAAAGCGCGGTGCCCGGACCGCGAATGACCTCAACGCCCCCCGACTGGGGGATGTCGATTTCATACAACGCGTTGTGATTGAAAAACCCGGTGGACCGGATCGGAATCCCGTCTTCGAGGAAAAGATAGACCGGCGCGGTGGTGAACGGCTGGCGGATGGAGGTGGTGTGTCCCTCGCCGTTGGTGACGGCCACCGCCGCTCCCGGGACCTGGCTTATCACCTGGGAAGGATGGGTTGGCTTGTTTTCTTGCAGCGTCTCGCCCTTGATGATTCCCACCGACGACGGGGTTTCGGACAGAGATTGTTTTTCGCGCGTGCCGGTGACGGTTACTTCTTCGAGATGGGTCGTCGTGCCATCGACGGGTTCCGCTGCCTGTACCACGGCCCCTGCAGCAAGAAAAAAGGGAATCAAAGACGAAGTGAGTCGCATATTCTGTTTTCTCCCAGTGGATACGTCATGTATTGATTTTTCTGGCATCCTACCTTGCGTTTCTGGGCGGATGAATGCGGTATATTGCCGCGCGACATTTTGTCGCACCCCTCCTTGGGTGCGACCCCTCCGCACTTCGTGCTCCGGGACCGGCCTTCGGCCGTCCAACTTTGCTCCACGCAAAGTTGTGTCGCAGCCCCTTCATCGCTGCGCTGTCCCGCTTCGCTCGAAGGTCCAGGGCGCAGTCCACGGATAGACTTTGAGAATTCGCTCCCTTGGTAAAATGCCGTTAAAGTACAAATGCCAGATGAACCCCGTCCCATCACTGTCTTCCTCATCCGCCATCAACCTCCGGCGTCTGGTGGTTTTGCGCTGCATCGTGCTGGCTGGACAGTTCCTGGCGGTATGGGTGGCTGTGACCTCGCTGCACATGGCCCTGCCTTTGCGGCCGCTGATGGCCATCATCGCCGCCATGGCGCTGCTGAATTTCCTGACCTGGCTGCGGATGCAGCGCCCGTGGTCGGTGGGCGAGAACGAACTGTTTATCCATCTGGCGCTCGATGTTGCGGTGCTGACCGCGCTGCTCTACTTCAGCGGCGGTTCCACCAACCCCTTCGTCATTCTTTACCTCCTGCCGCTGGCGCTGACCGCGGCTGCGTTGCCCGCGGGTTACACCTGGGCCATGACGGCTGTGACCATGGCCTGTTACACCTTATTGATGTTTTTTTATATCCCGCTGCCCCACAGTCACGAGATGCACGGTGACGACTTCGGCATGCATGTGATGGGCATGTGGCTTGGTTTCCTGCTGAGCGCGGGATTGATCGCCTGGTTTGCCGTGAACATGGCCGAGACACGGCGCAGCCGTGACCGGTTGCTGGCGCGGATGCGCGAAGATGAACTGCGCAATGAGCGCATCCTGGCGCTCGGCACGCTGGCGGCGGGCGCGGCGCACGAGCTGGGCACACCACTTTCCACCATGGCGGTACTGACGAAGGAGCTGGAGCAGGATGCCGGCGGTTCCGCGGAGCTGCGCGCGAGTTTGCACGTGTTGCGCGTGCAGATTGACCGCTGCAAATCCATCCTCGCGACGCTGTCGGCCTCCGCCGGCGCTGCCCGCGCCGAGGGCGGCGGAAGCATGCCGCTGGAAGACTATCTGGAAAAACTGTTGCGCGACTGGAAAGCGATACGACTGGGCGTACGAGCGCAACGCCGGTTCGACGGGCCGCGGCCGTCGCCGCTGATCGTGGCGGAACAGACATTGACTCAGGCGATCGTGAATATTCTCAACAATGCCGCGGATGCCTCGCCGGACAATATCGAGATCAGCGCGCGCTGGGACGAGCACGAGCTGGCGCTGGAAATCTGCGATCGCGGCGCGGGTCTGACACCCGATGCCGAACAGGCCGCCGGCCAGCCGTTTTTCACCACCAAGGCGCCAGGGGAGGGGCTCGGTCTTGGCCTGTTTCTGGCGCATGCCACCCTGAACCGATTCGGCGGCAGCGTGCGTTTGTATAATCGCGAGGGCGGGGGCGTCTGCACCCGACTTACCCTGCCGCTGTCCAATCTGCGGGTGGAGGAATCGGCATGAACACGGAGAACACGGCGGATAAGCCAAGCTTGTTGCTGGTCGACGACGATGCCACCTTCTGCCAGGTATTGTCGGCGGCACTCGATCGGCGCGGATTTGCCGTGAGGGTGGCGCATGATGTCGGTGAAGGACTGACCGCGGCGGAAGGCGATGCGCCCGAATTCGCCGTGATCGACCTCAAGATGCCCGGCCCCTCAGGTCTCGAGCTGGTCAAAAAGCTCAAGGCGCTGGACGCGCATACCCGGATCGTGGTGCTCACCGGTTTTGCGAGCGTCGCCACCGCGGTTGAGGCAATCAAGCTTGGCGCCACGCATTATCTCGCCAAGCCTGCCGACGCCGATGAGATTGTCGCGGCGTTCAGCCGCGACAGCGGCAACGCCGCGGTGCCGGTGGAGACCAAACCATTGCCGCTTTCTCGTCTGGAATGGGAGCACATCCAGAAGGTGCTGGCGGAAAGCGACGGTAATATCTCCGAAACCGCGCGCCGCCTCGGCATGCACCGGCGCACGCTGCAGCGCAAGCTGGCCAAGCGCCCGTCGCGAAAATAGCCGGCTAATTCGTCGACGCTACGCGCAGGCCATCGAGAATTTTCGCTGCCTCGCCCGCGATTTTTTTCCGGCTCAATAACAGTTGCCAGCGGTTGCCGCCGAGCTGGCGCCACAGAAACACCGAGCGAATGCCGGCGAACAAGGCTGCGCGCACCTTGGCGGCGATCAGCGGGTTACTCAGGTGGCCGTGCTCGCCATTGACCATGATGCGCGGCGTGAGCGTACTGATCGTCTGGCTGTAGAGTTCCGCGAGCTTTTCAACGAGCCGCGGATGCACCGCCTCGCCGTTTTTCTCCGCCTCGAAGAATTTCATCTGCGACTGGATCGCCTCGATGCCGCGCCGGACGGCGTTCTGCATTTCCGAGTGCCGCCGTAGCTGGCCCTCGAGGTGAATCATGGAAATGACGTATTTGGCGATCTCGACATCGCCGGTGTCGGTGACCCCGCCCAGCTTGTTGCGCAACAGGTCCAGGCCAATTGCCACGCCCTGCGCCCCGCCGTACACCGCGTCGGTGCTGGGAGCATCAATCATCGTCAGGGCCTGAATGCTGGTGATAAAAGCGGAGGTATCGGTACGCCCTTCGCGCGCCAGTTCTTGCGCGAGGCGCGCGGACTGAAACAGCCCCGCGAGGGCGAGTGTTCGATCAGTAAACGAGCTGTTCATGGACGGCGGCTTTGATGCGGATAACCGGGGCCAAGTTTAGGGGGTGGGGATTTCGCCAGACAATGACGAATACGCCGCCAGTTGCCGGCACCGGCTGGAACAGCGATTAAAGCTCTTTCATGCAGGCGCGTTCGACCTCGACGCGTTTGACACCTTGCACGCCTTCCACGGCGTGCTTGATCTGCGCCACGATAGTGTCGGCGTAGGGGCAATTGGGCGTGGTGAGCTGGATATCAAGATGCACATAGTCATCGACAATGTCGATCTCCTGGATGAAACCCAGTTCGACGATGTTATGTCTCAATTCCGGATCCATGACCTTCCTGAGAGCGTCATAGATCATGGTTTCGGTGACGGGTAAATTCATCGGGACGACCTTTTCTGAACGCGATGGGCAAAGTCTAGCAAATCGTGCCGCGGCTGTACCGCATACCCGATGGTTGGCCTCAACATAGCGAGTATGGCGCCTGGACGGACGGTTCGGATCGTCAGGCATGGCCCTGACCGAGGTTGACTATAATAATGAAGCAAAGATGTCGGATATAAATGATCACGGCAGGCCATCGCCGCTATCCGCACATCGTCAACAACAAGGACCCCGCGCGGCAGCGCCATGACGGATATTGCGGACAAACCCAAGGTAGGGCTGATCCTGGCCGGCGGCGGCGCGCGCGCGGCCTATCAGGTGGGCGTGCTCAAGGCGGTCGCCGAGATGCTTCCGCCGGATTGTCCCAACCCGTTCCCCATCTTGAGCGGCACCTCGGCGGGGGCGATAAACGCCACCACCCTCGCCATCTACGCCACGCGGTTTCACGAAGGCGTGCGGCGTCTCGTCCACGTGTGGCAGAATTTTCACGTGGATCAGGTATTCCGCGCCGATGTCCCCGGCGTGATGACGAACGGCCTGCGCTGGTTCTTGGCCATGGTGGCGGCTGGACTCGGACGGCGCAACCCACACGCCTTGCTCGACCGCACCCCACTGCGTGGCTTGCTGTACCGCACCATGCCCTTCGCCAAAATCCAGGAATCCATCAATGCCGGCGCTCTGCATGCCTTGAGCGTCACCGCTTCGGGCTACAGCTCTGGCCAGTCCGTGTCCTTTTTTCAGGGGACACCGTCGCTGACGATGTGGAAACGCGCACGGCGCGTGGGCAGCGTGGCCACTATCACGCTCGATCATCTCATGGCTTCGTCCGCCATTCCGTTCGTGTTCGCCGCGGTGAAGATCAACCGCGAGTATTTCGGCGACGGTTCCATGCGCCAGATGGCGCCCATCAGCTCGGCGCTACACCTGGGTGCGGATCGCGTGCTCGTGGTCGGCGTGCGCCAGGAGGATTCCTTCGCGATGGTGCGTGGCGAGACCGCTGAATATCCTTCGATCGCCCAGATCGCCGGTCACGTGCTGAACAGCATTTTTCTCGACAGTCTCGAGGCGGATCTCGAACGCCTGCAGCGCATTAACAAAACCATCAGCCTCATTCCGGCGCACCACCTGCGCGAAAGCGGTGTTACCCTGCGCAATGTCGATGTGCTCGTGATTTCACCGAGCGAAGACCTGGAAAAAATCGCTGCGCGACACGCCCATCACCTCCCATGGTCGATCCGCTTCCTGCTGCGCGGACTTGGCGCTTTCAACCGCAACGGCTCGAATCTGGTCAGCTACTTGCTGTTCGAGAAACCCTATTGCCGGGAGTTGATCGATCTGGGATACCATGACGCCATGCATCGTCGCGAGGAGATACTGCGGTTTCTGGAAACGTCATCCGCATGACGCGATTTCTGGTCACGCTGGGTGTTATTCTCGTCATCGTGGGTATCGCCTGGCCGTGGCTCGTCAAGCTCGGGTTAGGGCGGTTGCCCGGGGATATCGTGATCGAGCGCGAGAATTTCCGGTTTTATTTTCCACTCACCACCACGATTATCGTCAGCCTGGTTCTGTCACTGCTCGTCTGGTTGTTCCGAAAGTAGGTGCGACTCGTTTTGAGCGCGCTACGCGCGATTGTCGAATAAGAATTGTACTTGTGGGTGGCTGACCCACGGCAGGTTCCTTTTCTTTGCTCGTGCAAAGAAAAGGAACCAAAAGAAAGCACGCCCCGGAGCCGCCGACTACCCCTTGCGCTTCTCGCCCGAGCGGGCGCTGCGCAACTCGCAAGGCGCACACAACGCGCCTTTGCTCGAACAGGTGCTCGCTTAACAACCCCCGCTCGGGCTGCGATGCTCGGCGGCGGCTACGGGGATCTGAAAACATCTCCAAGCGAAGGTCAGAGGTGTTTTGCTCTAACCCCGTCGGAGCGAGCCGAGCACCGAGCGAGGCCGGGAGTTTTCGCGAGACTTTTGATCGAGCCCGAGGCGCGTTGTTCAGCGCCCGGCGAGTTAGGCGAGCGCCCGGCTGAAGCGAGGCGCGCAGGGGACCGCGCGATGTTGGCGCGGCGAAGCGACCGGGTGTCCTTCTCTTTGGTTCCTTTCTCTTGGACAAGCAAGAGAAAGGAACCCAGGGTGCAGGGGCGGAGCCACCCGCAATTAGCTTTTGAGTGCCGGCGAAGCCGGCTCAACATCCGCCGCCTGAGTGACGGCGAGCCGGTTTACACGCGCGCTACATTATGGCGTTCGAGCAAGAAATCCAGCCACTGATTGGTCAGATGTTCCTGAACCCGGTTCTGCGACAGCCGCTCGTCGAGGTTATCCAGATCCACGACGTCAAGTGGTTGGTCCTGCCATGAGCAGCCGAACACCGCCTTGGTTCGCTTGCCGGTGGCGGGATCGATCTGCCACTGCAGGCATTGCGAACACACGCCTTTCAGGCAGCACTGCATCGGCGTGTTGATCGAGGCGGTGGTCGCCGGTTTTTTCGTGAGATACGGCGCCAATTGTTTCGCCCGCGCATCGCGAATAAGGCGCACCAGCCGGTTGCTGCCGACCACCTGCAGACGCGTGACATCTTCCAGCTTGATCGGCATCTCACCCAGTTTGCCCGAGGCGTATTGCACGATGGCGTCCAGTACCGGTGCCGTGACCGCGCGGTCCTGCGGCCGGCGCGGCTTGATGGCGACGCCGTTACCGGTAACCCACAGGATCGCATCGGCGGCCGCCTCGATTTCATCCTGGCAGAAGACATCCTGCGCGGTGTCGAAGCAACCCACGAACAGCACGCGATTGCCATGTTCGCGCAGCGCCTTGCCGGTGGACTGCACGTGCGCCACGCCGTGGCGGCCGCCGACGAAAAGAATGGTTTCGCCGCCACCGGGAATCGTCGCGCGCACGCCGGTCGGACCCATGAGCGCCACCGGCTCCCCGGGCTTGAGGGTCGCGACCAGGCGCGAGCTCGCGCCGCGCTCGATTACCATGAGCGACACCGTGCCCTCAACCGTGTCCACGCGCGCGCCGGTCATGGCCAGCGCCTCGGTCTGCAAGCGCGTGCCGCCCACGAGCGCGGAAAGTGTCTCGAAATTCTGTAACCGGAAGAACTGGCCGGCCTTGAATCGTCTCGCCGCCATGGGCGCACGCACGCTGATCTCAACCACCGATGGCGTGAGCCGTTTGACCGATTCCACGCGCGCGGCCAGCAGTTCGTCCATGGTCGAGTGGAAATGCCGGTACTCTCTGGCGTCCCCTTTCTGATCCACCCTGTCCCCGAGTGCCGCGACGATCTTGGGATAGGTGCGCAGCCCCGAGGCAACTGCCTTGACCACGCTGCCATGGAACACCGGATGGGTGTCGCCGAGAAAACTCACGCGGCGATCGTCCGCGCCATACGAGGTAAATGGCCCGAAGTCGTCCATCTTGCAATGTGCCGCGACCGGTATCGGTTCGAGCTTGCCGTTGACGTCATGATAAGTCTGGTAGTGGCCGCGTTCCTTGAGGAAGTGACCCTTGTGCTCGAATTCGTAGGCCACGTTCGGGCGCGCGCCGGTGGCGACCAGAATCGCGCGCGTCGGAATCACCACCTCTTCGCCGGTTTCCATCCACTTGCCGTCTGCATTGGGCCGCAGTCGCCTGGTCACCAGTGCTTCCACCTGACCGTGCTTGTCCACACGCGCCTCTTTCGGATCGAGGCCCTCGGCGTAGTAGATGCCTTCTTCGAAGGCTTTGATGATTTCCTCGTGGTTGCGGGTGTAGGCGGGCGACTGGTTCAAGCCCTTGCGATAGGCGATGGTGACGCCGCCCCACTGGCGGATCAGTTTCGTGAAATCGGGCGCTGTCCTGGCCTGTTTCGCGTGTTCGCGTTCGGCACGCACCGCGTGACCGTGCGCGAGGAATTCATCGAGAATCGCCGCCGAGCCTTCATCGAGCCCGGTCCGTACCGCCTTTTCGCTTTTCGCTTTGACGAGCGTCTCGTAGCGCTCGAGCATCTTTTCGACCTGCACGATGTAATACGCCTGGATTTCGGTGGCGGTGTCCACGCCGGTAAGACCGCCGCCGATCACCACTGCCGGCAGACGTACCTGCAGGTTGGCAAGGCTCGCGTGCTTGGCCGCGCCGGTCAGCTGCAGCGCCATGAGGAAATCGTTCGCCTGGCGCATGCCGGGGGCGAGGCTGCCGGGCACCGGCAGTGCCTGCGGCAGGCCCGCGCCGATGCAGATGGCGATGTGATCGAAGCCGAGTTTCCAGGCGTCTTCGACCGTCAGGGTGCCGCCGAAACGCACGCCACCGAATACCTGGAAGTGCGGGCGGCGCGCGAGCGAGAGATAAATGAGTTTGAGGAAATTCTTGTCCCAGCGGTTGGTAATGCCGTATTCCGCGACGCCGCCGAACCCCGCCATGGTGCGGGTGTCGAGCGCCTCCTCGAGGTCGGTGTAATCGCGTATCGGTTCACGCACCAGCTTCTCGGGCAGCGGTTCGATCTTGAGGCCATCCGCGCCGACCACGGCGAAACCCTCCATCAGCATGTGGTGGGCGAGCGTGAAACCCGCCGGACCCATCCCGAATACCAGCACCTTGAGCCCGTTGTACGGCTTTGGCAGCGATTGCCTGGGACGCAGCGGGTTCCAGCGGATCAGCAGGTCGTAGATCTCCACGCCCCACGGCAGGTCGAGCACGTCGGTGAGGATGCGCGTCTCGGCCTGCGGGATGTTGACCGGGTCCTGTTTCTGGTAGATGCAGGCCTTCATGCAATCGTTGCAGATGCGGTGCCCGGTGGCGGCGCACATTGGGTTGTCCACCGTGATCATCGCCAGCGCCCCGATGGTGCAGCCGGATTTTTTCAGGCTATGCATCTCGGAGATTTTTTCGTCCAGCGGACAGCCGGTAAGAGTTACCCCCAGCGGATTGACCTTGAGCCCCTTGTCCGGCTCGCCCTTCTTTTCCGGGAAACCCTTGGAGCAGAAGTCGCCGTCGTGGTCATGGCAGTAGATACAGTAATGGATTTCGTTCTGCACCTCCCGCGCATTCATACGCAGGTCGGTAAGTTTGAAGCCGTCGCGTGCGCGCAGATGCTCGGGCGGCCCCGCGACGCGCCCGGCATCGTCGTGGAGCGGCACGATCGGGACCAGCTTCTGGTGATCGATCCCTTCCGGCAGGCGGAAGCTGACCCAGCCTTTCACCGCGGCTTTGCCTTCCGGGACGGTCAGGGCGCGCAGGCACCAGCGCGTGAGCTTTTCGACGGCTTCGGCATTCGCCTTGTCGTCCTGGAGCAGCGCTTCGCCGTATTTCGCGACCGCCAGCTCGCGGTCAGCGGCATCGAGCCCCGCTTGCTTGAGGGCGGAGGCGAGCCAATGGTCCAGCTCGGCGAAACTTTCAAATTCCTCTTTCTTCACCAGGCGCCGGCGCGCGCGGCGTTGCACGAAGAATTTCTTGAAATGAAACACCGGGTCGTGGGTAAGCGTCCGCTGTTGCGCGGCCTCCATTGTTTCTTTGATGCCGAACAGGCCGGTGATGAAATTGTCCAGCACCGGTCCGCAGGTCAGCAGCAGTTCGCTGACCTGCAGCGGTGTGAGCTTCGCGCGGCCCTCGCGCCAATCGATCAGGGCGTCGTGCGCCTTGGCGTCACGCGCGTGCAGCCGCTCCAGGAACAGACCATCGATTTTTTGGAGACCTTCCGGGGTGAAAAGCTCAGCGAAGCTGAGGCCGTGGTTCAGCGCCAGTGTCGGCGTTGATTCAGGTAGCGACATGAAAAACTCGGTATCCGGGATTCAGTAAATTTTTCCGCCGGAAATTTCTGTCAGAAGCCGACGAGCACATATTGTATGTCCTCGCGCGCAGGATTGCATGAAAAAATCAGGAAATGGCGCGGGAGAATTCCGGGAATCTCCCGCGCACCGCATTCCACCGACGCCGGCGTCAGGATTTTTTGGTTTTGCAGGTGTTGACGCCGATCAGGGTATAGGCCGGACACCAGCCTAAAGCCGTGGTCAGGAGCGGTCCTATGCCGATCAATCCCCACCAGCGTGCATTACCTTCCAGAATGAACAGCAGGCTCAGCAAGGCGAGACCGACGACGATGCGAAGCGCCTTGTCCACGCTGCCAATGTTTTGTTCCATGGATACCTCCTTGGAATATGCGGGTTACTGGATAACCAGCGTAGCGCGATGGCACTGCCGCCACAAATCAGCGACGCCAGTTGCCGGATTTACCGCCGGTTTTGGAGACCAGACCGATATCGGTCAGGGTCATGCCGCGATCCACGGCCTTGCACATGTCGTAAATAGTCAGCAACGCGATTTCTACCGCCGCCAGCGCTTCCATTTCCACGCCGGTCCGGGCCTGCGTACGTACCGTGCTGCGGCAAAATACCGCGGCCCGCATTTCATCCGGCGTCAACTCGATGTCCACGGAAGTCAGGGGAATTGCGTGACACAACGGGATGAGTTCCGCGGTTTTTTTCGCCGCCATGATGCCGGCCACGCGCGCGACCGCGAACACGTCGCCTTTTTTATGCCCGCCCTCGACAATGAGCTTGAGCGTTGCCGGCTGCATGCGGATCAGCCCTTCGGCCACGGCCTCGCGAGCCGTGACGTCTTTTCCGCCCACGTCCACCATGTGTGCCTCGCCGGATGACTTGAGGTGGGTGAGCTTAGTCGTAAATGTAGCCCTACTTCGCTGGCGCTCCGTTCGTCTTGTCAT
>NZ_JBAVEJ010000233.1:0-14065 GCF_049587675.1 Sulfuricaulis sp. | reverse complement strand
GATCGAAAAAGCGACGGTGATATTCCTCGCACCCGGCGCCAGGACCGCCGTGCACGAACAGCACCGGTAGCCCCGTGACATTGCCGCATTCCTCAATGTGCAGTTCATGCGGAGCATCGACCGTGAGCCGGTGCGTCGCATAGGGTTTAATTTCGGGGAAAAGCTTATGCAAGGGATTGCGCTAAAAAGATTCGGTTTCGATTTGCAGGTAAGCGGCGTTGATGACGCGCCCGAGGTTGTCGAAATCGTAATAATCCTTGTAAGCGTCAAGATCGCGCATGACCTTGTCCTTCATTTCAAAATCACTCAGCCCCTGATCGTAGTATTTTTTTACCGAAGAGCGTAGTAGCTTGAGAAGCGTCTGTTGGGTCAGCGCAATTTCGCGACCGCCGCTTGTCCCGTGGCCAGGGATGAAGTGCGTGGCCTTGGACTTGAGCGCCAGGTCGATGGCCGCGATCTGGCCCTGAATATTACCGTGCTCCGGGAAATTGGCTGCGATGCGTTTGTTCAGTACATTGTCACCAAGAAAGATCACGCCTTCCTCAACCACCTCGATCATGATGTCGTTGTCCGTGTGCGCACGGTCATTGTGGTAGATGCGGAAGCTTGTGCCGTGCAACTTGAGTGCCTCATCATGATCCAGCCCCATATCCGGCGCCACTACCGTTGTACCGCGGCTCGCCCCTTGAGTCGCCGCGTTCATCATTTTTATCCAGTTGTCGCCTTCACCGGCATTGATCGCCTCCATCATTTTGGGGTGAGCGTAGATCACCGTCTTGGGATAGGCGGCTTTGATGGCCTGATTGCCAAGCCAGTGATCGCCGTGGATGTGGGTATTAAAGACGGCGATGATCGGGTCCTTGCTAACCGTCGCGATTTTACGTAGCACCATTTCTCCCACCTGGACACTCGCGCCAGGGTCAATCACCACGACGCCACCATGGACGAGCACGAAACCGGGGTTGTTGGAGAATGCCTGGTTGGTGCGGTTTGGATTTTCATTGGGACCGTGGATGACGTAGACGTGGTCAGTTATCTGCGTCAGGGCATATTCGCGCTCGATCGGCGGTGCCTTTGCACTGCTGCAGGAAAGCAGGAGCAGGATAGACGTCGCCAGGGCCGTAAATAGTGCGCGCATGATTACTTTCTGCTTGCGTTAAGCGATCAGTAGAATGCCGTCGCTTGGCGTTGTTAGTGCCGGAACCAGAGCTCGTAGGTGGATAACAGCACTTCGAACACGATGAGGCCCACGATGTACCATTCCACGCGCAGCATGCTGCGGTTCTGCATCAGGTTCACCGCCGTCTCGGCGGTCTGGTTGATGAGTGCTAGCTTGCGCTCGAGCACGGTGTTGCGTTCGCGCAATTCATATTCATTTTCCAGATGCAGGTACAGGCGCTCGACCTCCGGGTGGTCCCACAGCAGGTCCGGCTTGTCCTGGATCTCCACGCGCCCGGTCATCTTGTGCAGTACCAACAGTGTGCCGCCAATGTGACGCAACAGCTCGCGCAGCCGGCGCCCACCGCCGCGCGGATTTTCCAGCCGCCGCGCCAGCGGTTCGATCAGATCAAAGGCGCTGGCCATGGCATTCTCGTAGTAGGCCAGTGCGACACTGCGTGCCAGCGCGATCGCCACGATTTGCAGGCGCGCCAGCGCCAGGTCGGCGATGCCGATGCCCTCAGGCGTCACCCCCTCCGGTTGTTTGCCCACGACGTACAGCTGGGCATCTTCGGTTTCCATCCGCCGCAGCGGGTTCTCCACCCGCGGCCGCAGGTCTTTGAGGAAGATTTTCTGCTCCGCCTCGCTCAGGTTGAGCAGCACCACCGCCCCATAGCGAAACAGCACCGCCAGTCCGGCTTCACCCGCCGACACCGTGAGCGGACCCAGGGTGACGGCCGGTTCCGGCAACCCGCGCAGGTTCAGGCGCTCCCCGAGAAAACAGGCGCGCACGGGCAATGGCTTGCCCGCCGGTAGGCGCGCGGTCAGTTCATTGGTTTTGGGACCCATATCCTTGTCCTGCCGGGATCTAAAGCCCGAGTCGTTCCCAGACGGTGCAGGTCGGCCCGGCGCGGTTCAGGGTGTAGAAATGCAGCCCCGGGGCGCCACCGACCAGCAGCTTGTCGCACAGGTCGGTGGTGACATCCATCCCGAAGGCGCGGATCGAATCGAGATCATCCCCGAACCCTTCCAGCCGCCGGCGGATCCAGCGCGGGATCTCGGCGCCGCAGGCGTCGGAGAACCTTGCCAGCTGTTTGTAATTGGTGATCGGCATGATGCCCGGCACGATCGGCACGACGACACCCAGTGCCTCGCATTCCTCCACGAAACGCCAGTAGGCATCAACGTTGAAAAAGTACTGGGTGATGGCGGAATCCGCCCCTGCCTTGACCTTGTTCACGAAGTGACGCACATCGGACTCGGCGCTCGGTGATTCCGGATGGAATTCCGGATAGGCCGCGACTTCAATGATGAGTTCATTTCCGGTTTCGGCGCGGATAAAGTCCACGAGCTCGTTGGCGTGAAGAAAATCCCCGGTTTGGGGCGCATCCTTGGGCAGATCGCCGCGCAACGCGACCAGATGGCGGATGCCGATCTGGCGGTAACTGTCGAGCAGCGCGCGAATGTCCGAACGCGTGGTGCCCATGCAGGAGATGTGCGGCGCAGCCTGCTGGCTCTGTGCCTGTATCTCCTTCACCGTTTCATAAGTGCCTTCGCGCGTGCTGCCGCCGGCGCCGAAGGTGACGGAAAAAAACTTGGGCTTGAGTTGCGCAAGTTGCTGGATAGTTTCGCGCAGCTTGACCCGCCCTTCCTCGTTCCGGGGCGGGAAAAACTCGAAACTGAAGGTGCGCGGATATTTTTTTTGCGAGTCCATGTTTGCGTGAGGTGTGAAGAGCGAGGCGTGAGGAGCAATGCGTCGTTACTCCTCACTCCTCACACCCGGTTCCTCACGTCAGTACCGGTAATGATCCGGCTTATACGGCCCGTCCACCGGCACATTGATGTAGTCGGCCTGCTCCTGGCTGAGACGTGTGAGATTCGCGCCGATCTTCTTCAAGTGTAGCCTCGCCACTTTCTCGTCGAGCTTTTTCGGCAGCACGTAAACCTTTATTTCGTAATTTTTGTGATGGCTGAAGAGCTCGATCTGCGCGATGGTCTGGTTGCTGAAGGACGCCGACATCACGAACGACGGATGTCCAGTGGCGCAGCCCAAGTTCACCAGCCGGCCCTTGGCGAGCACGATGATCTTCTTGCCGTCGGGAAAGATCACGTGATCCACCTGCGGCTTGATTTCATCCCAGCGGTAATTCTTCTCCAGCGAGGCGATGTCGATCTCGGAATCGAAATGGCCGATGTTGCACACGATCGCCTCGTTCTTCATGGTCTTCATGTGCTCGTGACTGATGACGTGCACGTTGCCGGTGGCGGTCACGAAAATATCGCCCTGTGACGCGGCGGCGTCCATGGTGACCACGCGATAACCTTCCATCGCCGCTTGCAGCGCGTTGATGGGGTCGATTTCGGTGACCCACACGGTCGCACCCATGCCGCGGAACGCCTGCGCGCAGCCCTTGCCGACGTCGCCGTAGCCGAGCACCACGCAGATTTTGCCGGCAATCATCACATCGGTGGCGCGTTTGATGCCGTCGAGCAGCGACTCGCGGCAGCCATAGAGGTTATCGAACTTGGACTTGGTGACGGAGTCATTCACGTTCATCGCCGGAAACATCAGCTCGCCGCGCTCCTGCATCTGGTACAGGCGATGCACGCCGGTGGTGGTTTCTTCAGTCACGCCACGGATGGCCCGGGCGGTCTCGGTCCATTTCTTCGGATTTGCGGCGAGGCTCTGCTTGAGCAGGCCCAGGAACACCTTCCATTCCTCGTTCGCGTTCGGCTCGGGATTCGGCACTTTACCGGCCTTCTCGAATTCCACGCCCTTGTGCACCAGCATGGTGGCGTCGCCGCCGTCATCAAGGATCATGTTCGGCCCTTTGCCGTCCGGCCACGTCAGCGCCTGTTCGGTGCACCACCAGTATTCCTCGAGCGTCTCGCCCTTCCACGCGAACACCGGGATGCCGGCGGCGGCGATGGCCGAAGCAGCGTGATCCTGGGTGGAGTAGATGTTGCACGACGCCCAGCGCACTTCGGCCCCCAGCGCCACGAGGGTCTCGATCAGCACCGCGGTCTGGATGGTCATGTGCAGCGAGCCGGAGACGCGCGCGCCCTTGAGCGGTTTCTGCGCGCCGAACTCCTCGCGCAGCGCCATGAGGCCTGGCATCTCGGTCTCGGCGATCTGGATTTCCTTGCGGCCCCAGTCGGCGATCTTGATGTCCGCGACTTTGTAATCGGTAAACTTCGGATTGACGACAGCGTTCATGATGCTAGCTCCGTGAATTGAGCGAGCGCCGTTGTTTTAACTGACGTTCTCTCCGAGCCTGGCCCCAGCGTAATAGCTTTGGGGGTTGCAACGCTCCTCGGAGAGCAACGCCTCGCCGCCGTGAAACCGGCGTCGACATGATGAGCTTATCCGCTGGCAGCGCTACGCGACTTGATGCCTGCCGCTTCGCGCAGTGCCTCGGCCCTGTCGGTGCGTTCCCAGCTGAAGCCGGCTTCGGTACGGCCGAAGTGGCCATAAGCGGCAGTCGGCAGATAGATCGGCCGCAACAGATCGAGCATCTGAACGATGCCCTTGGGACGAAGATCGAATTGGCTTTTCACCAATTCCGCAATTTTCGTATCCGGAATCACGCCGGTGCCGAAAGTGTCCACGTGTATCGAGACAGGTTTCGCCACGCCGATGGCATAGGCGATCTGGATTTCGCAACGCGCGGCCAGCCCGGCCGCGACGATGTTCTTCGCGACATAGCGTCCGGCGTAGGCCGCCGAGCGGTCAACTTTAGAGGGATCTTTGCCGGAAAAGGCACCGCCCCCGTGACGCGCCATGCCGCCATAAGTGTCGACAATGATCTTGCGTCCGGTAAGTCCAGCATCGCCCACTGGGCCGCCGATCTCAAAACTGCCGGTCGGGTTGATGTGGTATTCAGTGTTTTTACCGAGCCACTCCTTGGGGAGGACCGGTTTCACGATTTCTTCGATCACGGCCTCTTTGAGATCAGCATGCTTGATGCCCGGGGCATGCTGGGTCGACAGCACCACGGCGTCGATACCCACCGGTTTGTTGTCCACGTATTTGACGGTCACCTGGGATTTGGCATCCGGACGCAGCCATGTCAGTTTACCGTTCTTGCGAACCTCGGCCTGGCGTTTGACCAGACGATGCGCCAGCGTGACTGGCATCGGCATCAGCACGTCGGTTTCGTTGGTGGCGTAGCCGAACATCAGGCCCTGATCGCCGGCACCCTGGTCGAGATCGAGACCCTTGCCTTCGTCCACGCCCTGTGCGATGTCGGGAGACTGGCGGCCGATGGCGGTGAGCACGGTGCATGAGTCGGGCCCGAAGCCCATCTCGTCGCTGTAGCCGATGTGGCGGATGACGTCGCGGGCGACACGGTCGAAGTCCACTGTGGCGCGCGTGGTGATTTCGCCCGCCAGCACCACGAGATTGTTCTTGACCAGCGTCTCGCAGGCCACGCGCGCCGATTTATCCTGCTTGAGAATCGCGTCTAGTACGGCATCCGAAATCTGGTCGCAAACCTTGTCCGGATGGCCTTCCGACACCGATTCAGAGGTAAAAAGGTAACTGTCTGCCATAAAATAACTTCTCTCCACCCTGTATGGATCGTTTGAGACCGCGCAGTTTAATCAATCTCGGGCCAAATTACAGCCAATGATCAAAACTAGCATTGTTCCCACGGTAGCCCGTGGTATCGCCAGCCGCCTTGAGAGCTGCGGTGGTGTTTTTCATCCAGCTGCCCCTCGAAGCCCTCTGCCACGTTGTAGACGTCTTTGACTCCAGCCTCGATCAGGGCCTTGCCGGCCTCGAGCGAGCGCACCCCGCTGCGGCAGATCAGCACCACCGGCGCCGCCCCGGAGGCGCCGCCGA
The DNA here is from genome assembly GCF_049587675.1 of Sulfuricaulis sp. Lineage (GTDB taxonomy): Bacteria > Pseudomonadota > Gammaproteobacteria > Acidiferrobacterales > Sulfurifustaceae > Sulfuricaulis. The sequence continues at coordinate 8,064 of NZ_JBAVEJ010000233.1, read as the reverse complement.
GCATGGTTTGCCGTACCTGGGTGAGAAAGTGCGGATTGCGCTTCCAGTCCGGCTCATCGATCCAGGGAATGTGGATAGCCCCGGCCGGATGCCCGACGAAAAGGTACTCCATGTGCGAACGCACGTCGATCAATACCGCGTTTGGGTGCTCCTGCAATAACTTGTACGCCTCTTTGGGGTTCAGGGTTTTGACTTTATCGCTCATGTTACCCTCCTGGTCGGGGCGTGCCCTGACCGTTCTGATTAGGCATACTTAGCAGCTTATGTTGCCTGCCCATACTTTGTCCGTTTCCATAACGCGCACTAAACCGCCCAAACCGCTGCTGCGCGCTGCCGGCGAAGCCATTGCGGATTATTCCATGATACGTCCGGGCGATCGCGTGTTGCTTGGCCTGTCCGGTGGCAAGGACAGCTTGTCGCTGCTGCACGTGTTGTTGCACCTGCACGACAAGGCTCCGATTCGTTTTGAGCTGGCCGCGGCCACGGTTGATCCCTGCATCGATGGCTTCGATCCGTCGTTCCTCAAGGACTATGTCGCCGCGCTTGGCGTTCCCTATTTCTATCGCCGTCAGGACATCGTTGGCCGCGCGCGTACGACCATGCGCGGGGACTCGTTCTGCTCTTACTGCTCACGCATGCGCCGCGGCATTCTCTATGCTACGGCCCGGGAACAAGGTTACAACGTCCTGGCCCTGGCGCATCATCTGGATGACTTGGCCGAGTCGTTTCTGATGAGCGCTTTTTACGGCGGCCGACTGCACACCATGAAGGCGCATTATCTGAATGACGCCGGTGACATGCGTATCATCCGCCCCTTCGTGTATGCGCGCGAGCGTCAGACCGCTGACTTTGCCCGTCGCGCCGGACTCCCAGCCATTATGGACAATTGCCCCGCCTGTTTCCGCATGCCTACCCAGCGCATGAACATGAAGACCCTGCTGGCTGACCAGGAAAAAAACCACAAAAATATATTTTCTAGCCTTCTGACAGCAATGCGTCCTCTCATGAGTGAAAATACGCCGGATTAGCTATTATTTATTACCACTTTATAAATTTACAGCAAATTATCCAGATTCTTATGCAAGAAGTGGTAATATATTATTATTTAACTGGTTTATACATCGAATAATGGGATTTAATTATTGATGTAAAGCGATTTTCCATCTTTGGTTGATCAGCATACTGATCCAAATGTCCTTCCATGGCGTTTGTAACTAATTCCAAACGTTTTTCCGAGTCTGGGTGGGTTTTGAACATCAGCGATACAGCATCATCCGTGGGATTAATCGAGGAAAGTGTCTGTAATGTCGCCGGCAGGCCATAAGGGTCATAGCCAGCACGCGCGGCCAACACCACACCCATGCGGTCGGCGGCGAACTCGTCCTCCTTGTCCAGACCGCGGGTGTAGATTTCAGTGCCGGCACTCACGAGCTTGGCGTATTCCGGTTTGTTGCGACTCAGGGCGTCGCTCGCCATGTCCACCAGCTTGTCCTTGCGCATGGTGTTCAGTGCGTGCTTCTCGACGACGTGACTGATCTCGTGTGCCAGTACTCCGGCGAGTTCGGATTCGTCGCGCATGCGCACCAGCATGCCGCGGGTGATAAACACGTACCCCCCGGGTGTGGCGAATGCGTTAACACTGCTGGTGTCGAGCACGCCGAAACGCCATGGCAGGTTGGGGCGACTGGTGTGCAGCGCGACCCACATGCCGACCTTGTTGACGTAGGCTTGCAGTGCCGGGTCATTCACCAACGGGGACGCGCCCAGCAGATTGGCTGCCACGTCCTTGCCGAGTGTGATCTCGTCGTTTTCGGATGTCGGCTTCAGCGGTTTGAATTTCTCGCCGACACTGCGCAGCTTGTTGATGTCGAAAGCCGTTGCCGGCAGTGAGGCGGCGAGCGCCAATGCCGTGATGAGCAACAATGCAATTTTGGAAATTTTCATGAATCCTCTCAATTCATTCCTTGTTCAGGAATGGAACATCCTTATCCTTCAATCCGGCACTGCGCGCAAAGTCGCGTGCGGTCGTATCACTCGCGCGGTTCGCTTCCATGGACTCCACCGCCTTGGGGTTGGGCTTGGCGCTCTTGAGTTCCTCGGCGCTGAGGCCGCGGATGCCGGTGGTGGCGACGATGCCCTGCGACCCGGAACGTCCGGTTTGACTGACATTTTTGAGCGCTGTGAGGCCACCGCCGGTATTTTTTGCCTCCGGGCCTTCTCCGGCGCGCACCTGATGCAAGCGTGCCCAGCCGGATTTGCCCAGGGCGGAGATCCGCAGCCAGCCGCCGCGGCGTTCGAGGATATCCACCTTCGTGTTCGATGACAGTTTTCCGGCCGTCTTGGCGTCGCGATAGGGCGTGGCCATCAGCTCGACGTCGACCCGTGTCGTGCCGGTTTCCCTGGCCTTGGAACCGGTATTCATGGCCACGGTGACGGGCTCCCTAGTCGCGGTAGCGCCGTTCTGTGCCACGATGACGGTTTTACCGGCGTCGCTTTTTTCCTCGGCGCAAGCCGTGTTCAGCACGGCGAGCCCGAAAAGCAATAGCATGATATCGAATCGTTTCATGATGACTCCCATTTCGGTTCGAACAGGTGAACCGGTTCTTCCTTGCCCTTGAGTTTGACAGCACCGTGGTCGATAAACGTGTACTGGTCGCAGGCGGCGCGGACGGCGGCCGAAACCAGAATCCGCCCGCGCCCGCGGGTGGCGCCTTCGATACGACTCGCGGTGTTCACGGTGTCGCCGATCACGGTGTAATCCTGACGGCGCTCCGGCGAGCCGATGAAACCCACTACCGCTTCACCGCTGTGCAGCCCGATGCCAATGTCGAATTGCTCGCCGTCAGCCCCGATATCCAGTTTGAAACGCTTCAGCGCCTGTTCCATCTCCCGTGCGCAGGCCAGTGCGCGGCAGGCGTGGTCCGGCTGATCCGTCGGCGCGCCCCAGAACGCCATGATGGCATCGCCGATGTATTTGTCCAGCGTTCCCTCGTGGCGGAAGATCACGTCGACCTGCAGGCTAAAATAGCGGTTGAGCAAATCGACGATCTCCGGTGCCGATTTGCGTTCGGAGAGCGAGGTGAATCCCTGGATGTCGGAAAACAGCACCGTGATCTCGCGCTTTTGACCCGACAACGCCGCGTCGGTTTCACCTTTTTCGACGAGTCCTTTCACCACGCGCGGATCGAGAAAGCGCGAAAACAGTTGTGTCACGCGTTGACGGTTGCGCCGCTCGTGCCAGTAGGCGCGCACCGCCGCTGGCACGAAATAGAGCCAGCCAAACAGCAACGGGCTCACGACCGGCACGACGCTGCGGCCGAAGATCAGGGCCGCCCAGCCGCTGACCGCAAACCCCGCCGACAGTGCCAGCAAACCGATGCCGAGGGGTAGCGGGCTCAGGCCGATGGCAAAGGCACCCGCCAGCATCAGCAGTACGAATCCGGCAATCGCCGGCATGGTCCAGTCAGGCGCCTGCTGGAGTCGCTCGCCGTTCTTGAGGTTGTCGAACATCGTGGCCAGTACTTCGGTGCCAGGGTAATTGGCGCCCAGGGGCGTGAGCTTGAGATCGTGCAGACCCGAGGCGGTGGTGCCGACGATCACAATCTTGCCGCGGAATTCATCCGCCGGGCGCTGCCGCTGTTTGCGCTCGAGGTCGGTGAATACGTCATGGAAGGAAACCGTGCGATAGGATCGTGTCGGACCGTGCCAGGTCAGCATCAGGTTCGCGGAATCGGGAACGGGGTAACCCAAGTCGCGCGCCACGCGTGCGGGCAAAGAGGGAATACGCCACCCGTAAGCATCCAGATAAATTGGATAACGCCGGATGACGCCGTCGGCATCGGCAATCACGTTGATGGTGCCGAGCCGCCCGGTCTGGGTCAGCCCCGGCAGCGGCAGCAGCAGGGCGGCACGTGCCTCGGGGTCGGCGATGGGCCCGGCCGTGGCATTCGACAATTGCTTCAGGGGGTAACCATTCCCGCGCTCGGCCTGGGGTGGGGCGGACAGGCGCACCATCGGAAAATACACGTTGGGCAAGGTTGCGGCTGTGCGGATGAAGTAAAGGTCATCGGCCACATGCTCCTTTTGCGGGTCGATGAACAGGATATCGAAGACGATGGCAGCCGGTTGCTGGTGCGCCAATCCCTCGAGCAGCTGGCCGAACACGGCGCGCGACCAAGGATAACGGCCATAATCGGGAACCATGGCCTCGAGCGTGGGCTCGTCGATGTCAATCATGACGATGTCCGGGTCGGGCGGCAGGCGCGTGGCGAGGCTGCGCAGGTTCCAGTCGAGGTAGAGGTTGTCCAGCCGGTTGGCGGTATCCCAGTGCGCCGCCGCGAGTGCCGCCAGCCAGACGATGACGGCGAGCATAAACGGGGTGTGCCGCCGCGCCGTTTTTGTAATCGAAAATGAAGCCTTAGTCGCTTCGCTCATTCGTCTTGTCGATTAATGTAGCCCTGCTCGCTACGCTCGCTCGTCTTGTCATATGACGAGTAGCCCTACTTCGCTGCGCTCCGTTCGTCCTGTCATAAGACGAAGCCTTAGTCGCTATGCTCCTTCGTCTTGTCGGCAATGAAGCCCTACTCGCTTCGCTCGTTCGTCCTGACATAAGATAGCCGAGACTAACCCAGCAGGGAGCCGAGTCCAAGCCGCCGCGCCGCGTCGGCGCGCGACAGTCATTCGATGAGCGCATCACGTTCGACCAAATCGAAAGCCGACATCCCGGATCAGTCGCTTTCTTTTTTGACGCTCAGGCACACGAAGAGCAGCTATGCACCGCGCTACTGGCCGAGCTGGGTGTGGTTGTTCCTGTGGCGGCTGATGGCGTTGCTGCCGCTCGCATTGTCGCGCGCCGTGGGTGCGGCGCTGGGACTGCTCATGATGGTCACGAATGCGAAACGCCGAAAGATCGCACGCATCAATCTCGAGATGTGTTTCCCCAAACTAAGTTTGCGCGAACGCGAACGCCTGCTGCGACGGCATTTCATCGTCAGCGGCCAGAGCTATTTCGATCTGGCGTATCTCGCTTGGGCCTCGGAGCGCCGCATTCTGCGCAAAACACATATCCGCGGTCTGGAGCAGTACCAGGATTTGCGCGGGCGGAATATTATTTTGCTCGCGCCGCATTGCGTTGGCATGAACTTCGGTGGAGCTGTGATCGCGCGCGAACGCGCGCAGTTCTCGATGGTCAAGCTGCAGCGCAATCCGGTGGTCAACGCGCTACTGAATCGCGGGCGCATGCGCTTCGGCTGTTTCCTGCTGTCGCGCCAGCAGGGTCTGCGTCCCGTGATCCGCGGGCTCAAGCAGGGGCTCGCGTTTTACTATCTGCCGGACGAGGATTTTGGCCAGCGCCAGTCGGTGTTCGTGCCGTTCTTCGGCGTGCCGACCGCAACACTCACCACGCTCGGCCGGCTGGCGCGCCTGACCAATGCGCTGGTCGTGCCGTGCTTCACGCGCCTGCTCCCCGGCGGACGCGGCTACGAGGTGATTCTCAAGCCACCGCTCGAGGATTTCCCGAACGGCGACCGCACGCACGACGCCGCGCGCATGAATGCCGTGATCGAGGAAGGCCTGCGGCACATGCCGGAGCAGTACCTGTGGACCTTCAAGCTCTTTAAGACCCGCCCGGGTCACGCGCCGTCGCCCTATGGCTGAAACCCGCCTGAGTCATTTCCTGCATCCGCGCTGGTGGCCGACGTGGATCGGACTTGGCTTCATGCGCGGGGTTAGCTGGCTGCCGCTGCCAGTCATTGCGCTGTTCGGCAGGGCACTGGGCATGCTGTTGTATGCACTGCATGCCTCGCGGCGACATGTAGTGCATGTCAACATCCGGCTGTGTTTCCCGGAGCTGTCGCCAAACGTGCAGGCGCGCATCGCGCGCAAGCATTTTCGTGCTTTCGGTCAGACGCTGCTCGATATCGGTATTGGCTGGTGGGCCTCGGAATCTCGATTGCGGCGCCTCACGCATTTTCGCGGACGTGAGCATTATGATCAGGCGCTGCGCGAGAACAAAAACATCATCCTGCTTGCGCCGCACTTTCTCGGGCTCGACATTGGCGGCATACGCACCTCGGCCGAACGGCCGGTGATATCGGTGTTTCGTCACCCGGACAACAAGCTGCTCGCACATGTTATGTATCGCGCACGCGCACGCTTTGGGGCACATCTGGTGGAGCACAACAAACCATTCACGGCGCTGGTGAAACAGACGAAAAAAGGCGTGCCGTTGTATTACCTGCCGGACCAGGACGCTGGCAGGCGTAACTCGGTGTTCGCTCCGTTCTTCGGCATCCCCGCGGCGACATTTATCGTTCTGCCGCGTCTCGCGGAGATGACGAACGCGGTGGTGATTCCGTGCATCACACGCCAGCTGTCAGGGGGGCGCGGCTACGAAATCAATTTCCGCCCGTCACTGAATAATTTTCCTTCCGGCGACCCGGTCGCCGATACCACGCGCATGAACCGGGAAATCGAAGAGGCGGTGCGGGAAATGCCGGAGCAGTATTTCTGGCTGCACAAACGGTTCAAAACGCGGCCGAAGGGTGATCCGGGATTTTATTAGCCGGCTTCATGCCCGAATTTGTGGTCTATTCTTTACGGTTAAGTCACCACTCGTTGGGGAAGGCATGATCCGTTTCATCAACTGCGTGCGTAAGCGCTCAGACATCAGCTCCGAGCAGTTCCGTCAATTTTGGAACGACCCGAAATTAGACGCCATCATTGGTCGGGTGGTGGAATACACCGGGGCGACGGGACATGCAAAAGATCTGACGCTAATGGTGGAGGCCAACGTGCTCCTGCGCGAGCGGCGTGCTTTTGGGGAACCGTTCGATGGGGTGTTGGAGTATTGGTGGGAGGATGCCGGGCAGCTGAATGCCGTGCTCAATTCGCCGCAGTGCGATGTGTTGATGAAGTCGATGCTGGATTTTCAGCGGCAGTTCGTTGATCTCGAAAAGTCCTGCGCGTTTTTTACGGAAGCCCAAGAGTGAGTGGTGCGTGCGCTGCGCGCACGTTTAAAAACTAATTGCTGCTCCCCGCATCGTCCGGTATAGCGAGTTACCCAAAAATGAAAGACATTCTATTTTACATGATTGTAGCTTTAGCGTGCTCAATCGTGCTTTGGGCTACGTTAGTTGCAATCGACTTTGGTCGCGCGAAGGTCAAAGGATACAAGCCTCGCTATATGTGGGCCAGCATTCCTATTGTGTGGGCGATTCTGACGTTGGCTGGGTTTCTAATACGCCCGGAAGCAAAGTACTTAGCGGTTCTTTTCGTTATGTCAGTTATTGTCATGATTGCTGGGCTTGTATTCTGGGGTTTGTCTTTCACTTTACGCAGTCAACGAACCAAACACCTGCTCGAGTTCATGCTCTATATCGGAACTGTAATACCATGTGTTGTGATCGCCTATAGTGAGATTTCCGTTGCGCGGTATGTCATGCGGCACCCTGGTTCTCTTGACTCACCTGATGCAGTTGTCGTGAATTTCCCCCTTGCGTTCATGTTGATCTTGTATGCAAATTATTTATCTGCATTGATAACGATATTATCAATTCTCACAATTTATTTTTTTGTAGTGGGACCAACCAGAACGCGTAGAAACATTGTTTTCTGGTTTGTTATGCTCGGAATGGCTCTACTATCAAACTTGCTATTGAGTGAGCATCGGATTGCAGCGGTGTATATGAGAGTTGTTTTTACTACAGCAATGACAGTTCTTCCTCTAGTTTTTGCTGGACTCTTAATGAAAATATTACTCACTAAGTCTGACCATTCGGACGTGCAAAGACAGCGCGCAAGTTAGCTCAACCATTGAGTTTGTTGCTAATCCTCCCGTCGGAGCGAGCCGAGCACCGAGCAAGGCCGGGAGTCTTCGCGAGACTCCTGATCGAGCCCGAGGCGCGTATTTTGCGCCCGGCGAGTTAGGCGAGCGCCCGGCCGCCGCGAGGCGCGCAGGGAACCGCGCGTATTTTGCGCGGCGAAGCGACCGGGTGTCTTTCTCTTTGGTGACTTTCTCTTGGACAAGCAAGAGAAAGTCACCCAGGGTGCAGGGGCGGAGCCACC
>NZ_JBAVEJ010000232.1:0-3250 GCF_049587675.1 Sulfuricaulis sp. | reverse complement strand
CATCAAGCATGTTGCCGCGCGAGCCCGGATTCTCCTCACGGCTGGATTTCGCCGATACATTGGCCCTGCAATCCCTCCCCCTGGCCGCCGATCCATTGCATGAAGCATTCCCTCCAGACGCTGCCATTCAACAATTCCTTTGTTGCCCTGCCGGACAGATTTTACTCGCGCGTCGCGCCGACGCCATTCGAGACCAAGTCGATATTGATTCACTTCAATGCGCAGGCGGCGCTGCCAGATCTCGATCCGGCCGTGCAACGCGACCCGCGATTTGTCGAGGTATTCAGCGGTAATCATAAAATGCCCGGCATGGATCCGATCGCCATGCTTTACGCAGGTCATCAGTTCGGACACTACGTGCCCCAGCCCGGCGACGGGCGCGCCGATTTCGGACCTTTAGGATGCAATTTTGAACAGCGGAAGGTTACCCAAAGGACGGAAGACAGCGAAGTATTCCGTCATCCAGATATTTTATCTTCGTCATTCCCGCGCATGCGGGAACGGTGCCCGAAAAACAATTCCCTAATTGAGTGCAAAATTCACCACGCTACCCCCCGTGGTGAGCGGGCCGGAGATATTGATGTTGGCGGTGTTGCCATCCGGACGGTTGGCAAACAACTCGAAGACCGCGTCGGTGATTTGATCGGCCCGGTAGACGATACGCGAACTGTCCAACGCCCAGTCAAAATTGAACACATCACCGTTCAACACCATCGCACCCGAAACCCGCGGGTTAAGCGCGCCATCCGGCGTGACGGTAAACAACTCGTTAACGCCCGGGTCGAGCTGATCGGCCAGGTAAGCAATGCGCGAGCTGTCCGGGGCCCAGGCAAAATTAAATAAGACGCCGAAGCTCCCCGCGACCATCGGCCCGGAAACGCGCACGTTGTCGCTGCCTTCCGGGCGGGAGGTAAACAACTCGAAGACGTTGTTGCTGAACTGAGTGGCCTGATAGGCAATGCGCGAACTGTCCGGCGCCCAGGCAAAATTAGATTGGACGTTGCCGCCCGCGACCATTGGCCCCGAGACGCGCACGTTGTTGCTCCCATCCGGGCGGGAGGTAAACAGCTCGAAGACGGCGTCGGTTAGTTGATCGGCTAAATACGCAACGCGCGTGCTGTCCGGCGACCAGGCGAAATTAACAACGTCGCCTGCTAACGGCATGGCGGAGACCTTGGTATTGCCGCTGCCATCGGGCCTGCTGGTAAACAGGTCAACGACACCCTGGCTGAGTTGATCGGCTAAATAGCCAATGCGCGAGCTGTCCGGGGCCCAGGCAAAATTAAATTGGACGTAACCACCCGCGACCATTGGCCCCGATACGCGCACGTTGTCGCTGCCGTCCGGGCGGCTGGTGAACAGCTCGAAGATGCTATCGGTGAACTGATCGGCCAGGTAGGCAATACGCGAGCTGTCCGGGGCCCAGGCAAAATCAAGCACGCCGCCCCCGTGCACCATGGCGCCGGAGACGCGCACGTTGTTGCTGCCGTTCGGGCGACTGGTAAACAGCTCGAAAACGCTGCCGGTGAGCTGAATAGCCCGGTAGACAATGCGTGAGCTGTCCGGCGCCCACTCATAATCAAACACATCGCCACCGGCCACCAAATCGCCGGAGACGCGCACGTTGCTGCTGCCGTCCGGGCGGCTGGTAAAGAGTTCGAAGACGTCGTCGGTGAGCTGATCGGCCCGGTAGACAATGCGTGAGCTGTCCGGGGCCCAGGAAAAATCAAATACGTTGCCGCCCGAGACCAGAGGCCCGGAAACCTTGTGCACACCGCCGCCATCGGTGCGCGCGACATACAGTTCAAAAACTCCGTGCGTGTCCTGATCCGCCATATAGGCCACAAAGCGCTGATCCGGGGAGATGCTGAAGTTTGACATCACCTTGCCGTCGGGTACCAAAGTATCGTTCAGCCGGAACACCCGCTTACCGTCGAGACTTGCGAAGTAAAGCTCGGGGCGGTTATCGACCTCCTTGTCGGCCAGGAAGACGGCAAACTGAGGTGTGGTCTTGCACTCGAAGATGTGCCGCCCATGCCGCGAATGGCGCGACCTGACTTTGAACTTCTCGTGCCACGCCTTGCCGTCACGGTCCGTCGCGCGCACCTCGAAGTCGAGCTCGGTGTCGGCCGGCAACGGCGGCATCACAAAGTGGGCGAGCGCCCTGTCTCCATCGTCGAGAGCCACGGGCGGGCCACCGGTCTGGCTCCAGCGGTAAGACATGCCCGCGGCGCTGCTACCATCGACGCTCACCCGCAGTATCGCGATGTCCCCCGGCGCAGCACCGGTCGTCGACGCCGCCACAACGCTGGCGGGAGAGTCTTGGGTGACCCCACTGCTACTGCTCCCGCTCCCACCCGCGCCGCAGCCGGCAAGCGCCAAGGTCAGAACCATCAGCCATACCCGAACGGGAAAAGTGAACATTGGAATTTTCGACATGGTCCCTCCTGTCATACTTCGGAAACGATCCTGTACCGTATTAATAGGTTTAGAATCGGGCATAGCGCATGTCAACATGATCCACTTGGCGATCAATCGATTTCATGGCTGATTGGATCGTCTCCAACCTTACGCGGTCGTGTGATATTTCCAGCGATAGCGAGGATAGACTCCTCTTCGGTGCGAGTATTGCCAGAGGGTGGCGCGATGACAGATGGAATGCTTCCGAGCGTCGATTTCGGACGAACGGTCTGCTTTTATCTTATTTGCAAGCCTTTGAGGACTGTGTGATTGCAGCGGGTCTCCTCAGCGAAGGCCTGCGTGGTAAGTCCGCTCATTGCCAGCGCGACAGCGAGCGCAGCGGATCGGAAGTGTGAAGCGCGGGCAGTCTGCATATTTGTGCCTCCTATGGCGAATAAAAAAACAACGAGCCGCGTCTGTCGGCAGACAGGGCGGCCCGGTGCTGCGGTCGTGCTGCTAAGATAACGTATAGCAACTTCCACCTTCCGGTTTGCCGCAGGGCGGAAAGGTCCGCAACGATAATGATGGAGCCACTGACGGGGAATACCTATGCGTCGACGCGAATACGCCCTCAAGACCTATGTGCATCGGATACTGGCGCTGCGTCTGCTGGCCGCCGGTGCAATCGTGGCCGTGGTGTTCGGCGCGATCGCCTATGCGCGCGGCTACGAGCGCATCGGGGATGCAGTGGTGCTGACTGCACGCAACGGCATCGAGCGGATCCGGATCGACGTGCGCCGGCTGCTCGACACCACGACGCTCGACGTGCGCACGGCAGTACAACAAGCGC
>NZ_JBAVEJ010000231.1:0-12350 GCF_049587675.1 Sulfuricaulis sp. | reverse complement strand
AGTATGAGCAGCACGGATATCGAAAAACCATGGCAAGTCGCTCCGGATGCGACGACAGCCACCCGGGCGCTTTGGAAGGAACGGCAGAAAAGTCTTCACGTATACCGCTGCCCGACTTGCGAGAAGGAGCACCTGGTCAACGAAGCGCGTCACCGCTTGGCCTACGGACGGCAATTGACCTGCAGCTGCGCGTGCGAGGTGCAAAGAAGGAAAAAGATAAAAATGAAGTGGCGAAGCATGTCACGCCACTTTTGAAGGGCGGCGCGGCGCCGCGAATCAACGCCGGAATACGTGTCCCGGAGCAAAATAGATGAAGGTCAGTTTCGAGCTCAAAAACGGATCCATTTATTTTGCACCGGAACACGTTGTCCCCACCGCCGACGAGCGCGCCACCCTGCTCGTCTATGCCGCCCCGACCACGCAAGAAAAGCAAGAAGTGATCGAGACTCTGGGTCTCGATCCTTACGATATCGAATCCGCGCTCGATCCGGACGAGTTATCGCGGGTGGAGTTTACACCCGATCGCGTCTCGGTGATCTGGAAGCGACCGAAGAACGCCTCGGTCGATCAACAGCAGGTACGATTCGATGTCGCCTCTATCGGCCTTTTCCTTCACCGGGAGAAGCTCGTCGTGATCATGGGCGAGGAGGCCATTCCATTCTCGGCCAAGGAGTTTCAAGGCGCCAGCTCGTCGGTTGACGTTCTGCTGCGGCTCCTCCTGCATACGGTGCATCACTACCTGGGTCACCTCAAGGTGATCAAGCAGATTACGGTAGAGCTTGGCTCGAAAATCAGCGCTTCCATGGAGAATCGCTACCTGCTCCAGATGTTCGCCCTCAGTGAGAGTCTCATTTATTACCTCAACGCCATCGAGGCCAACGGGGCCGTGCTGGCGAAACTGCGGGCCAACGCCGAGCGGCTCGCGCTGCCGAAGCAGGACGTCGAGTTTCTCCACGACGTCATGCTCGATAACCAGCAGTGCGCCCGACAGGCGCAGATCTACAGCACCGTCTTGTCCGGGCTCATGGACGCTCGCGGTACCATCGTCAACAATAACGTCAACGTGCTGCTGAAAAACCTCACCCTGATCAACGTCATTTTTCTCCCGCTCACCCTCATCGCGAGCATTGGCGGGATGTCCGAGTTCAGCATGATGACGCATGGCATCGACTGGCGCATATCGTACTTATTACTCACGTTGGGCATGGTCGCGCTGGGATGGGCAACCTGGGTCGCGCTGGTGCGGATTCTAGACAAGAGACAGACAAAAAAAGGTAGAACCAAGCGCTGACAGCCTGCTCAGCGCAATATATGTTCTTTGCAGACCTGATCAAGCTTCGCAGCGGGACTCCAAGCGCTGTATTTACCTTATACTAGGCAGAAATGACCGATCAACGCCCCAATCCCGACGAGTTGCTCGAACGCGTGCAGCGCGAAGAACAGAAAGCGCGCCGCGGCAAGCTCAAGCTATTTTTCGGGGCCTGTGCTGGCGTCGGCAAGACCTTCGCCATGTTGTCCACCGCCCACATGCTCAAACAACAGGGCACGGACGTGATGGTCGGGCTCGTCGAGACCCACGGACGCGCCGACACGGCGGAACTGCTGGAGGGTCTGGAAATCCTTCCGCCGAAGAAACTCGAATACCGCGGCAAACAACTCACCGAATTCGATCTCGACGCCGCGCTGCAACGCAAGCCCGCCGTGCTCATCGTCGACGAACTGGCCCACACCAACGTTACAGGAAGTCGTCACGACAAGCGCTGGCAGGACGTGCAGGAGTTGCTCGACGCCGGCATCGACGTCTTAACCACGGTCAATGTCCAGCATCTGGAAAGTCTGAACGACATCGTCGGACAGATCACGGGAATACGGGTGTGGGAGACGATTCCCGACACTGTCTTCGATCACGCCGACGAAGTAACCGTCGTCGACCTGCCGGCCGATGAATTGTTGCAGCGCCTCAAGGAAGGCAAGGTCTACATCCCGGATCAGGCCGAGCGGGCGATTCAGAACTTCTTCCGCAAGGGCAACCTGATCGCGTTGCGCGAGCTTGCGTTGCGCCGCACCGCGGACCGCGTCGACGCCCAGATGCGCGAGTACCGCGAGGACAAGTCGATTCGCGGCATGTGGCAGGCGAAGGAACGCCTGCTCGTCTGCGTGGGACCCGGGCCCGACGCAGAAAAACTGATCCGCAGCGCCGCGCGGCTGGCTGGAAATCTTCACGCCGATTGGATCGCCGCCTATGTCGAAACACCGCGTCTTCAGCGACTGCCTCAGGAGACCCGCGACCGGATCCTGAAGATCCTGCGCCTCGCCCAGGAACTGGGGGCGGAAACGACCACCCTGACGGGCGAGGACGCCGCCTTGTCTTTGTTCAGTTATGCCCGCAGCCGCAACGTCTCGAAACTCGTCGTCGGAAAAACATCACGTCCAGGGTGGCGCCGCCGCTTTTCCATTCCATTGGCCGAAGAGCTTTCATTGATGGCCAGCGACGTCGACGTCTACGTCGTCGGCCATGAGCCGGCGGGCAAGGCCACGCCCACCGGGGAGACGGTAGATTTTGGCAGCTCCGCGTTGAGCGAGAAGCACCGGTCGCGGAATTGGGGCTACCTCGTTGCGGTAGCGATCTGCGCGCTCGGCACCGCCATGGCGATGCACCTTATGAACTATCTCGAACTCACCAATATCATCATGCTCTACCTGCTGAGCGTGATGCTCATTGCGTTCCGGTTCGGCCGCGGACCGGCGATCCTGAGTTCCGTGCTCTCCGTGGCCGCGTTCGATTTCTTTTTCGTCCCACCGAAATTCACTTTTGCCGTCTCCGATACTCAATATATTCTTACGTTCGCGGTGATGTTGGCGGTAGCGCTGACGATCAGCCAACTGACGGCGAACATGCGCTACCAGGCGCGTGTCGCGACCTTGCGGGAGCAACGGGCCAAGGCGCTCTACGAAATGGCGCGCGAGCTGGGTGCCGCGCTGCAGCCGGAGCAGATCCTGGAGATCGCCAACCGGCATCTGCAAGGCGTCTTTATGGCGGAAACGGCCATCCTGCTTCCGGACCTGTCGGAGAAGATCGCGCCGCCCCCGCCCCGGGAGGGCCAACCGCCGCGCGGCATGGCGCTGGACACAGCCATCGCACAATGGGTCTTCGATCATCAGCAAGCGGCCGGGTTCGGAACCAATACACTGTCCGGCAGTTCCGCCTACTATCTCCCGTTGAAGGCGCCGATCCGTCCGCGCGGCGTGCTGGCGCTGGCACCGAGCAATCCTCGCTTGATCTTTGTCCCCGAGCAGCATCGTCTGTTGGAGACCTTTGCATCGCAGATTGCCCTGGCGCTGGAACGCGTGCACTTCGTGGACGTCGCGCAGGGCGCGCTCCTGAAAATCGAGTCCGAGCGGCTTCGCAACTCGCTCCTAACCGCCATCTCGCACGATCTGCGCACGCCGCTGACCGCGCTCGTGGGACTGGCGAGCACCTTGGAAGCCGACGCCAATCTGCCTGAACACAGCCGCGAACTTGCCGAAGCCATGCACGAACAGGCGGTGCGCATGAGCAACCTGGTCAACAATCTCCTCGACATGGCCCGGCTCCAGTCCGGCGAGGTGCAGCTCAACCGCCAGTGGCACGTGCTGGAGGAGATCGTCGGCAGCGCGCTTCGATCCCTGCGACACGCGATCGCGAACCACGACATCAAGGTGTCGCTGGAGACCTCGCTCCCGCTGATCTACGTGGACAGCGTGTTGATCGAACGGGTGCTGTGCAACCTGATCGAAAACGCGACGAAATACACGCCGCCGGGTAGCCAGATCCGCATCGGCGCCGAAACCCTGGATCGCGAGCTTCGGGTCACGGTCACCGACAACGGTCCGGGCCTGCCCCAGGACATGATCGAGACCGTCTTCGAAAAGTTCACACGCGTGCAGAAGGAGTCGGCCACGCCGGGCGTGGGACTCGGGCTCGCCATCTGCAAGGCGATCGTGCAGGCGCACCGGGGCAGAATCTGGGCCGAGAATACCGACGAGGGCGGCGCCCGTTTCACGTTTACCTTGCCGTTGCTCGACGCGCCTCCGGTTCAAGAGCCCGACGAGACATTCGAAGAAATCGCCGACAAGACAACGCCCAAACAATGACTCCACCTCAGCCCGTCGCCATCGTCGCCGAGGATGAAAAACAGATCCGGAGGTTTCTGCGCACCTCGCTGGAAACCGAGGGTTTCGTCGTGCACGAGGCGGAGACCGGCAAACAGGCGTTGGTCGAGGCGGCCACCCGCAAGCCCGATATTCTGATTCTCGATCTGGGCCTGCCCGACATGGACGGCGTCGACGTCATTCGCGACATACGGTCCTGGACGGCTCTCCCCATCGTCGTGCTCTCCGCCAGAACCCAGGAATCCGACAAGATCGACGCGCTGGATGCCGGTGCTGATGACTATTTGACCAAACCCTTCGGGGTCGGCGAGCTGATGGCGCGCGTCCGCGTGGTGCTGCGTCGGCGCGCGTCGGTCGACGCCGACGGACAGGAAAACCGCGAGTTCCGCTTCGGCGATGTTCGAGTCGATCTTATCAACCGGCAAATTTACCGCGCGGAACAACAGATTCACCTGACGGCCATCGAGTATCGCCTGCTGACGGTGCTGATCCGGAACGCCGGCAAGGTGCTGACGCACCGCCAACTGCTCAAGGAAGTTTGGGGACCGTCACATATCGAAAGCAGCCACTATCTGCGGACTTACATGGCACACCTTCGGCAAAAGCTCGAGTCGGACCCCGCCCAACCAAGGCATTTGATCACCGAGACCGGCGTCGGATACCGGCTTGTGGATTAATGATCTTGCATCAGGATGCCGGGGGATGAACGTCCCCGCCTCCCTTTTCCGCAGGGGCAGGAAAGTCCCGCCACCTGCGTTCGTCATCCTCCCAGATAGGCGTGCCGGACTTTTGGGTTCTTGAGCAGCGCCTCGGCGGAGTCGGTAAGAATTATTTTTCCGCTTTCCATGACATAGCCGCGATGGCTGATCCCGAGCGCGAGTTGGGCATTCTGCTCCACCAGCAACAACGTCACGCCCTCTTCGACGATGCGCTTGATAGTGTGAAAAATCTTCTGTACCAGCATCGGCGCGAGCCCCATGCTCGGCTCGTCGAGCAGCAGCAGACGCGGCTGGCTCATGAGCGCCCTGCCGATCGCCAGCATTTGTTGTTCGCCTCCCGAAAGCGTGCCGGCCTGTTGAACGCGGCGCTCTGATAGCCGCGGGAACAGATCGTAGAGGCGGTCCATGTCCGCGCGGATCGCAGCGCGGTCGCGGCGTGCATAAGCGCCGATCTTGATGTTTTCCTCCACGGTCAGGCGCCCGAAAATTCCGCGCCCTTCCGGCACCAGTGAAATCCCTTGTCGCACGAGTTCGTACGACGGTTTGCCGGTGATGGCGTTTCCTTCATAAAGAATCTCGCCGCGGCTGGGCGCGAGCATGCCGCACAGCGACTTGAGCAGCGTGGTCTTGCCGGCGCCATTGGCGCCGATCAGGCACACGAGTTCACCGCGTTGCACGGTCAGGTCCACGCCCTTGACGGCACGGATACCTCCATAGGCCACTTCCAGGTCGCGGGTTTGAAGAATATTCATGCCGCCGCCTCCTTACGCACGTCGCCATATTCACCTGCTGGTTGTCGGCAGCTGGTGGCAATTCGCGGACGGTCGCACCTACCGCTTCGCGGCAGGCACTGCTCCCTGCTCATGCCACCGCTCCGCCCAGGTAAGCCTCGATCACGCGCGGGTCGCGCTGGACCTCGGCCGGCGCGCCTTCGGCGATCTTCTTGCCGTAGTCGAGCACGGCGACGCGGTCGCACAGCCCCATCACCAGCTTCACGTCATGCTCGATGAGCAGCAGTGTCACGCCACCCGCGCGGATTTTCTGCAGCAACATCTGGAGTTGGGCGGTCTCGCTGGGATTCATGCCCGCCGCGGGTTCATCGAGCGCCAGCAATAGCGGATCGGTGGCCAAGGCGCGCGCGATTTCGACCCGGCGCTGGTCGCCATACGGAAGATTCTTGGCCAGCATATGCGCATCCCGGGCGACGCCGACGTATTCCAGCAGTTCATGCGCACGCGCTTCAATCGCCGCTTCTTCCGCGCGAGTGGTGGAATCGCGCCAGACCGCGCCGGCAATGCCGGCATGCGTGCGCACGTGCCGTCCGACCATGACGTTCTCGAGCGCCGTCATGTTGGCGAACAAACGGATGTTCTGGAACGTGCGCGCCACGCCCAACGTCGCCACCTGATTGGGCTTGCGCCCCGCGACTGCCTGTCCATTCAATTCGATGCGGCCGGCATCCGGCCTGTAGATACCCGTCAAAACATTGAATAGCGTCGTTTTGCCGGCGCCGTTCGGGCCGATGAGACCGTAAATTTCACCGCTATGAATATGCAAGGACACGTCCTGCAGCGCCGCCAGACCGCCGAAATGCTTGCTCACCTGACTGACCGTGAGCAGCGTGTCGGGGCGTGTCCCCGGTTTTTCTTCAACGTTGGATGTCATAGAGCGAGGCCTGTTCCTGCGCGAGTACGGAAGCGTCTGAACCGAATTCGCGGCGGCGGCGCACCGACGGCAGCAGCCCGGCCGGCCGGAAAATCATGATGAGAATGAGCGCGAGCCCGAAGATCAGCATGCGCAGATCGGACGGGTCCACGAGGACGCGTCCGAACAAGTATTGCTGCAGCTCGCCAATGTAACGCAGCGCCTCGGGAAACACCGTGAGCAGCACCGCGCCAAGAATGACGCCGGGAATGTTGCCCATGCCGCCCAGCACGATCATGCACAGGACAATGATCGACTCGAACAGATTGAAACTTTCCGGGCTGATAAAACCCTGGAACCCGGCGAACAATCCACCGCTGATGCCGGCGAACGTCGCCCCCATGGCGAACGCGAGCAGCTTGATGTTGCGCGTGTTGATACCCATGGCCTCGGCAGCCACCTCGTCCTCGCGGATCGCCACCCACGCCCGCCCGATGCGCGAATTCTGCAGGCGCAACGACACGAAAATCACCAATAGCGCGAGCGCGAGAAACAGATAGTAATAGGAATAAAGACCAGGAAAGCTCACGCCGAAAAATTCGTGCGGCTGGCTGAGCGAGAAACCGCCGAAGGTCACGGGGTCGATCAGATTGACTCCCTGCGGGCCGTTGGTGATGTTGACCGGCGCATTAAGATTGTTGAGAAAGATGCGAATGATCTCACCGAACCCGAGCGTAACGATGGCCAGATAATCGCCGCGCAGCCTGAGCGTGGGTGCCCCCAGCAGAATTCCGAAAATGCCCGCGAGTCCCGCCCCCAGCGGCAGCAGAGCCCAGAACGGCAGGTGCAAACCGAAATGCGGCGAGGCGAGCAGCGCATACATATAGGCACCGACGGCGTAGAAAGCGATGTACCCCAGATCGAGCAGGCCGGCATAGCCCACGACGATGTTGAGTCCCAGCGCCAGCATGACATAGAGCAGCGTGAAATCGAGGATACGCACCCATCCGCGCCCGAGCGCGGCGCCGGTCAGAAACGGCAGGACCGCCAGCAGCACGGCCAGGGCGACATACACCATCCATACCGCGCGGCGGTCATGTCTCCAGTGTTGCCAGCGTTGGTTCAAGGATGTCATGCGCGCTCGACCACGCGCTCGCCGAGCAGGCCCGAAGGCCGGACGATCAGCACCAGGATCAGCACGAAGAAGGCGAAGACGTCCTGGTAATTGCTGCCGAGGAATCCACCGGTCAGATCGCCGATGTAACCCGCGCCCAGGCTCTCGATCACGCCGAGCAGCAGGCCGCCCAGCATCGCCCCGGCGATGTTGCCGATGCCGCCCAGCACCGCGGCGGTGAAAGCCTTGAGCCCGAGCATGAAGCCCATGTAGTAATGCGCCAACCCGTAATACGCGCTGACCATGACGCCCGCCACCGCCGCCAGCGCGGCGCCGATCACGAACGTCACCGAGATGATGGTGTTGGTGTTGATGCCCATGAGGCCTGCGATATCCTGCGCCTGGGCGGTGGCGCGCATGGCGCGCCCGAGTCGCGTTTTATTCACGAGCAACAGCAGGCCGATCATCAGCAGGCAGGAAAGTATCATGATGAAAATCTGCAGATTGGTGATCACGGCGCCGGCCAGATCATAACGAACCAGCGGCAACAGCGGCGGAAAAGTAATGTACTGCCGGCCCCAGATCAGCATCGCCAGATTTTGCAGCACGATGGACATGCCGATGGCGGTAATGAGCGCGGCGAGCCGCGGCGCGCGGCGCAGCGGACGGTAGGCGATGCGTTCAATCAGGAACCCCATCGCCATGCATACGGCGATCGCGGCGAGCAGCCCCAGCAGCACGATCATGCCGCCGTTCAACCCCGTCCCACTGCCCACCAGGGCGCCGATGACGGCGAGGCAGATCATGGCGCCGAACATCGTCACTTCGCCGTGTGCGAAATTGATCAGCTCGAGGATGCCGTACACCATTGTGTAGCCCAGGGCCACGAGGGCATAGATGCTTCCCAGGACCAGACCGTTGATCAGCTGCTGGGTGAGGATATCCAAGGCGGAACGCCCTATGAAGAAAAGATGGAATTGACCGGATTAACGGGATTTACAGGATAAAAGCAATACAACAAGGTGTTCGTGTTTTTCGTTTTTCCAATCCTGTAAATCCTGTCCATTTATTTCTTGTCTGGCGTCGCGTCGCCCGTGACGGTTTCCAGAAACTCCCATTTGCCGTTCTTGACCTGGTAAAGCGTGATCGCGCCGCCACGGATATCGCCCTTGTCGTCGAAACTGATATTGCCGGTCACGCCGGTGAACTGCACGTGTGGAAGCTGCGCCAGGTATTTTTTCGGATCGGCGGAGTCGGCCAACTTCATGGCATCGACCATGGCGCGAGCGGCATCGTAGGCGTAGGGAGCGTAATTCTGGATGACGCCATATTTGGCGGTGAACTTCTCGCGGAATTCCTTGCCACCCGGCATGCTGTCTATCGGCAGACCCGGTGAGGAGGCCGTCACCCCTTCGGTGTCGATTCCGGCCAGTTTCAGGAATTCAGTGGTCTGCACGCCGTCGCCGCCGAGAAATTTCGCCTTGAGGCCCAGCGAATGCAACTGCCTGACCATGGGCGCGCCCTGCGCGTCCATGCCGCCGTAGAACACCACGTCGGGTTTCTTGGCCTTGATCGAGGTGAGAATCGCGAGGAAGTCGGTGGAACGGTCGGTCGTGAACTCGCGTGCGACGATTGTGCCGCCCGCGGCCTTCGCCGCCTTTTCCACCTCGTCCGCCAAACCCTGACCGTAGGCGGTACGATCGTCGATGATGGCGATGCGCTTGGCGCCCAGCTTCCTGACCGCGTACTCGCCCAGCACCTTGCCCTGCTGCAGATCGTTGGTCATCACGCGATAAGTGGTATTAAATCCCTGGGCCGTATAGGCAATGGCGGTGGCCGACGGTGAAATCTGCGGAATGCCGGCCTCTTGATACCGTTTGGAGGCGGGAATACTGGTGCCTGAATTGAGATGCCCGATGACACCGGACACGCGCTGATCGATCAGTTTGTCGGCCACGATGGTCGCAATCTTGGGATCGGCTTGATCGTCCTCGGTCAACAGCTCGAACTTCACTTTCTTGCCTCCGAGCGTGACGCCCGCGGCATTGATCTCGTCAATGGCCAGGCGCGCGCCGTTGGCGTTGTCCTTGCCGAGATGGGCCTGCGGTCCGGTGAGCGGGGACACCGAACCGATCCGTACCATGGTTTCGCCGCCGGGACCGGTCGCGGCGTTTTCCTTCTTGTCGCATGCCGTCAACCCAGTCGCCAGCACCAACAGCCACACCATGTTTTTCATCATTCGCCGCGCATTCACCGAATTTCTCCTCAGATATTTCCGCATCGCTTGTGCCGCGCGAATCTTAACGCAAAAACCTTGCCCGGGCCCAATGAAATACCGTGTGCCCGGTGCGCCGACACCAGAGAGGTTAACCGTCGCCGTGCTTGGACGGGATACGCAGTCTCACGCCCACTGGCGGATCGCCGCGACCCAGGTCGTTGATAAAGCGCAAGGCATCCACATGGATGTTGTATTGACGGGCTATGGCGGCAAGCGTTTCGCCCTTGCGCACGACATGCTCGCGCGCCGGTTCTGTTCCCGGTTCCGCCTGCACCGACAGCTGCGGTGCCGAAGGGGTGCGCGCGAGATGCCGCTTTATACCGCGAAAGATGCCCGCGGCTAGCTGGCGCTGGAAGGCCGGCGTACGCAGTTTCTTCTCTTCCGAGGGATTGGAAATGAACGCCGTCTCCACCAGCACTGACGGGATGTCGGGCGACTTGAGCACGGCAAAGCCGGCCTGCGCCACATGGTGCATGTGCACCGGGCCGACGTGTCGCAACTCCGCGAGAATATCATCGCCGAGACTCAGGCTGTCCTGCATGGTCATGTTATGCGACAGATCGAGCAGCACATGCGCCAGCGTATCGTCCTTGTCGTTCAGGCTCACGCCGCCGATCAGGTCGGAAGCATTTTCCTTGTCGGCGAGACGCCGCGCCATGGCGCTGCTCGCGCCCTTCTCCGACAACGCATAGACCGAGGAACCGTTGGCGCTCCGGCCCGGAACGGCGTCGGCATGAATCGACACGAACACATCCGCCCGATGGCGGCGCGCCTTTTCAAAACGCTGGAGCAGGCCGACATAATAATCTCCATCGCGGATCAGCAGCGGGCGCATGCCCGGCTCCTGCGCCACGAGTTTCGCCAGCTCGCGCGCGATGGCAAGCGTCACGTCCTTCTCGTGTGTGCGGTAACGGCGTCCCGAAGCGCCGGGGTCCTCACCGCCGTGACCGGCGTCGATGGCCACCACGCGCTCGCGTGCCACCGGCCTTGCCGGTACTGCGCGCTCAGGCACTGCCGGGGATTTGGCTTCCTGCTTCGACTCGGCCACTTCTTGTTCAACCGCCTTCACGTCGAAGAGATCGATCACCAGACGATGTCCGTAGGGTCCGGCCGGCTTGAGCATGAAGCTGCGCGGACGCGCCTCGGCCTTGAGCTCGAGCACGATGCGCAGCGGGCCCGACTCCGGCTGCCCCACGCGCACAGACCTCACCAGCGGGCCGCCGGGGTCCACGTCCTTTAAAGGCTCCGCCAGACGCGCATTGTCGATGTCCACCACCAGGCGGTCCGGATACTGGAGCGTGAACATTCTGTGCTCGACCGGGCCGCTGACGTCGAATACCAAGCGGGTATGATCAGGCGCGCGCCATACGCGCAGCTGCTGCACGCTGACCGGCTCGGCGCCGGCGACGGCGGTCATCAGAAATACAACGAAGAAAAGGAGCGGCGCCAACCGTTTCATGTCAGCGTCTCCAGCAAAGCGTTACCGTGGGGTGTCAGGGTCGTCATCTTCACCATGCGTCCTGTCCCGGTGGGTGAGATCATAATATCCAGGTCCGGAGTTGGCAAAGCGCCCTGTGCACGCTCGGCCCACTCCACCACACAAACCCCTTTCCGGTGAAGGTAGTCGCGTACGCCGAGAAATTCCAGTTCTTCCGGATCGTTCAGCCGGTAGAGATCGAAGTGATAGAAACTGATGTCCTTGAGTTCGTAGGGCTCGACCAGGGTGAACGTCGGGCTCTTCACCGCGCCCTCATGTCCGAAGGCGCGCAACATCCCGCGCACGAGCGTGGTTTTGCCGGCGCCGAGCGGGCCGTGGACATAGATGACGCGGGCATTCCCCAGACGGGAAGCCAGCTTTGCGCCCAGCGCCTCCATCTCGGCAGCCGTGGCGACCGGCTGTTCAAGGCAGGACATGTCCCACCAGGCGGTTGAGACGGGCGCGGATGAACGGCAGCAGGTCGGAGGCGAGCATGCCGACTTCCCCGTTCGCCGCCGCCACGTCATCGCCCGCGGCGGCGTGCGCCCACACCCCGAGGTGCGCGGCATCGGGGGACAACAGTCCCTGCGCCCGCAATCCGGCGATGGTACCGGTCAACACGTCGCCCATGCCGCCGCTGGCCATGCCGGGATTGCCACGGTCACAGACCGAGACCACGCCATCATATAATGATGCGATCAGAGACCCCGCCCCCTTCAACACGCATACCCCACCGTAGCTCGCCACCAGTTCGCGTACCGCCGCGAAGCGGTCGGCCTGGATTTCCTGCGTCGACATGCCGAGCATCCGCGCTGCCTCGCCGGGGTGCGGCGTGAGGATCCAGTCGACGTGCATCACCGGATCGGCGGCGAGACTGTTCAGGGCATCGGCATCCACCACCGTGGGAATCGCCGTGTCCAGCGCCGCGCCGAAGAGCGCCGCACCCCACGCGCCCTGCCCCAGGCC
>NZ_JBAVEJ010000230.1:0-1679 GCF_049587675.1 Sulfuricaulis sp. | reverse complement strand
CGGATGATGGCGTACACCAGGCTCGGGCTGATCTGGTACTGGGTAGCGAATTGTTCGACGAAATGACTGTATTTCGCGGCCTGCTTGTTCTCGAAATTCGCCACCATCGGAATCTTCACGTACAGCGCGTTCTTCTTGGCGCCGTCGAGTTCGATCTCGCGCGTCGCGGTCTGCGCCTGAAGCAGATAATCGGCGAAGCCCTCGGCATCGGCCGGCGAGCCCACGGGTTTCTTGTTCTGGTCCACGACCAACCCGAGCAGATACGGTTCCTTTTCGCTCGTGAGCGTGATGCCGCTGTCGGAGTAAAGATCCACGGCGCGCGGATCGTTGGGCGTGAGCAACGTGGTGACAATGGCGTTCTTCAGGCTGGTGCGCGGGTCCTTGTCGTCCAGCGTCTCGACCGTCACCAGGCCGGCGTCGAAATCCACTACGGCGCGGCTCATGTAGTTCTGCGTGTACTTTATATACTGCACGCGCGACGGCAGCTTCACTTCCTTCTTGCCCCAGGTCTTCGTGACCTTGCCAGTCAGCAGCGCCACCAGGTTGTCGTAATCGCGCTTGATGGTGCGCACGTCCTGCATCAACGCGTAGGGATTCGACTCGTAAACCGACTTGCGGCTCTTGAAGCTTTCCTTGAGGACAATTTTGGGATCGCTACTGCGGGCGATGCTGGCGATCGAGCGCGTGGTGGGGCTGGACATGACGGCGAGGGTCTGGTCGAGACTCGGGGTTTTATTGCCGGTCGTCGAACATCCCGCCAGCAGTGCCACGGATAAAACAAGTAAGAGTACGGTGTTCTTGCTCATCCTTTCTCCGAGACGATCTAGGAAAACATTAAATTAGTTGACCGTTCGCCCTGAGCCCGTCGAAGGGCGAACGGCAATTGCTGGAGTTCTAATCATCGCGTCCGTTCATGGTTCGACAAGCTCACCACGAACGGACTTAGCCTGATGTTCCCTGGCGCAGCCCCAGCACGTCCTGCATATCATATAGGCCGGTTTTGCGGTCCGCCAGCCAGCGCGCAGCGCGCAGCGCGCCGTTGGCAAAGGTCATGCGCGATTCGGCGCGGTGCGTGATTTCGACGCGCTCGCCGCCGCCGGCGAACAGCACGGTGTGATCGCCGACGATGTCGCCAGCGCGGATGCTGGAGAATCCAATCGTCTTGCGCGCGCGTTCGCCGGTTAGGCCGTGCCGCTCGTAAACAGCGCACTCCTTCAGATCGCGCTTCAGTGCCTGCGCCACCACCTCGCCCATGCGCAGCGCCGTGCCGGACGGTGCGTCAGCCTTGTAGCGGTGATGCGCCTCGGTGATCTCCACGTCCACGTCGTCACCGAGCACGCGCGCCGCAGTCTCGAGCAGCTTGAAACACAGGTTCACGCCCACGCTCATGTTGGGCGCGAACACGATGGCGATGTCCTTGGCCGCCGCGGTGATGTTCTGCTTGCCGGTGTCGTTCAGTCCGGTGGTGCCGATGACGATTTTCTTCCTGTGCTTGCGGCAGAATTCGAGATTGGCGAGCGTGGCCACCGGGCTGGTGAAGTCGATGAGCACGTCGAAATCCAGACCGTCGAGAGCGGAAACGAGAGTGACTCCGAGCTTGCCGATGCCGTTGAGTTCGCCGGCGTCGCGGCCGAGGGTCGCGCTTCCGGGGCGTTCGACGGCGGCGCTCAGGCGCAGGC
>NZ_JBAVEJ010000229.1:0-4562 GCF_049587675.1 Sulfuricaulis sp. | reverse complement strand
ATAAATACCCGCAGCCATGACCGCCTCGGCCGACCTGCAGAAACTCCTCGCCCGCGTCGCGCTGGGCGACCGGGTGGCGTTTCGGCACCTGTACGATGCGACGGCACCGTCTCTGTTTGGCGTGGCGCTTCGTATAGTAAGACAACGGGATCGTGCGGAAGAGGTGCTGCAAGATGCGTTCGTCAATGCATGGAACCGGGCCGCCGGGTATCAGGCCGCGTTGAGCCAGCCGATGACCTGGCTGACAGCTATCGTGCGCAATCGCGCCCTGGATGAACTGCGCAGCGGCGCTCGCCACCGTGCGGAATCCCTGGAAGACCGGGAGAGCGGAGCCACGATAGAAATCAAAGACGAGCGACCGAGTCCGCTGCGGTTATTGGAGCAAGCGGCAGATGCCCTTGCCATCCGCGACTGCCTGGAGGCGATCGACGGACCGCAGCGTCAGTGTCTGGCGCTTGTCTATTACCATGGGCTCAGCCATTCCGAGGTTGCCGGTCATATCGGCTCGCCGATCGGCAGCGTCAAGGTCTGGCTGCGGCGCGGGCTCGACAAACTGAAGCGCTGCCTGGAGGCGCTGGCATGAATTACGATCGCCCGGAACTCCTCGATAGACTCGCGGCCGAGTACGTGTTCGGCACGATGAGCGCGCGGGTACGGCGCCGGTTCCAGAAGATTCAGCGCGCACTGCCGGCGGCACAGCAAGCAGTTCACGTCTGGGAGCAGCGAATGACGCCGCTGGCACGGTCGGTACCGCCGGAACAACCTTCCGCCGCCGCGTGGGAAGCGATCGATCGCCGGACCGGTGGCCAGACGTCACGACCGGTCGCACCGCCATCCGCTTGGCTCGCCTGGCTCAAGCCCGCCCTCGGTGTGGCCTTCGGGGTGGTCGTGACGCTCGGACTGGTCAGGCTTTACCCAACTTCCGTGGTGCCCGTGGACCAGATCGTGCAGCAGCGCGGAACGCTGCCGGCGAGCTATGTCGGCTTGCTCACGGATGCCGCCAACAATCCGGTGGTGCTCGCCAGCTCGACCCGCTACGGCAGGATCATGTCGATCAAGATTTTGCGCAAGGTCGATGTGCCCCCCGGCAAGGTGTTGCAGCTCTGGGCGCTGCCCAAAGAAGGGGCCGCCTTCCCGCTCGGCGTGGTACCGCCCGAGGGCCAAAGCTCCTTCCCGATGGCGGATACCTCGGAAAAATTACTATCCAGCGTGCCGCGCCTCGCGGTTTCGGTCGAGGATGCCCCGGCACGCGCAGGCGTAACGCCCGCGCCGTACTTGCTCACCGGCAACTGCGTCAAGCTCTGGTAGTCCTGCCCGCCCACGCGCGGGAAATAAATCTGCATCGGGTGTCTCCGATCCGCTGAGTCGCTCCGTATATCGGTACAGGTAGCGCAATGACGCGCTGCCCCAACCCAGATACAGGAGACGACATCATGAACAAGCTGATACTTGCCACCTTGGCGACGGCCTTCACGGCCAATATCGCCATGGCTCAGTCGGTTGACGAGACGAATGGCATTCTCGCCGCTTCCGGCCATACCCTCTACACATTCGACAAGGATGCGGCCAACAAGAGCAACTGTAACGACGGCTGTGCCGCTAACTGGCCTCCGTTCCTGGTGAAGGAAGACGATCGTACCCCCGCGACCTTCAACGTGATCACGCGCGACGACGGCACCAAGCAATGGGCGGCGAACGGAAAACCTCTCTACTTCTTCGCTGCCGACGTCCAGGCTGGCGACGCGAAAGGCGACGGCAAAGGCGGCGTGTGGCATGTCATCCGCGGCGAGAGCAAGCGCTCGGAGGTAAAGCCCGCGCCGGATTCGCAGGCTGCCGACGGCTACCGGTTCTTCGGCAGCAGTTACTGAGCCAGTTACTGAGCCAACGGAGGACACCATGTACAAAACATCGAAGCTTACGGTCTTATTGCTGGCGCTCTTCGCCGCCGGCTGCGCGAGCGCTGTGGCATCCAGGTCTACGGCCCAGGTGCCGGATAAGCTCAAACCCGGCGCGAACGAATCTCTGGCACTGATCGCTCATGCCAACGGCGTGCAGATTTACGAATGCCGTGCCAAGAAAGATCAAGCAGGGGTATACGAATGGGCATTCGTGGCGCCCGAAGCCGATCTTTTCGACGCGGGTGGAAACAGGATCGGCCGACACTATGCCGGCCCGCATTGGGAATCGACAGATGGCAGCAAGCTCCTGGGTGCATTGAAGGAGCGCGCCGAAGCGCCAGCGGCCGATGCCATCCCTTGGCTGCTGCTTGCCACGAAGTCGGACGGTCCGGAAGGTGCGTTCAGCAAGGTCACGAGCATCCAGCGCGTAAGTACGGTGGGTGGCGTGGCGCCCAAGGCCGGTTGCTCTCAAGCCGCGGTTGGTACATCTGCGCGCATCCATTACACAGCAGACTATTACTTCTTCACGGCGAAGCCCGCGCCGGCGGCGCGGGCTGCCGAGGGCTGGTCCTACAGCAGCGGTTACTGAGCTGTTGCGCCTGACCGAGAGGGGATGACCCAAGTGGGTCATCCCCTCTTGGGTCAAAAGTGGGATCAGGGAATAATTACCACTAATGGTTAGAAACAATTGTTCTCTGATACCCGATTTTCGCCTCCTCGATTTTCACGCCGGAATATTCCCAAATTTTCCGTGATGAAGATCGACGAGCGCTTGTGAAATCTGTTCCTGCGTATTCATGACGAAGGGTCCGTGACCGACGACAGGTTCATCGATAGGCTGCCCGTTCATCACAAAGATGGTTGCGTCCGAGGCGGCTTCGATCACCGCGTCGTCACCGGCACGCTCGAAGATGACGAGCTCGGTTTCGCCCGCGGTGTCGACGTCGTTTACCTTGATGCTGCCTTTCATGACATACAGTGCCGCCGAATAGCCATTGTGCAGGGGCAATTGCAGCCGATGACCGGCGCGCAGTTGCACATCAAGCAGGTTGATCGGGGTAAATGTTTGTGCCGGCCCGGTGGCGCCGGAAAATTCACCGGCAATCACTCGCACCGCACCGCCGTTCCCGGGAAGCGGGACGACCGGAATATCGCGCGCGAGCAGCGTTTGATAGCGCGGTTTGGCCATCTTCGTGTTGGCCGGCAGGTTAACCCAGAGCTGCAACATTTCGAACCGGCCGCCGCGCTTGGCATAATCGCGGCCGTGCATTTCCTTGTGCAAGACGCCCGCGCCGGCGGTCATCCACTGCACGTCGCCACTGCGAATGGTGCCGCGGTTGCCCGCCGTGTCTTCGTGGTCGACCTCGCCCTCGTAAGCGATGCTCACGGTTTCGAAACCGCGGTGCGGATGCCAGTCGACACCGCGCGGTTTCTCGGTCGGCTCAAACTGGGCCGGGCCGGCGTGATCGAGGAGCAGAAAGGGTGTGAGCTCAACAGCAAGGTTCCGGTAACTGAATATTGAGTGCACCGGAAAACCGTCACCGACCCAGTGACCTTCGCCGCGTTGGTGAATGCTTAGTACCTTTTTCATGGCCTTGCCTCGTATTATTAGCGGATGTGCTCAACTCAATGCGTCGCCAGTTTATGGGGCCGATTCATGACAATACAACGTAATGGCTCAACCGCTGGAATTCAGCAATTGGGTTCAGGTCGCGGTTTCCGCTAATATAACGCGGTGTTTATTAAAATTGAGAAATCTGTGATCTGAGCCAGGTTTGTACTTTGTTTCGAGAAATCGGGTACGGCAAAACTAGGGGATATTATGCTTCACAGAGCAAACATACTTGGAGATGTAAGGGCTGAAGCAGATACTCAAATGCTTGACACGGCGTTTTACGAAACGCCGGATTATAAAACGCTCATCTAGTCATCAGATCGAACTGTTGTGGTTGGACGCCGCGGAACAGGTAAAAGTGCACTTGCCTATAAGTTAGAAAAATTTTGGGAAAAGGCTCAGAAGACAGCAGTTATTCATCTGGCCGCAGAAGAAGATCAGATTATCGGTATTAGGCCTCTAGTCGCACTATTTGGAAACGATTTTAAATTAATTCGCTCAGCTACCCGCATTGCATGGCGTTATGCGTTCTTAATGGAAATAGCGGAAAGACTTTCGAAGGATTATAAATATAAGAAATTGGAGAATACAGCAATACTCGACAAGCATCTATCTAAATGGAGAACTAGTCGCTATGGATTCTGCGCTAAGCTTAAGAATAAGCTGCGAGATGTCGTAGACCCATCTTCATCACCTGAGGAACGGGTCAGCGATATGGTTCATCGTTTAGAGCTTAGAGAAATTGAAACAGAAGTTGAGGTAGCGTTACAGAAAATCCAATTATCCATAGTCATTTTGGTCGATAGGCTAGACGAAGGCTACGAACCAGATCCAACTGGTATTGGGTTAATAAATGGTCTTGTTCACGCTGTCATAGACGTCAATACAAAGCTCGATAATGTTCGGACAATAATCTTTCTGAGGGATAACATTTTCCGTGCGGTATCAAAATCAGACCCGGATTTTTCTAGAAATATAGAAGGTCAAGTTTTGCGTCTTCACTGGGATGAATATGGTCTTTTCAACTTAGTTGTTAATCGTCTCAAGAT
>NZ_JBAVEJ010000228.1:0-1886 GCF_049587675.1 Sulfuricaulis sp. | reverse complement strand
CGCCGCGATCAACAGAAAATCCAGCACAAATTGCTGGTACGAAACCGCTTGCTCCCGATTAACGCCATCCGGCGCATTTTGCATGAGCGCCTCGCGCTCCAGAATTTCCTGCGCTTCAGCGGCACAGTTTTGCGACTGGCGCCAGTACGGCCAGGTTACCGCGCCGACAAAAAGCCCAGCCGCCTCACCAATCAAATGATTGTTGGCTGATGAGAAACGTGAGAAATGACCGTGAATAAAATGCATGTGTTGATGGATCGCGACCAGCCAGCGGTTCCGGAATCGGTTGCCCACCTCGCCTGAGAACACGATCGAATCCAGTCCGCCGATCAACTGCCAGGTAATACTCCAATTGATCAACCGGATGGCGAGTTCCAGCGAACTGGACCAGTTCGGGCCCTTGAGATACGGGCACTGGTCGAACCAGGACTCGAGCTGACGCTGTAATCCGTCCAAGTAGCGCCGCTCGCCAGTCAGATGATAGGCCTGCGCCAACGTCACCAGATGGAGATGCCGGTTGGGCTCCCAGAGATACTTGATGTCGCCGACGAGCGCTTCGTTGCGATAATCGAGAGTCTTGGCAAAGGCCAGAGGTGCGACTGTCCCCGTCTTGGGATCCTGATTCCATTGCAGGACCGATCCACACACATGATCCAAGGCGAAGACGCGTAGTCGTCCTTGCAAAATCTCATCCGCCGCTTGGGAGTACGGTTGGGGAGGAATACCATTCCCCGTTCCGATAAACACGGGTGTGGGGATCGTCAGATCCGGTACGGGCGCGGCACGCAAAGTAACCACACCGAAACGATTCAGCGACGAAACAAATTTCACACGAAGGCGATACACCATCTCCGCCAACGACATGCACCTCAGGCGGTTCCAATACCATGCGAAGGTTGATAGGGAATCAGGTCCTGGGTTCATGTCGTGCAATTTGTCGGAGATCTGCCTCCACGAGCTCTCTAGTCCGGACATTCCATCTTTTTGTTGAACAACACATCATCAAAGAACCCCAGTGGCAATACTCGCGCAGCTTTTGACGCTCGATGATACCGTTCTTGATATTACCCAGTAAGGAATTTTGTGCTGACAGAATGATTTTCGTGGACAGCATCGGGCGACGTCGGCACATGGCAGGGACCAACAGCTATCCCGCGTAGTAGCGGCTCAGTGCCCGCTGACTCTATTTGACGAACGATACTATAATATGTAATATCCGCGCCGCCCGGCTAGGTATCGCGGCCGGTGTGTTCGTTTATCAGGCTTTTTCGATTGTAATTCGCGGCATTTGCAATGCTGAGAGCTGACTCCAGCGACCGGATGAATCCAGAGACCAACGTTCAAAAACCTTTCCCCAGTTTGCCAGGGCTGATTTGTGACGTTGTTACCATAACAGGTCTCCTTGCCGTATGTCTGAGAAACCTCCGTTTGGGTCACGTGCCCGAGGCGGCGTATATGCCTGCTGAAGTTATACTTGACTTGATGACTCAGAAAATGCCTGGCGGGGCAAAAGTGTCTGCCGCGTTGCGAGCTCAATGCGATGCATCAGAGGCCCGATTGAACCTGATTGTACCGTTGGTCAGGGGTTTCGAGGCATGCATCGTATATCGATAGGAATTTCATAATTGCACGCCATAATTACGATTCATATAGGGTTGCCGTTACGGACCACATGGTGCTGGGATGCAATACCAGTTTAGAACATTCCGCCGGCACTCAGGATCTGGATTCGTCATAAAGTTTAAAGTTTGTTGGAAAGGGAATTTTAGGGAGGTTAGGTTTGGATAAGTATCTGTTTCGGATTAAGGACCACCGGTCCCGAGTACCATCGCTTTCTTGTAATTACAGTCTCGAAAAATCGAGTTCTTCCTCGATCGTCAAAGCGC
>NZ_JBAVEJ010000227.1:0-3826 GCF_049587675.1 Sulfuricaulis sp. | reverse complement strand
ATATCTGGTTGCTGGACGCGGAAAGCCGGCAGATGGTCAAACTCATCGAGCTCCCTGACATGTGGATCTACAGCCTGCGCGGCGCCTTCGCTTCAGGCAACGCCTTGATCCTGCTAGTGGCCTACGGTCCGGAAGCCTACCTGGTGCGGCACAGCGGCGGGAAGCTCGAGCTGCTTTACCGCTTCCCGGTGAAGAATTACCAGCAGGTCAGCATGCATGTGGAAACGGGACGCGGCGACCGGACGCTGTTCCAGATCATCACCGGCCCGAGTTATGAAAAGCGGGAAAATTATTTTTTCCTTTACGACAAGGCGGGGCTTAAGAAGATCAAGGATGTTACGGCGATTTACGATCTTGACGTGGACAGCGCCGGGAAGCTCGTGTGTTTCTCGCAGTGGAAGAACGACAGGCGAATACTGGTGGTCAGGGAACTGAAGGATCTTCGTTGAAGTAATCCCTCTATTGCAAGATCGATCAGTCCCTGTGCATCCACCCGCCATGCAACCATCACCCTTTGGCTTAAAGGGCATTACCAGCTTGTAACTTCCGCGTACGTCCACAACATTACGCTTGGGCGAACTTGTGAATCGATTGTCGCGCAGACGACGCTGAACACGTTAAGGCCATATGAAATCAAAGTGATTTATGTCTACGCCGCGATATCACGACCAAACCCGCTAAGCCCAAACCAAACAACCCGATGGCGGGTGGTATGGGAACAGCCGTGATGTTCACGCCATAGGAGCATATGCCGTCGCATGTCGCCAGGACACTGGAAAAATATTTCCCGGGCGTTGCGGAAAAAATGAAGGAGGCGGAATCATTGGTGCTTGGGCTAAAGAGAGCCGTGGATCCGAGCAAGAGCGAGCTAGTACTGACCCCAAGCGCGACGGTGTTGAATGATGAACCGGGGAAGAACGTCAAGTTGGTGATCCTGGCCAGATACGAGCCGGACGTGGCGATTGTAAATGGCGTGGAATCACTGGAAGCCGGCCCGATGATGATGCCGACCTGTTCGAAAACCGGCAGGCTTGCGGCGCTGGACAGGCTGCTGACACCAAAAAGCAACCAACTGCAAATGATTATTTTTCCGATACTAAACGGCGGAATACGTATCATTGTTTCTCCCTCCATAGAGTTTTTGAGAATCTTCCCTGCATCGCGTGACCGGCTGAACTTACGCCCGACCACGATTTTTTCGGATAACGAAGCTGTGAGGGTTGAAGGTAGCAGAGGAAAAACGTCTATCAAGGTTCAGTCACAATACAGGCACTTTGTAACAATACGCATCCGATAGACGGAGGGAAACACTAGACAGGCGCTCTGTTTTGCTGGAATTCAAAATATCATCGGTTCAACGTATGAAGAATGCAGGGGTGATTAATTATTGTGACAAGGGGACGCTCAAGAAAAAATATTGTGTCGAGAGACAACTTCGACGTCGATTGCATCAGATGCGCGTCGGTTTCGACCAAGCAGGGATAGCCGGCCAACCGACCCGATGGAAGTTGTCAGAGGCATGCCTTGAGTTCGTTTAAAGTGATGATCCTGTACAATACCTGCCGGTTGGTCATAGGCCCGGTCTGCCCGCCGTCTGATTTTCATCTGGCCGCCGGCTAACGTTGGCGATAAACTTCCGGCCGCCGTGACTTCGTAAAATTTCTGATTGCTTTTCCATGAAAAAATATTTTGTCTTCTCCGCGCTGGGCAAGGATCGCCCCGGGATCGTCAATCAGCTGTCCAAGGCTATTCTCGAAAGTGGCTGTAACATCGAGGACAGCCGCATGACGGTATTGGGGGGAGAATTCGCCCTGATTCTGATGGTGTCCGGACACTGGGGGGCGATCACGCGTCTGGAACGGCAGGTGCCGGTACTGGAGAAAAAACTCGAACTCACCATCCTTGCCCGGCACACCGAACCACGCACCGCGGTGCAGGACATGGTGCCCTACACCGTGGACGTGGTGGCCATGGACCATCCGGGCATCGTGCACGAGATTGCGGATTTCTTCGCGACCCGCGAAATCAACATCGAAGAGATGAGCACCTGGACCTACCCGGCCGCGCACACCGGCGCGCCGATGTTTTCGCTCAGCATGACCGTGAGTCTGCCGTCCGGCGTGCACATCGGCCGCTTGCGCGACGAGTTCACCAGCTTTTGCGATAATCTCAATCTGGACGCCACGATCGAACCGACGCGACATTGAGAATCCGCCCCCGGGCCATTTACCCGTTTTTTTGCTGCCGTTTCTCGATCAGTTCATGCACCAGCGGCGTGCAGATGATTTCCATGGCCAGCAGCATCTTCCCGCCGGGAATGACCATGGTGTTGGGACGTGACATATAAGAATCCTTGATCCGCCGCATCAGGTTCGGAAAATCGAATTTCCCCGGCTCGCGGAATCGGATGACCACAACGCTTTCCGCCAATGTTGGCACGTCGCGGGCGATGAAGGGGTTGGAGGTATCCACGACTGGCACGCGCTGGAAATTAATGTCAGAGAGGGAGAACTGCGGTGTGATGTAGTCAATGTAGTCGCGCAGCCGCCGCAGGATGGTGTCGGTGACCGCCTCCGGGGAATGGCCTTTGACGCTGGTGTCGCGGTGGATTTTCTGTATCCATTCGAGATTGGCGACCGGCACCACGCCGATCAGCAGGTCCACGTACTGCGCCACGTCCACGCCGTTGTTGCCGTCGAGGGCGTTGCGGCGCTCGATGACCTGGGGATTGTGCGACGGGCTCATTTTGCGGCGGGTCCAGGTGCGCGCCACCACGCCGCCGTGAAGTCCTTCATAGAACAGCAGATCGGTGTCCACCGGAATTTGCCGCCAGGGAGTGAACGTGCCCGGTGGCAGTCCGAACTGTTCCTGCTCGCCCTCGACCACGTAATGCCGCGTCTCGCCGGTGCCGTGCTCGGAGTATTCCTTGAACAGCGCTTCGAGCCGGTCGAACTGATTCAGTTTCGGACTGAAATGGCTCAGGTTTTCCCCTCGTGCTCGGGCCTCGCGGACGAGGCGATCCATTTCCTTGCCCTCGTAGCGCAGAAAGGCGTTGCCTTCGACAAACGCTCCCGAAATACCCTCACGCCGGAATATGTCGTGAAAGGCGTGCCGCACCGTGGTGGTCCCGGCGCCGGAGGAGCCGGTCACCGCAACAATGGGAAATTTACTGGACATGAAATGTGCCTGTGCAGTCTGCGAATGCCCCTATCTTTTGGCATTTGGGCGCGGCGGTCAACGGTTGCGGCCAAATTCATCTAATTACCCCTTCCTTGATGTGTCTCGGGCGGCAAAAACCGGGGGATTTGTTCCGGGAATTTACGCCGGGGTGACCAGACGCCTGGTTTCAGGCGTCGTTGAAACGGATGGCAATCGCCGACATGGGTTTTTTACGAATTTTGCTTTCCATTGAATGTAGGCACATGGTATTTCCGGAATATAAAAAATTTTTAATTGAAATCCGTCTCGACCGGCGTAGGGTAACTCATGCATGGACGTACATGCCTGCATGGAAGGAGGTTCATCATGTGTTATGAAAAATGGGATGAGAGCAAGCGAGTGACGGAGACGTTGGAGAAAGCCAGGAAGGAGGCGGACAAAGCGATTGAAAAAGCCAAGTCGGCTGCCCGACCCGAGCGCGGGCCGGAAGCGGAACCCCGGCCCACGGTGGAATCCGAAGAAACTGCCGCCTGAGCGCTCGTACCGGTATCCGGAAATTCAAAACCCCGCGTCTGCGGGGTTTTGTTCGCCCCATCCCTGGAGCTCACCCTCGCCGCGTAGCGGCTCGGGCCAGCGTGCGTTCTTAGCTCCGTAAACGGTGCATCCC
>NZ_JBAVEJ010000226.1:0-2412 GCF_049587675.1 Sulfuricaulis sp. | reverse complement strand
GGCGGGGCCTGCGCGGCGCGGACCGCGGACGCCGCGGGAGGAGATTCTGTGCGGTCTCTATGCGGAGGTTCTGGGGGTTTCCGAGGTCGGGATCGATGACAACTTCTTTGCGCTTGGGGGGCATTCGCTGTTGGCGATCCGGCTGATCAGCCGGCTGCGTTCGAGCCTGGATGTGGATGTTGGGATCCGGCTGTTGTTTGAGGCGCCGAGCGTATTGGCGCTGAGCCGGCGGCTGGAGGAGGACGCCGGGACGGCCGGTGCGGGTCGTGCGGCGCTGGCGGGGGTTGAGCGTCCTTCGGAGATTCCGCTGTCCTATGCGCAGCGCCGGCTGTGGTTTCTGGACCGGCTGGAAGGCGGCGGCGAGGGGGTTGGCAGCGCGACCTATGTGATCCCGCTGGCGGTTCGGCTGAAGGGGGAGCTTGACCGGGCGGCGCTTGCGGCTGCGCTGCATGATGTGGCGGAGCGGCACGAGAGCCTGCGGACGGTGTTCCCGGAGCGGCAGGGGGTTCCGCGGCAGGAGATTGTGCCGGCGTCGGCGGTGGGGGAACTGCTTTCGGTTTCGGTTGTGGCGGAGGCCGGGGTTGCGGCGGCGTTGTCGCTGGCGTCGGGCCGGGGGTTTGATCTGTCGCGCGAGGTGCCGCTGCGGGCGCATCTGTTTGAGCTGTCGTTGGACGAGCATGTTCTGCTGCTTGTTCTGCATCACATCGCCGGTGACGGCTGGTCGCTGGGACCGCTGGCGCGGGACCTGTCGCGGTATTACGAGGCGCGGCGGAGCGGGTTGTCTGCGGGGCTTGAGCCGCTTTTGGTGCAATACGCCGACTACACGCTGTGGCAGCGCGGGGTGCTTGGGGATGAGAGCGACGGCGGCAGTGCGATCGCGCGGCAGCTGTCGTTCTGGACGCAGACGCTGCGGGGATTGCCGGATCAGATTGAGCTTCCGAGCGACCGGTCGCGGCCTGCGGTGTCGAGCTATCGCGGTGGCAGCGTCGGGCTTGAGGTTTCGGCGGATTTGCACCGCGGGCTGGCGAAGCTTGCGCGCGGCAGCGGGTCGAGCCTGTTCATGGTGCTGCAGGCCGGGTTTGCGGCGCTGCTGACGCGGCTTGGAGCGGGAGGCGACATCGCGATCGGCAGCCCGATTGCGGGCCGTTCGGACAGCGCGCTGGACGATCTGGTCGGTTTTTTTGTGAACACGCTGGTGCTTCGCACCGACACCTCTGGCAATCCGCGGTTTGTGGATTTGCTGGGGCGTGTTCGGACGACGAACCTGTTGGCCTACAGCCACCAGGACGTGCCGTTTGAGCGGCTTGTTGAGGTTGTCAATCCGTCGCGGTCGTTGTCGCGGCATCCGCTGTTCCAGGTGATGCTGGCGTTCCAGAACGAAGCGCCGCCGGCGCTGGCGCTGTCGGGGTTGCAGGCGAGCCCTGAGCCGGTGGCGCTATCGAGCGCGAAGTTCGATCTGTCGGTGAGCCTTTCGGAGCGTCGGGATGCGGCCGGGGGCCCTGCGGGGATCGTGGGGGTGCTGGAATATTCCAGCGACCTGTTTGATCGGGCGAGCGTAGCGGCGCTGGGGGACCGCCTGGTCCGTCTGCTTGAGGGGGCGGTGTCTTGGCCGGAGCGCGCGATCGGCAGCCTTGAGATACTCGAGGCGTCGGAGCGGCGGACGATCCTTTCGCTGTGGAACGCCAGCGCGCACGCGGTTGGGGCGTCGACGCTGCCTGCGCTGTTTGCGGCGCAGGCGGAGCGCACGCCGGATGCGGTTGCGGTGGTGTACGAGGAGCGGCGCTTAAGCTACGCGGCGCTGGAGGCGCACTCCAACCAGCTGGCGCATCACCTGCGCGGGCTTGGGGTGGGGCCGGAGACGGTGGTCGGGCTGTGCGTTGAGCGCTCGCCAGAGATGGTGATCGGGCTGCTCGGCATCCTCAAGGCCGGCGCCGCCTATCTGCCGCTGGACCCTGAATATCCAGTGGAACGCCTGAACGACATGATGCGCGACTCAGGCTTGAACGTATTGCTAATGCAAAGCTCGCTCGTTGCGGCCGTACCATCGCCGACCGGAGTGACCCGTATACTGTTGGATCAGGACGACATGCGGGCGGAACCGACGACAGCCCCATCGGTCGATCTGCATCCAGAGAATTTGGTCTATTTGATCTATACCTCGGGCTCGACCGGTAAACCCAAGGGGGCGGCCAATACGCATCATGGTTTGTGCAATCGTCTTGCATGGATGCAGGACGCGTACAAATTGACAGACCAAGATGTTGTTCTACAGAAAACGCCGTTCAGTTTTGACGTATCCGTTTGGGAATTTTTTTGGCCATTGATTACGGGCGCACGCCTGGTGCTCGCTGCGCCTGGTGCGCATCGCGACCCAGCGCGCTTGGTCGAAACAATACGCCAGCAGGGTGTGAC
>NZ_JBAVEJ010000225.1:0-9937 GCF_049587675.1 Sulfuricaulis sp. | reverse complement strand
AGGCAGGCATGACCATGTGGGGCATGTTGTTTGTGCTAGGCACGCTGGCTTTTGTCCTTTTTTTGTTTTTCAAGCTGCTTCCACCCTACATGGACGACTTCAAGCTAAAAAGCGCGCTCGACAGCCTGGGCCGACAACCCGATGTTGGTAGCATGACACTACCTGAGGTGAAGGAAGCCATTCGTAAGCGTCTCGAAATCGACAGCGCGGATGATCTCTTCGATCTAAATAAAATATTGAGTGTCGAGCCGCGTGGAAAGATGAAGAGAATCCGGATTAATTACGAGTCAGTCGTACCGATGGCGTTCAATGTTTCCGCGCTGATAAACTTCGATCATGCTATCGAGGTCCGTGGCCCTGAATAAGACGCTCGATGAGTTTGGCCGTCGGCTGACCTACACCTTCCAACGGCCCGAACTGCTCGAGCAGGCTTTAACACATCGCAGCAAAAGCGCAACCAATTACGAGCGCCTCGAATTCCTGGGCGACAGCATCCTTGGGTTCACAATTTCTTCCGAGCTCTACAACCGCTATCCGGGCCTCTATGAAGGAGAGCTGACGCGGTTGCGCGCCAGTCTGGTCAACAAAAACACATTGGCGGCACTGGCGCGCGATATCGGGATTGGAAATTATCTGCGCTTGGGAGAAGGAGAGCTAAAAAGCGGGGGTTACGACCGCGACTCAATCCTGGCGGATTCACTCGAGGCGGTGTTCGGCGCCATCTGCAAGGACAGTTCGGTGGACGAAGTGATGCGAGTCATCCTGCATCTCTACCGCGAGCGGCTGGAGGGCCTCGATCCGCATTCGGTCCCCAAGGATCCCAAAACCCAATTACAGGAACATTTGCAAAAGCAGGCCCTGCCCACGCCTACTTACGTCGTGCGTGAGATTACCGGCGAAGCGCACAACCAGAACTTCGTGGTGGAGTGCCAGGTAACCGGGCTCGATACTCCTGTGCGAGGCCAAGGCAGCAGTCGGCGCCACGCCGAGCAGGAAGCCGCCGCAAGGGCGCTCGACCTGCTTTCCCGTCTCTGATGCTCGAGACCATTATGCGCTGCGGACTCGTGACCCTTGCCGGGCGTCCCAACGTCGGAAAATCCACGCTCTTGAACCGTCTGGTCGGCCAGAAGATCAGTATTACCTCGGCGCGCGCCCAGACCACCCGCCACCGCCTGCTGGGTATCAAGACCACCGAGCATGCCCAGGCAATCTATGTGGATACGCCCGGTCTGCACAAGGATAATAAAGGCATGATGAACCGACACCTGAACCGCGTGGCCGGGGCAAGCCTGCAAGGCGTGGATTGCATTATCCTGCTGATCGCGGCGAGCGGATGGACTAAAGAGGACGAGTATCCGTTGCAGATGCTGGCCAAACAGGACATTCCGGTGATTCTTGCGATCAACAAGCTGGACCAACTCAAGGATCGTGGCCAGCTGCTGCCGCTGATGGAACAATCGGGTCGCAAGATGGTGTTTGCCGATATCGTTCCGGTTTCCGCGCGCACGGGTATCAATGTGGACGATCTGGAAAAAACCATTCTCAAATATCTGCCGGAACAGCCGCCGTTGTACCCGGCGGATCAGGTCACGGACCGCGGCGATCGCTTTCTCGCGGCGGAGCTTGTACGCGAACAGATATTTCGCAGCTTCCAGCAGGAAGTGCCCTATGC
The DNA here is from genome assembly GCF_049587675.1 of Sulfuricaulis sp. GTDB lineage: Bacteria > Pseudomonadota > Gammaproteobacteria > Acidiferrobacterales > Sulfurifustaceae > Sulfuricaulis. The sequence continues at coordinate 8,265 of NZ_JBAVEJ010000225.1, read as the reverse complement.
CACGGCGGTCAGTATCGAAAAATTCAAGCGCGTCAAGGGTACACTGCACGTAGAGGCAACAATCTGGGTGGAGAAGGAGGGACAGAAACCTATCCTGATTGGAAAAGACGGCCAACGCCTCAAGGTCGTCGGAAGTCGCGCGCGTCTGGCGATGCAAAAACTTTTCGCCAAGAAGGTCCATCTTAATCTGTGGGTGAAAGTCCGCGAGGGCTGGTCCGATAATGAGAGACTGCTGAGCAGTCTGGGTTACACTGACGAGAACTGAACGATGCGCATTCATCAGCAGCCCGCCTATGTACTGCATCACCGCGACTACAGCGAGACGAGCTTGCTGCTTGAAGTATTCACGGCGCATCACGGGCGCATCGGGTTGATCGCCAAGGGTGCGCGGCGCGCGAGCAGTCGCATGCGCGGTATCCTCAAGCCCTTCCAGCGCCTGCTGATCGGCTGGAGCGGCAAGGGCGAGCTCGCGGTACTCACCAGCGCCGAGCAGGATGCCCCCGATACCGCGCTCATCGCTCAGGCATTGTATTGCGGTTTCTACATGAACGAGGTTTTATTGCGCTTGCTGCACCGCCATGATCCTCATGATGCGTTATTCGAGGCATACCAGGATGCATTGCAACGCTTGCACCGGGACGCTACCAATGAGGCAGTATTGCGTATTTTCGAAAAGCATCTACTGCGCGAACTGGGATACGGTCTGGTGCTTGATCGCGATGTTGCCGACAACGCTCCCATTGAGGAACAAGCCATCTATGATTACACCGTCGATCGAGGCCCCCGGCGCCTGATACACCCCGAGCTGAACCGCCCGACGGAAGGGATTCGGATACGCGGAGCAAGTCTGCTGGCCCTGATGCAGGAATCGCTAGGCGACCCGGTCGCCTTACGCGATGCCAAGGCGTTGATGCGCGCGGCGTTGGCGCGGCACCTGGGTGACCAGCCGCTGCATAGCCGCAAGCTGTTCCGCCGTGTTGTCGCGACACCTGCCGTGGAAACTATCGTGGAGACGAGCATTGATAAAGCTGGGTGTTAACATCGATCATGTGGCCACCCTGCGCCAGGCGCGTGGGACGCGCTATCCCGATCCCATCCAGGCGGCACGCGAGGCCGAGCAGGCCGGCGCCGACTCCATCACGCTGCATCTGCGCGAAGACCGCCGGCACATCCAGGACCGGGACGTCGAGATACTGCGTCAACTTCTTCAAACCCGCATGAATCTCGAAATGGCGGTGACGGACGATATCGTGGCGTTTGCCTGCCGCATTCGCCCGCAAGACTGCTGCCTTGTCCCGGAGCGGCGTCAGGAGCTGACCACCGAAGGTGGATTGGATGTGGTCGGTGGATTCAAAAATATCACCGCCAGCTGTGTTCGGCTGGCGGATGCCGGTGTGCGGGTATCCCTGTTCGTCGATGCCGACCCGGATCAGATCGAAGCGGCGGCCAAAACCGGTGCACCTGCAATTGAAATTCATACAGGTCGGTATGCGGATGCCGAAACCGACGAGATCCAGCGGCAGGAACTGGTGCGCATCGAGCAAGCGGTGCAGCAGGGGTTGGCACTCAAACTGCTGGTGAACGCCGGCCACGGCCTCAACTATCACAACGTCCAGGCGATCGCCGCCATACCCGGAATCTCGGATATCAACATTGGACATGCCATCATCGCGCGCTCTCTGTTTACTGGCATGCAAGAAGCCGTGCGCGAAATGAAGCGACTGATGAATGAGGTGGCGACATGAGCAATGAGCCGGGACTCCGCATAGCTGGGATGCGAGCGTCCGCGAATGTCGCCGGTCGCCGACGGTATAGCGTAGTGGTTTTGTTCGGCCTCACGAGGCGACGGGCATGAGCCGCGACCGCCGGCTTGACGTGGAGGTTTTCTCGGGACTTTCGGAGGTGCCGACATGATCTACGGTATCGGCACAGACATCGTGCGCGTTGGACGCATACGGGATGATCTCGTTCGCTTCGGAGATCGATTTGCCGAACGAATTCTGACGGCAAATGAGTTGCTCGAATTTCATCAGAACGCTAACAAGGGGAACTTTCTGGCGCGCCGTTTCGCCGCCAAGGAAGCCGCGGTAAAGGCCATGGGCACCGGGTTTAGCAACGGTGTGATAATGCACGACATCGAAGTGACCCATGACGAGCAGGGTAAGCCCATGCTGGTGTTCCACGGACGTGCGCGCGAGTTTATGCAGGAAAGAAGCGTTGTGGTGGCCCACATCAGTCTTGCGGATGAACAGGATCATGCCGTGGCGTTCGTCACGCTTGAAACCGCATAAGATATCATTCTGCGGAACGTTACCGGCTAGACATTTAGTCGCAACGGCCCGCCTAGGCGCCACGCGGAAGTAGTGAAAGACGAGCCAGTGATGGGTCTGAAAGCGATTCGCGCCGGGTAATCGATTTCTTTACCACGTGTTCCATGACAAAATAGCCGTGGTGCCCACGTGGCGCATGAGAGTGACGTTATGGGAGACGAGAACATTCAGCTTGGCTTTAAAGCGATCGAGGTCTGGCCAAAGGGACAGGAAGCGGAAATCTGCGGCGATCCCACCATCCGCATAACCACCTTTACCGACACACAGGAATATCATCCGCGCTTTGTCGCCAAAATCCTAGAGTTCGAGGAGCACCAGCGGCTGCGTAAGCGTTATTTTCGTGGCGCGGGAGGAACTAAGATACTCAACCTGGGGCAGTGGGTCAGCTCGGAGGTCGAATTGATCAACGCGCGTGCCATGTCGCTGTTCAAACGCGTGCTGGAGTGCGATCAGGCGGTGGTGGATCTCAGCTGGGCCAATGTCTATCGCTCAGGCGATTACTGCATGCCGAGCAGCCAGCTGCGTTCAACGGCAAGCGTGGTGTATTGTCTCGATCCCGGTGATGAGGATCCCGAAGATGCGCACAGTGGGCGTTTCTGTTTTGTGGATCCGCGCCTTCACAACTGTTGTCAGGAACAGGATGGCTGCATGACCACGCCTTTTCTGCCTGGCATGACGGCCGGCACCATGATCATTTTTCCGAGCCAGCTGGTGCATGCTGTGAATCCCTACACCGGGAAACGCCCGCGTATCACGCTATCGTGGAACATCAACAAGAACGCACTTCCGGGTTCATCGCTGCCGGTAAACCTGGAACAGGGCGCCTAAGTTATCAAGAATTCAAGCCGTTGCCCGTTTCGGAACGTTTACATGCGTGCGCTCCGTAATAATATTGGCGTGCGAGGTAGGTGATCTTTGCTTGTTACGTTGGATATATTTGATGGAACCGCTGGAAAAAGCGAGAGTCTCGTCATTCTGCACGGAGTTGGTTTCCCGGATTACCCTGCCGAATGCAATGGCGGCGAAAAATCCAGTTACGGTCCACACCAGCAATATAATTAGAAATGTCTCGGTGCCCATTCCAAACCTCCGTGTAGGTGAGTACTTCTTACAGAATTCCCTAGATCATCCTCGATAGCAACCGTTTTTGAGCCTTTTCCATATCAGCGGCACCAAAATGCTGACGGACGGTTAGGATGATTGAAGAATGGAATGCGGTACTGTCGACGGTTGGGAAATGAAAGTGGATTATGTATCCTGCTTGAGGGTGTTCTACGACGTGCTCATTGTCGGCTGCAGTGGATGCAAGTGACGGTGAGATGTTTCGAAACTATTCGATGGCGCCTCCGGAAGACGCAGAGGTTTCCTGATCCGAGAAGGTGTCATTCACACGGATCGCCTTACCTAATCCTATAGCGGCCAATAGGCCGACAACCGCCCATACCAAAATGATGAGAACAAATAAACCGCCGCTCATACCTTAACCTCCATGTTAGGGTGAGTAACTTTCAATAGAATTCCCTAAATCACCCAAAATTGCAACTGCTCAGGAACTTTTCTGGTGCTTCCGTCGTAACCACAGAAAATGGAAAATTAGCACCAATTAGCTGCGGCACCTTGACCAAGATCAAAAAAAAACCGCTGCCGTGGAGCGTTAACATTGAGAACTGGCGGTTAAATAGCGGTTGAGTTGTACAATCAACATTTCAAGCAGCCACGACCTGTGCCACGATTACCACACTGTTGTTGAGCAACAACAGAATCAAATCATTATTTATGGAATTATTCAGCACGGACGCGAACGCTGAGGTAAACGTGTTTAACCGGACGGAAGCGCGGATGGTACACGCCATGCGCGTTGTAGTTAAGGATCAATGTGCAGCCAATCCATGACGGACTTGTCATTGATGCTGAATATGATGATGGTATCCGCTCAGATTTCACGCGCCTTGCGCGACAGGCGTTCATTGATTTCTTCCGGAGTCTCGGCGTAGATGTCCTACAGAGTGACGAAAGTATTGAACGGGCGCTTGGGATGATCAAGCAGGATTTCAACATTGGCCGTCGGCGGGAAGCTGCCGGTCTTGTTCAGTATTACCGCCTGCGGTCAGGTACAGCCCGCAAGAATTGATAACAACACGAAAATCGATGCGATCCGGAACGTCATTCGGGAAAATTTACGGGACGCGGGATAAAAAAATACTGAATGTACAGTTATGCTCAATTCGCTTGTTCCGCCGCCTTGTCAAAAGCAGATTGGGCACCAGGATAGTCACCGCGCTTCAAGCGTGCCTGTCCGATGATGCGCCAGTTTTCAGCACGCAAAGTTTTATTGTCGCCCGCCCAGCCGTTCGACCTCGCCGCCAGGCCCTCGGCCTGCTGATACTGTCCCTGTTGCAGACGCAGCTTGGCCAGCTCGTGCCACAAGGCCGGGTTGCGCGGCTCGATCCGCAGCGCGCGCTCGAACGATTCCGCGGCCGCGTCGAGCTTCCCGTTGGCGGCGTCCGCCCGGCCTGCATCCGCCAGCGCGATCACGGCGTTGTTGTCCGATACCGGCAGGGATTCCGCCTCGCGCGTCGGCAATCCGGCACAACCGGCTATCGAAGCCGCAATTACGAATAATACTCCAGCGAAAGAATGTCTCGTCATTCAAACAACCTTTTGAACCAGTTTTTGATGGACTGTCCTTGCAAAGCGGCGGCACAGGGCGCGGTTTCCACCGGAGCCGAACCATGTATGAATGGCAGCGACACCGCGCCCTGACAGTTATCGTCGGCGCGACGGCCGGTGGTGGAATCGACCCAGACCATCTCGATGTTATCCGGCCGCGGCGGTTCCAGCGGCTCGGGATCGAGTTTTGCCATCATATCACCCCAGACAGTCATGGCGCCGCTGGCGCCGGTCATGTTGATCGGCTGATTATCGTCACGCCCGATCCATACCACGGCCAGACGATCGCCGGTATATCCCGCGAACCAACTGTCGCGCAGATCGTTGGTGGTGCCGGTTTTTCCTGCGACATGGATATCCGGCGACAGAAACTTGTTCAAATCGTTGGCGGTGCCTTCGCGTACCACGCCCTGAAGCGCGCTGGTGATGAGATAGGCCGGTCCCGGCTCGATCACCTGCTCGATCGAAAGGGGATAACGCTGCAACGGTTGGCCTTCCACGGTGAGGACTTCGCGAATCGCGCGCAGTGGCACACGGAAGCCACCGCTGGCGATGGATTGATACATCTGCGTGACTTCCAGCGGGCTCAGGCCGTCGGCTCCCAGCAGGCTCGAGGCGTAGGTATTCAAATCGCGTTCGACGCCGAGGCGGCGCACGTTATCCATGACTGTGCGCACGCCCAGCGACAGGCCGAGGCGGACCGACGAGACATTATAGGAGTTGGCCAGCGCGAGGCGCAGCGGCACCTGGCCGTGGAACGCCTTGTCGTAGTTGTGCGGCTCCCAGTCGGCGGCGCCACGTTCACGCCACACGAGCGGGCTGTCGTCCAGCAGCGTCGCCAGCGTGTAGGCATCCGGGTGCTCGAGCGCGGTGAGATAAATCACCGGCTTGATGAGCGAACCGACCGGACGCTCGGTATCGAGCGCGCGGTTGAATCCCTCGTAGCGTGTGTTGCGTCCGCCGACCAAGACCTGGATCTCGCCATTTTGCGCGTTGCTGACCACAATCGCGCCTTCGAGCGCCTTCTGCGGGATGCGTCGGGCCTTTTCCAGTTGCGTCAGTCGGGTGGTGAGGGCGCGTTCGGCGGCAAATTGGGCCAGCGGATCGAGCGAACTGAATATCTGCAAGCCCTCCGAACGCAAGTCCTCCTCGCGGTAGTCGCGCCGCAGCTGGCGGTGCACCAGTTCCACGAACGCCGGATAAAGCGAGGTTCCGCCCGGCGCCTGTTCAACCACTCCCAAGCCCGTGGCCCTGGCGGTGGCGTATTGCTGCTGGGTAATGGCCTGCTGTTGACGCATTTCCTCAAGCACCAGGTTGCGCCGTGACATAGCGCGGGCCGAATGCCGGCGCGGGTCATAATAAGATGGCCCCTTGACCAGCCCGACCAGCAGCGCCGCCTGCGGCAGATCAAGCTGCGACAGCGGGCGGTTGAAATAAAAATGGCTGGCAAGACCGAACCCATGGATCGCGCGGTTACCGTCCTGCCCGAGATAAATCTCGTTCGCGTAGGCTTCGAGTATTTCCTCCTTGGAATAATGCAGCTCCAGCAACTGCGCCATGATCATTTCCGTGAACTTGCGGCGCAAGGTGCGCTCGGGTGTCAGGAAAAAATTCTTCACCAGTTGCTGCGTGAGCGTGCTGCCTCCCTGCACGCCGGCACCTCGTAATGTTGTCACCAAGGCGCGCGCCACGCCGCGGGGATCAACGCCATGATGGGTATAGAATTGCCGGTCTTCGACCGCGATCAGGCCCTTGATCAGCAGCGGCGGCACCTCGTTCAATTTCACCAGCACGCGATCCTCGTTGTGCGCTGGATAGATGCCGCCGATCAGCAGGGGATCGAGCCGCGCAAGCGTGACCGGTTTTTCTGTCTTGAGATCAGTGAGGCTTCGTAAATGACTACCATCGAAATCAGCACGCAGTTGCTGAGCAGCCTGTGCACCATCCCAGAATACAAACGGTCGCGTGGCGATGATAAATTCGTCGCGCTGTTGCCGGAAACTGCCCGGATCGAGTTGGCTACCAGCATCGCGATAGCCCAACATGGCCAGTTCGGTGCCCAATTGTTCCGGGCGTAGTTTAAGTCCCGGATAAAGCTCGAGGGGCCGCGCGTAGACCCGCGCTGGCAGTGCCCAGCGCTTGCCCTCGAATTGGACGCGTACCGTGATATCGAGATAAAGCACAAAACCCGACAGCATCAGCAACAGTGACAACAAGGCAAGCCGTAGACGCTTGCGCGTGACAAAATGGCGAAGTTTTTCGAACAACGGACTATCCTCGGATACCTGCGGGAAACGTATCTGGCGAGTGAACTCAGCGAAAAATGAGGCCGGATTATACCGGAGAATTCAATGTTCCGGCCGGTGCCGTGGTCAGGTCGACGATGGCTTTCATTGCCATCATATCTGTGCGGAAAAAACAGGTGTAATACAGACTAAATATCAGACTTGAGAAACATGCGTGCGGCCAGTGGCTGGCGCGGTATTTTGATTTCAATCAAAGTAAGACGGTTGTGTTTTGTGGTTTCCTGAGTGCTTGGGAGAGGCGTCCGATAACGTGGCACCGAAACGTTTTTGTGGAAATCACCGGAAGTGGCATAACATTGCCTGACCCGCGACACCGGGCCCCTAACCCAAGGGAGAAAGCAAACCATGTGTTTAGCAATACCGGCAAAGGTTGTACAAAAGCTGGAAAACGATCAGGCGCTGGTGGAAGTCGGCGGAGTCCACAATCAGATTTCACTCATGCTGGTTGAGGACGTGACCGTCGGCGATTACGTGATTGTCCACGTTGGTTTTGCTATCGCCCGGCTGAATGCCGACGAGGCGGCAAAGTCGCTCGCGCTGTTTGACGAGATCGCCCGCCAACTCGAAGAAAATCCACATGAAGTACATCAGTGAATTTCGCGACAAACGGGTTGCCACGGCGCTAGCCGCCACGCTGACCGCCGAAGCCAATCCCGCGCGGGATTACAGCCTGATGGAATTCTGCGGCGGCCACACGCACGCAATTTTCCGTTACGGTATCCAGGATTTGCTTCCTCCCAACGTGCATCTGGTACACGGACCCGGCTGCCCGGTGTGTGTCTTGCCTATCGGTCGTCTCGACATGGCGATAGAACTCACTGAAAACCCGAACGTGATTCTGTGCAGTTATGGCGACATGCTGCGCGTCCCGGGCTCACGCAAGCGCAGTTTACTTAAATCCCGCGCACAAGGACGGGACGTGCGCATGGTGTATTCCTGTGCCGAGACCATTCGTATCG
>NZ_JBAVEJ010000224.1:0-45019 GCF_049587675.1 Sulfuricaulis sp. | reverse complement strand
GTGAAGGCATCGAACACAATGCGTCAGGTAGCTGTAAGTACGGGGCGGGTGCTTGTGGTGCTGGCTCAGTTTATTACAAGGTTGTTCAATCAAATTCAGGCGCTACATTAGACCAGACATTTTATGCTGCTGGGATTACGGAAGCTTGTACAGGTTCATGGTATTACGATAATGTCGCTGGCACTTGTACTCAGTGTCCTAGCTCCGGTTGTCTTTTGCCGATTTTACAGGCACAAAAGTCTCTCGGCGCCCCACTCCCCGGCCAGTGCACCGGCAATCCCTGCAACGCTGCCAACGGAAACAAATATCAGTTGGAATCTGATCACCGCAACACTGATTCCACTCCATCATTCACCCGCTCATACAACAGCCAGTTAACAAAGGATATCGGTCTAGGCTTTGGCTGGAGTTCTCCATTCCACAAGCGATTAGAGGTTTCAGGTTCCGTTGTGCAAATCCGTCAAGCCGATGGCCGCGGTGAACCCTTTTCGTGTGCCAACAATGTCTGCACGGGAGATGCCGATACCAAGTTGGTCTTAACGCAGGATAGTTCCGGCTATACACTGACTCATCGAGACAATTCCGCGAAGCACTACAACCTCACCGGCGAGCTACTCTCCGAAACCGATGGTGCCGGTCTCATCACCTCTTACAACTACGACACCAGCGGAAGGCTCGCCACAGTCACGAATACTTTTGGACATACATTTACCTTCGGGTACAACGCCAATAACCATATCTCCACAGTCACCGACTCCGCCGGCAAAGTGATTGGTTACACTTACGACACCAACAACAATTTAACCCGCGTCGACTACCCCGACGCCACTGCCAAGCTCTACCACTACAACGAACCAGCCTTCACCAGCGGCGCCAATTTACCGAATCACCTCACCGGCATCTCCTACGTCGATGGCACGGGAGTTGTGACGCGCTATGCGACCTTCTCCTACGACGCCACCGGCAAGGCCGTCCTCACCCAGCACGCCCAGACGGATAACGGCTCGCCACAGGAAAAATTCGGCCTCACCTACGATGTCCCGGCGGCGAACCTAACCACCGTCACCGACCCCGTAAGCATGCAGGAGGTCATGACCTTTAGTACCAATTTGGGTGTGAAGAACCTTACTTTGAAGGTCAATCAGAGCGACAGCAAATCAGTACAGCAAACCTTCGATGGGAACAACAACCTCACCTGTCGCAAGGACGAGGAGAACCGCGTCACCTTATATAGTTACAACGCCACGAACCAGAAGCTGAGCCTGACCGAGGGCCTGTCGGGCACGGACTGCAGCGCCTGTCTCGCCAACCCCGCCAACTGCAACGTCGGCGGGGTCGGCCGCGTCACGACCTACGACTATCTCTCGCCCACACTCGATCTGCCACGCTTCATTCGCCGCCCGAGCGTGGCCTCCGGCCAGACCTTCGAAACGGAGATCGTCTCTGGCAATACCGGCCATCCGAATCTGCCGACCCAGATCATCCAGCGCGGTTTCACTCCATCCAATGCATCGGTCTCCCGCACCATTAGCTTGGGCTACAACACCTCCGGTCAGGTGAACTCCATCAACGGCCCCCGCACGGATGTTTCGGATATCACCACGCTGGAATATTACGAATGCACCATCGGCGGTGCCTGTGGTCAGTTGAAGAAGGTCATCAACGCCCTCGGCCACATCACCGCCTACGATCTCTACGACGCCAACGGCCGGCTCAAGCAGATGACTGATCCCAATGGCTTAAAGACCAGCTACACCTACGACGCGCGCGGGCGGGTCAAGACCATCAGCCAGACCCTCACCTCGGGGCCTGTGGCACTCACCCAGTACAGCTACACCCCTTGGGGCGATGTCAGCCAGGTGATCGACCCTGATGGTGTGGCACTCAACTATGGCTACGATGCGGCGCATTACCTGCGGACCATTACTGACGGGGCCGGCAACCAGATCCGCTACAAGTACGATCTCAAGGGCAACCGCACTCAGGACTACATGTACGATCCTTACGGCTACCTCACCCGCTCGGTAGCTTACACCTACGATCTGCGCAATCACCCGAACTCGTCCACTCTTGCGAACAACACCACACAGCTCATATACGACGCCGTGGGGAATCTCACGCAAGAGACAGACCCGAACAGCCAAATCACCGCCCACACTCCCGACGCCCTGAACCGTCTGTTCCGAACGGTGGATGCGTTATCAGGGATCACGGGCTACGGCTACGACATTAACGACCGTCCGACGACGATTACTGCTCCCAACAACGCCACCACCCAATATCAATACGATGACCTCGGCAACCGGCTGCAGGAAATCTCACCGGATCGGGGGAAAACGACGTATACCTACGATGCCGCGGGCAACGTGCTCACCGTGACCGATGCCCGGAAAATCACCACCACCTATGCGTATGATGCACTCAACCGGGTGGTGTCGAAGCAGAGTACTGATGCCAGCGCCCCAAGCTATTCCTATGTCTACGACACCTGCTTCAAGGGGCGGCTATGTTATTTCCCCGGGACATTACTCTTCGGCTACGACAGCTTGGGGCGGCTGAATTATCAGCTGGACCTGAATACATTTCTCTACAGCAACTATGTATTCACATCCGCCGGCCGCCTCAGCCACATCGACTACCCGAACAGGGTGGCGGTAGATTACACGTACGATAATGCGGGCCGTGTCAGCCAAATCAGCACCACGACCACCGATGGGGTGACCACGGTGCTCGCCCAGAGCTTTCATTACTATCCCTTCGGCCCTCTGAACAGCTTCAGCTTTGGTAATGGCCAATACTATTTCGAGAACGTGGATCAGGCCTACCGCCCCACCTTCCAACGCAACGGGCCGCGCTGGAAAAACGCCTCCTACGACCCGGCCGGCAATCTCGCGGGATTAAACGACTTTAACGGCACCGCTCAGACCTTCGGCTACGATGCGCTGAACGAGCTCACCTCTGCCGAAGACACCCAGGTCGGCTCCTACGGGAGCCTGGCCTACGATTATCTGAGCAACGGCGTGAGTAACGGCAACCGTCAAAGCGAGACGCGCAATGGCAGCGTCAATACCTACACCTACGCCAACAACACAAATCGACTCGTTTACACCGACAGCCTGTATTTGCTGTCCGATGCCGCCGGCAATACTACTTGGAGCAGCTATACCTACGTCATGGGCTACGACGGTTACGGGCGAATCACCTCGGCGCGGTCGGGGGCAGCCACGTACACCTACGATCCCCTCGATCAGCGCACCAAGAAGATTGCCAGTGGGGTGACCACCCGTTTTGCTTACGGGCCGCAGGGGGAGTTGCTCTATGAGACCGGGAGTGGGGGTAAGGCTTATGTCTATTTAAACGGGATGCCCTTGGCGCGCATTGATGGCGCCAACATCTACTACTACCACACCGATCAGTTGGGGGCGCCGCAGCTGATGACGAACAGTGCCGGGGCGACGGTGTGGAAGGCCAACTATGAGCCGTTTGGGAGTGCCACGGTGACGGTGAGTAGCATTGCCAATAACCTGAGGTATCCGGGCCAGTATTTCGATAGCGAGACGGGACTGCATTACAACATGGCGAGGTATTATGATCCGAAGATAGGGCGGTATATCAGCAATGATCCGATTGGGTTGACGGGAGGATTGAATACCTACAGTTACGTTTATAACAACCCATTAAGTTTCATCGATCCACTCTGGGACTAAAGGTATATCTGACCTCCCACAATATCTCTCCAACAAGCTCATGGCATACAGCCTTATTGTTGGTCCCTGACGATCAACGCGCTTTTGCTGGTAGACCTGGTTTTCTCAAGGGTGGCGCTGGCGACGGACTTGCGAATGGAAAGTGGTATTCGGTTATTAGCTCAGAGCCTGCATCCATGAATCCATACAACCCCGGCAATCTGATTGGAGAACGCAACCGATCCTCCGATTTGCCGAGCAAGAACACTGTCCATCGGGAGGTAACTGCTTCAGGACCACCGACCTATTCGGATGCCTGCAGAGCGAAACCGCCGAGTGATACGGAGTTAATTAACTACTTAATTAATTTCGCGGTTAGCTATGGGAACAATGCCCCGTATGGCTACCCGCGCCGATTTAGTAACACAGGAGAGCTGCCTCCTGATACATATAACTCTCACTCATATACTGCAGGTATCTTGCGTGCAATTAATGCGAGCACAGCTGCTCCATCCGACAATTCATTTCCGGGCTTCGACAGACCGCTGCCTTTAAACTTCTTCAGCTCACCAAAATATTGAGGTGCATATGAAATACACTCTTCCTATCGGCCTTTCAGCCGTCTTGATCGCGATTTGCACGGTTTATCTGTATAAAGCATATGCACTGTCAGACAATGAAGGCGTCGTTTTCGCGATCACTGGTGTTCTCTATGCTGTTTTGTGGTCGGTGGTATTGATCGTCGCTGTGCATGTCGCTTTCCGACTGCTAGGCGCCAGGCCCGTAATATCGCTTTTGCCATCATTGTATTCAATTAGTATTGACCTATGCATCGCAGCTATTGTGATTGCTGTCGTAAATGCAATTACTTCGAAGGCAATCCTGCACTTTTATGTCGACGACCTCTGGGCGTTGTTTTTCGTAGCTGCGGCAGTAGTCATATGGAGGGTAGCTGCTATTACTATGGCGAAAGCACCGTAGCGAATAAATAGGGGACAGGTTCAATATATTCATCGTTACAATTTATTCTGGTAGCGTTTCCCCATGCCCTGTCGCGCCCGCCTCGCCATCCCCGGTATTCCGTGACACATCATTCACCGTGGCAATAACCCGTTAGTCTGTCTCCTATTCTCTACAGAATTTATTACAACCCCCGCGACGCGCGGTACAGCAGGACCAGCGCCAGCGTAAAAAACATCCCGATGGGCAGCAGTGCGCCGGCCACTGGCGGAAGCGCGTACAGCACGCCGAAATAACCAAGGGTCCTATCGACGATGATGAACACCAGTCCGAGCATGATGCCGATGAACACGCGACTGCTCATGCCGCCGCTGCGGATCTGGCGGAAGACAAAGGGCGTGGCCACCAGCATCATGACCATGGTGGCGAGCGGCATGCAGATTTTCTGCCAGAAAACCAGCCGGAAGCTGCGCGTGTCCTGATTGTTCTGCTGCAAATGTCCGATGTAGTAGTCCAACTGCTGTATCGAAAGACTGTCGGGCTGCACCGCGAACACGGAAATTACATCGGGCGTAAGTTCCGAGCGCCAGTCTTCCTTGGCCACGTGGCGCGTCTGCACCGCCTCCTTGCCGACAATAATGCTTTCGCGCACGTCATCGAGCTGCCACTTGTCACCGTCATGCGCCGCGCGGCGCGCCGAGGTTTGCCTGCGCAGATGCGCATTTTTATCAAAATCGTAAATATTCATCCGCAGGAGGCTGAGGTCGGGCAACACCTCGCCGATATTCACGTACGACGCGCCACTCCGCAGCCAGATGCCGGAACTCTTCTGCTGCAGCGCCTTTGACAACGCTTTGGCGCGTCCGGTCTGCGCGAGATTCTCGGAGACCGGCACGACATACTCGCCCACCAGGAAAATGACCGTCGCGAACACAAGCCCGATTTTCATGACGCCGCCGACGATGCGTGCCACCGACACCCCGGCCGCGCGCATCGCGGTCAGTTCGGAATTCAGCGCCAACGTGGACATTCCCATCATCGCGCCGATCAGCGCGGCGATCGGTGACAGATCATAAATCTGTTGCGGCTGTTTCAGGATCACGTACTTGACCAGTGCCAGCGCCCCAAAACTGGCCTTGCCATAATCCTTGAGGCCGTCGATCAAAATAAAAAACACCGCCAGCGCCACCAGCACGTTAAGCACCAGCAAGGTGCTGTAGAGCACGTGGCGCGCGATCAGCCGGTCGAGGAGTGTCAGCATTATCGACGTCCGACCCCGGCGGGCAGGGAGAGCAGCGACCGGTCGTGAGCGCGCTGCCGCAGGAAATACAGAGCCACCAGCGCCATGCCAATGTGCACCCACCACAGCCCCACTGCCGCCGGCATGCGTCCGTTCTGCAGCATGGACTCGCCAATGCCAAGCAGGTTGGAATAGATAAAATAGACCACAATGGCGACAAACAGGTTAGACATCCTGCCGCGGCGCACGTCGGTATAGGCCAACACCACCGCGTACAATGCCAGCACGAACAGCGCGATAGTCTTGCCAAGCCGCCAGTGAAACTCGGCGTTAATGTTACGATCGGCCAGCTGTGTCAGCAGTTTCAGAGTGGGCAGCCCCGCCGCCGGCACCGGCGCCTCGCCGATTTTCTTCGGCACGATGCGCAGGCTATAAACGCTGTATTCCAGAATTCGGTACCCAGCCTCGCCGGGCTCGCCTTCGTAAAGCGTTCCACCTTGCAGGGCAATAAATTTGTCGCCGGTCTTCGGGTCGGTGTAGGGATAGCCCGATTTGGCCACCAGCACGCCCTGCCTGCCCTCCTCCAGGCTGCTGACGAAAATGCCCTGCAGGTTTCCGTTCTCTTCAATCTTTTCGACGTAAACGATCCGCCCCGTCCCCGGCAATTCGAGAAACACGCCGGGAAAAATCGCCGCCGGTTCGGAGCGCTGGGAGATAACGAGCTTGATGTTCTCGATCTGCCGGGTCGCAAATGGCGTGAAATAAAACGCACCCGCCAATGCCAGGGCGCCGAAGACCAGCCCCAGCACCATCACCGGGCGCATGAAATGCATTAGCCCCACCCCGCAAGCGGCCAGCACCGTCATTTCGCTATCACGGTACCAACGCGAGAGCGTCAGCAGGATGCCGAGGTAAAAAGCGAGCGGCAGCAACACATCGAGCTTCGAGAGCGTCTGAAAACCGAGCAGTATGAACACCACTGTCCTGGACTGATCGCCGCGCACCGCGCGCCCTAGCAGAAAGCTCAGGCTCATCAGCACCATGACCACCAGCAATACCAAGCCAATCGCCAGGGTGGTCATGGCGGCCTCCCGGTAAAAGGCACGATTAATGATCAAGGCGGAGTTGCCGTGGGATGTTTTGACAAGGGACGCGCAAACATTGGAAAATGCCGCTCAGAGACCGGTCAGGAGGGCAAGCAATCGAAAACGCCATTTTTTTCCGTACTGTCATCCCTAAGGACTTGATTGCAAAACGGAACCGTAACCCGAAGTCGACAAAAATATACCACATCTTCCGCCGGTGGAGCGGGAAATAAATTCAGGGAATCGGCATGGAATTCATCGTCAAAAGCGGCACCCCCGAAAAACAGCGCAGCAGTTGCATCGTGGCCGGCGTGTTCGAATCGCGCAAACTCTCCACCGTGGCTCACCAGATCGACGCCGTCTCCGGCGGCGCCATCAGCAGCATTCTGCGTCGCGGAGATCTCGAAGGCAAACCAGGGCAATCCCTGCTGCTGCACAATATTCCGAATCTTCCCAGCGAGCGCGTACTGCTCATCGGTTGCGGCAAGGAAAAGGAATTCAACGAAAATCATTATCGCGACGCCACCGCCAAGGCGGTATCGATTCTCAAGGACACCGGCGCCACCGAGGCGACTTCCTATCTCACCGAACTCGACGTCAAAGGCCGCGACATTTCCTGGAAAGTCCGCCAGGCGGTTGAAGTCACGGAAGCGGCTTTGTACCGCTTCGATCAGCTAAAAAGTAAACCGGACAACAGCCGCCGCGCCTTGCGCCGCGTGGTGCTGGCGGTGCCGAAACGCAGCGACCTTGGTCCCGGCGAACGGGCGATACACGAGGGCCAGGCGATCGCGGATGGCATGAAACTCGCGCGCGATCTCGGCAACCTTCCCGGCAACCTCTGCACACCCGCCTACCTCGCCGACCAGGCAACCGAGATCGGCAAGCAATACGGACTCAAGATCACCGTGCTGGAAAAGGACGACATGCAAAAGCTCGGTATGGGCGCGCTGTTGTCGGTCGCGCGCGGCAGCCGTCAGCCGCCGAAACTGATCGTGCTCGAATACGACGGCGGCAAGGAAGGCGAACCTCCCGTGGCGCTGGTCGGCAAGGGACTGACCTTCGACGCCGGCGGCATTTCGATCAAGCCCGCCGCCAACATGGATGAAATGAAATACGACATGTGCGGTGGCGCCTCGGTGCTCGGGGCGGTGAAAGCCGCGGCCGAACTGAAACTGCCGCTCAATATCGTCGGCATCATTCCCAGTTCGGAAAATCTTCCCGATGGCGACGCCAACAAGCCCGGCGACATCGTCACCAGCATGTCCGGCCAGACAGTGGAAGTGCTGAACACCGACGCCGAGGGCCGTCTGATCCTGTCCGACGCGCTCACCTACGCCGAACGCTACAAACCGGCCGTTGTGATCGACATCGCCACCCTCACGGGCGCGTGCGTGATCGCGCTGGGGGCCCATGCCAGCGGGCTGCTCGCCAACAACGACCAACTGGCGCGCGAGATTCTCGGCGCCGGCAAGTACACCCACGACCGCGCCTGGCAACTGCCGCTGTGGGACGAATACCAGAAGCAGCTCGACAGCAATTTCGCCGACATGGCCAACATCGGCGGGCGCGAGGCCGGCACCATCACCGGCGCGTGCTTTCTCGCGCGCTATGCGAAAAACTTCAAATGGGCGCACCTCGACATCGCCGGCACCGCCTGGAAAACCGGCAAGGAAAAGGGCGCGACCGGCCGGCCGGTGCCGTTGCTGGTGCAATTTCTCATCAACCGCGCCCGTCACGACGGGGCGGAAGCGGCGGCATGACGCGCGTCGATTTCTACCTGCTCGACGACGCCACTGAAGGCGGTATAGATGCCGCTGTCTGCAAACTGGCTCACAAGGCCTTCCGTCTCGGCCACCGCGTCTTTATCCTGACCCACGACCACGAAGATGCGCAGCGTCTCGACCGGCTGCTCTGGACCTTCAGCGCCGGCAGTTTCATTCCGCATGGGCTCGCCGCGCGGCCTGCCGACGCCGATCTGCCGGTTCTGATCGGCCAGGATGAACCGCCGGTGGCGCATGATGACGTGCTGATCCAACTCACGTCGCAGGTGCCGGAATTTTTCAGCCGGTTCCAGCGCGTGGCGGAAGTGGTGGACGGCAGCGATGGCGCAAAAACTCATGCGCGCGTGCGCTTCCGCTTCTACCGCGACCGCGGCTATGCACTGCAAACGCACAAAATCAGCGCCGGCGATTTTGTCGAGGCCTGAGCCATGGAAACGACCGATCCGAAATACAAGCACAAGCCCTCCGAAAAACACACGCTCGAAGAAGTCCTGAAATCGCTTCAGGACCTGATTCGCAACGACCTGCTGGATAACAACCAGGCGGAAGCGGAAAAATCCGGCTCGGCTCCGGTCTCTCGCGAGCAGAAACCGCCGCGTGAATCCACTACTCCCGTGCGCGAAGATTTTGCGCCGGTGAACCCCGCCGCGGGTCCGGTCAATCTCGATGCGGTCATGCGTTCCTTGACGGACCTCGTCAGCAATGAACTCAATGTTGGCAACGAACCGGTGGCGGCTGAAGAATTGTCGCCTTCGCCAACCGAAGATCATGAGACGAGTAACAAGCTTGCGGATGAATATGTACCGCTGGACGAGGAGCTGACCTTCGAGGAGTCAGTGGAAATCGTCCCGCCTCCGCTCGCCGCCCCTGCCATGCCGGAGATCCCCAGGGAAATTTCCGCCGAGATGCTCAGTGAACCTGAAGCTGACGTTGCGCCCGCGCCTCCGGCACCGGCACCGGAAATCGAAGCAAACATCGCGCCAGGCACGCAACATCAACTTCTGCTCGAGGAAGCGCCGCTTCCGGCGACCGCGACTGAACCTTCGTCGCCGGATCTGGCGCCAAAACTGGAAATCGAGCCGGAGACGAAGACGGATGGCATCGTGCAGGAAATAACGCAGGATACCGCGATGCAGAACTCTCCGGAGGTATCTGGCGATGCGCTGCCCACCATCGAGGTGGAAGAAAGCTTCGACGAGAGCGCCTACTTCGCGGCCGAGGCAAAACAGGCGGAAGCTGCCTCGACCGATACACAGGAAACTCAGGAAATCATCTTATCTGCGATCGAGGCTTCTCTGGAGCCGGAAATGACACCGCCCGCGAGCGACGAAGCACAGCTACCCGTGGAGATACCCGCTCCCGCATCGGAACCGGCTTCCGGCAAACGGGAAATCAACCTGGAAATCGCTGACGAGCCAGCCACGGATAATGTACTGAATATTCCTTCGGTGGACTTCGATGCCGTCGAATTCGAGTCGCCGCGCGAAGAAGCAGCGCCGCTTACCCCAGCCATTGAAACATCCGTGTCGTCCGATGAAGCAGCGTCGGTCATGACCGATGACAGCTTGGCGCAGGAAATAACGCTTGATCCCGGGCCCTTGGAAATACTGTCGCCGTCAGAGGAAACACAGTCAGGCACAGCATCCGAAGCGGAAGGAGTGCGACAGGGAAGTCGCGTTCACGGACCTGAGGATGGAAAAATCCCGGCCAAGGAAACAACTCCTCCCGCCACGGGTGAAACGCATGCAACGGCACCGGTCGCGGAACCCGCCACGCCGGAGACAACGGAATCCATCGATCTCGACGATATTCCAGTACTGCGCGAAGTGGTCGCACCGCCCGCCGGCAGCTCGCTGACCGGCGAACCGGTGTCACCGGCAACAGAACCACCGTTACCGGCGCCGGACCGCGCCCGCGATATCGTGGTCCGGGCCGTGGCCAAGCTCAATGTCGAGATGCGGAAGCACGGCGGAACCGGTCTCGACACCAA
Organism: Sulfuricaulis sp.; assembly: GCF_049587675.1. GTDB lineage: Bacteria > Pseudomonadota > Gammaproteobacteria > Acidiferrobacterales > Sulfurifustaceae > Sulfuricaulis. The sequence continues at coordinate 34,277 of NZ_JBAVEJ010000224.1, read as the reverse complement.
AACCATCCTTCGATTACAGCAGTTGATACGCCGGGAGCTGGAGAAAGACGGAGAAAAAAGTTAGAAGTGAAATATGGCGCGTAAGCCATTAGAATCTCGCCCGTTTTAACACTCACAGTAGCAATGAGCCAGAAACCCCAAAACCCGGCAGACGGGTCGCCGTCTGCCGATAGCACCCTGAGCAAATCCTACGATCCGCATGCAATCGAGCAGCGCATCTATGAGGCCTGGGAACGCGCTAGCGATTTCGCTCCCACCGGCCAGGGAAAACCTTACTGCATCATGATCCCGCCGCCCAACGTCACGGGTAGCCTGCACATGGGTCACGCGTTCCAGGACACGCTCATGGACACGCTCATCCGATACCACCGCATGCAGGGCGACAACACCCTGTGGCAGGCGGGCACTGACCACGCCGGCATCGCCACCCAGATGGTGGTCGAGCGCCAGCTCGAGGCCGAGGGAAAAACGCGCCACGATCTCGGGCGCGAGGAATTCTTAAAGCGCGTGTGGAAGTGGAAGGCCGAATCCGGCGGCACGATCACGCGCCAGTTGCGGCGCATGGGCGCCTCGCTCGACTGGTCGCGCGAGCGCTTCACCATGGACGATGGCCTGTCACACGCCGTCACCGAAGTCTTCGTGCGGCTGCACGAGGAAAGCCTGATCTACCGCGGCAAGCGCCTGGTCAACTGGGACCCGGTGCTGCACACCGCCGTATCCGACCTCGAAGTCGTCTCGGAAGAGGAAGCCGGCCATCTGTGGCATATCCGTTACCCCATCGCGGGCACCAAAGAACATCTCGTCGTCGCCACCACACGCCCCGAAACCATGCTCGGCGACGCCGCCGTGGCGGTACATCCGGAAGATGAACGCTACAAGCACCTGATTGGAAAAATGGTGGAACTGCCGCTCACCGGCAGAAAGATTCCGGTCATTGCCGACGAATATGTGGACAAGGAATTCGGTTCCGGTTGCGTCAAAATCACCCCGGCGCATGATTTCAACGACTACGAAGTCGGCAAACGTCACAACCTGCCACAGATCAACATCTTTACCATTGACGCGCGCGTCGAACTACCTGGCTCGCCCTATCACGGGCTCGACCGATTCAAGGCGCGCAAACAGATCGTCTCTGACCTCGAAGCCCGGAATCTGCTCGAAAAGGTCCAGGAACACAAACTCATGGTCCCGCGCGGCGACCGCACCGGCGCCGTGGTCGAACCTTTTCTGACCGACCAGTGGTACGTAAAGGTAGCTCCGCTGGCCGCCGAGGCGATCAAGGCCGTTGAAGGCGGACGCATAAAATTTGTCCCGGAAAACTGGACCAAGATCTATTACGAATGGATGCGCAACATTCAGGACTGGTGCATCTCGCGCCAGATCTGGTGGGGCCATCGGATTCCGGCGTGGTACGACGAGGCCGGCAAAGTTTACGTTGCGCGCACCGAGGCCGACGCGCGCGCCCGATTCAAACTGGCGCCGACCGTCGCGCTCAGGCAAGACGAGGACGTGCTCGATACCTGGTTCTCTTCAGCGCTATGGCCGTTCTCCACGCTCGGCTGGCCGGAGCAGACGAAAGCGCTGAAAACCTTCTACCCCACGAGCGTGCTGGTCACCGGCTTCGACATCATTTTCTTCTGGGTCGCGCGCATGATCATGATGGGTCTCAAGTTTACCGGCGAGGCACCGTTCCACGAGATTTACATTCACGGCCTTGTGCGCGACGCGCACGGCCAGAAAATGTCAAAGTCCAAAGGCAACATCCTCGACCCCATCGATCTCATCGACGGCATTGATCTGGAATCGCTGGTCGCCAAGCGCACGCGCGGCCTGATGCAACCGCAGATGGCGAAGAAAATCGAACAAGCCACGCGCAAGGAATTCGCCAGCGGCGTTCCCGCCTACGGCACCGATGCCTTGCGTTTCACGTTCGCGAGCCTCGCTACCCAGGGACGTGACATCAAGTTCGATCTCGGCCGTATCGACGGCTATCGCAATTTCTGCAACAAGCTGTGGAACGCGGCGCGTTACGTGCTGATGAACACAGAGGGACATGACTGCGGACAACATGGCGGGGCGATGGAGCTAAATGTCGCCGACCGCTGGATTATTTCGCGCCTGCATGAGGTCGCGGCCGATGTGGAAACCGCATTCAGGGATTACCGCTTCGACCTCGCGGCGCAGGCGATCTACAGCTACGTATGGCATGAGTATTGCGACTGGTATCTGGAGCTGTCGAAGGTCGTGCTGACCGACGCCAAGAGCCGGCCGGAACAGTTGCGCGGCACGCGCCACACCCTGGTACGGGTGCTCGAAACCCTGCTGCGAATGTTGCACCCCATCATGCCCTTCATCACCGAGGAAATCTGGCAGCGCGTGGCGAAACTGGCTGGCAAAACCGGCACCACCATCATGCGCGAACCCTACCCCCATCCTCAAGCAGATAAAATGGATCCAGCCGCCGCCGAGGAAATGCGCTGGGTCATGGCCGTGATTGCGGGCGTGCGCAATATCCGCGGCGAAATGGACATCTCGCCCGGCAAACCCCTGCCGCTGCTGGTACAGGATGGATCGGCGGCCGATAAAAAATATCTGGATGCCCAGCGCCATTATCTCGTCGCGCTTGCCAGGGCCGAATCCATCGTTTGGATCGAGACGGGCCAGGAAGCGCCTGAATCGGCCACGGCGCTCATTGGTCACATGAAGCTGCTGATCCCACTCGGCTCGTTGATCGACAAGCAGGCGGAGTTGGAACGGCTGAGCAAGGAAATGGAAAAAATCGAGAGAGACCTGTCCAAGGCAAAAACCAAACTGGCCAATCCGGATTTTGTCGCGCGCGCGCCGAAAAACGTGGTCGAGCAGGAAAACCAGCGCGTGCAGCAATTCGAAACCGCGCTGGCCAATCTGAGCAGCCAACGCTCCAAAGTTGAGGCATTGCCGGGCTGAAGCCGGCCATGTATCGTTTCCCCGCCATTTACAATTATTTAAGGAGTCACAATGAAATCCGGTTTACTGATTTGCCTTATCACCCTTTCTCTGTCCATGAGCGCTTTTGGAAAAGAGCCGGCGGGATTGAAATCCGACAAGCAGAAATTCAGCTACACCGTGGGCTTTCAGATCGGTCAGAACCTCAAGCGTCAGAAACTCGATCTCGATAACAAAGCCTTTGCTCAGGGTGCGCAGGACGCAATGTCCGACGCCCAACCCCGTCTCAAAGCCGAAGAAATGCAGGCGGCGATTCAATCCCAGCAAAAAAAGGAAATGGAAAAACAGGAGGTTCAAATGAAAAAAAATCTGGAAGCCGGTCAGGCTTTCCTTGAAGCCAACAAGAAAAAGGAGGGCGTGGTTACACTACCTAGCGGATTGCAATATAAAATCATTACCGAAGGCACAGGCAAGCAACCCAAATCCACCGATACGGTGGTCGCCCATTACCGCGGCACATTGATCAACGGCACCGAGTTCGACAGTTCCTACAAGCGCAATGAGCCAGCCACCTTTCCGGTCGCCGGCGTGATCAAAGGCTGGCAGGAGGTGCTACCGTTAATGAAAGAAGGCGCCAAATGGCAGGTATATATTCCGGCAGAACTCGCCTACGGGCCTCGCGGCGCCGGCGACGTCATCGGCCCGAACGAAGTGCTGGTCTTCGATATCGAACTGGTTTCGGTAAAAAGTGAAGCGGAAGGAAAGGGAAACAAGGAAAGCAAATAAAATTAAGGGGCTGTCATTTCCATCATCGCCGGCGTTTGAGCTTGTAGGAGGTCATATCCTCCACAAACGCCTGGCAGGGGATGGCGTCGAGACCGCCGTGTTTCCCAATAGCTTGGCCGACCAGGCCATGGATATTCTTTATAGCGGCTGATTCGTCCGTACTATCTCCTTGCAGTCGCTGTAACCCGAGCAGGCCGCCGAATTGGATCTTCACCAGCACGCTGTGCGGCATGCTGAGGAGGTCGTCCTCCACGCCGAATGCCGGCAAGGCAGTTTGTTTCATCCGCTGGAACAGCTTTTCGCACTGTTGATGGGCTTCGTCCGAGGCGCAGACGACATCCGGCCCGCCGCGGCGGGTCACCTGCGCTCCTTTCTCGCAACCGAATTGGCTGGTCACCAGCGTGTTGCTGAAGGCGCATTTGTATTCTTCCATGCGTATTTCCTGGCCCGCCAGGTTCCTATTTCGTCTGGCTGGCGGAACCGCTGATGTGCCAGTCGTAGGCACAGTCGAGGTGCGTACGCACCGCCATGATGCCGTTCAGACCGTCTTCGAGCATCGCGGCAAGCGGCGTGCGGTTGTCGAAACGGTGATTGATCCTGTTCATCCAGATCGAGGCCATATAGGCGTTGCGCGGATAGGACGTACGCAGAGCGTCGGCAATGCCGACCAGATGCTCGATGCGTTCCATCAGGCCGGCATCCTCCGGAAACGGTGTACTTTTGCGAAACTGCCGGATCGCCCCCGGGCGCGTGCCTGCCGGCAGCGCCAGCAAGGTAATCTGATTGGCGGCACTGACACCCCAGCTGTCGAGCATGTTAATGATCGCGCGCGTGACCGTGACACGATCTTCGAGATTCATTTTTTCCGCCAAGGAACACCTCGTTCCGGAATGCCAGCTGGAGTACGGCGGCAGTACCGCCAAAGCGGCAATGGTAAATTGTGCTGCTCAGCGCTGTAAACGCACATAATTCGTAATGACATCCACCTGACAAGACCGCCGGTTAATGCTCGCGCGTCGCGAGAAAGCGAATCTGCGGCCAGCGCTCCATCGTGAGCTGGAGATTGACCAGGGTCGGCGCCAGGTAGGTAAGATTACCGGCGCGGTCGAGGGCCAACCGCAGTTCGCTGTTTTTGCGGAATTCCTCGAGCTTTTTCGAATCGTCACATTCCACCCAGCGTGCGGTCACTACGTCGATCGTGTCGTAGGTGCACTCCACGCCGTACTCATGCTTCAGGCGATAGGCCACGACGTCGAATTGCAGCGCGCCGACCGCCCCAAGGATGAGGTCGTTGCTGACAAGCGGCCGGAAAATCTGGGTCGCGCCCTCCTCGCTCAGCTGGTCCAATCCCTTCTGCAAGGCCTTCATGCGCAGGGGGTCGCGCAACAGCACGCGCCGGAATAGTTCTGGAGCGAAATACGGAATACCGGTGAATTTGAGATCTTCACCCTCGGTGAAAGTATCGCCGATCTGAATCGTCCCATGGTTGTGAAGACCGATGATGTCACCGGAGTAAGCGGAATCCACCTGCTCGCGTTCGCGCGCCATGAAGGTAATGGCATTGGCGATCTGCACGTCGCGATCCAGCCGCACCTGATGCATCTTCATGCCCTTGGAGTATTTGCCCGAGGTAATGCGGAAAAAAGCGATACGGTCGCGGTGCTTGGGGTCCATGTTCGCCTGAATCTTGAAGACAAACCCGGTGAACGGGGCTTCATCCGGACCGACGACGCGCGTCGTGGATTCGCGCGGACATGGCGGCGGTGCATACTGGATGAAGTTGTCGAGCAGTTCACGCACGCCGAAATTGTTAATGGCCGAACCGAAAAACACCGGCGTCTGCTCACCGCGCAGGTACTGCCCGGGATCGAATTCATGGCTGGCGCCCTTGACGAGCTCGATTTCCGCACGCAGTTCGGAGGCCTGTTCTCCGAGCACGGCGTCCAGTTCAGGATTGTCCAGGCCGCGGATCACCACGCCCTCCTGAATCTTTCCACCGTGCTGCGGGCTGAAGAAATGCACGCTGTCATCGGTCAGATGATAGACGCCCTTGAAACGCTTGCCGCTGCCGATGGGCCAGGTCACCGGCGCGCAACGGATTTTAAGAACTGTCTCCACCTCGTCCATGAGTTCGATGGGCTCACGGGACTCGCGGTCGAGCTTGTTGATGAACGTCATGATCGGTGTATGCCGCAGGCGGCAGACTTCCATCAGCTTGATGGTGCGCTCCTCCACGCCCTTGGCGCCGTCTATTACCATCAGCGCCGAGTCCACCGCGGTCAGCGTGCGATAGGTATCCTCGGAAAAATCCTCGTGACCCGGCGTGTCGAGCAGATTGACGATGCAGTTCCTGTACGGGAACTGCATGACCGACGAGGTCACGGAAATTCCGCGTTGCTTCTCGAGCTCCATCCAGTCGGAGGTGGCGTGCCGGGCCGCCTTGCGACCCTTGACCGAGCCCGCGAGCTGGATGGCGCCGCCAAATAACAGCAGCTTTTCGGTGAGCGTGGTCTTCCCCGCGTCGGGGTGGGAAATAATCCCGAAGGTGCGCCGCCGCGCGATCTCCTGATTCAGCTCAGACATGTTGGATGTGGAAAAGTGAAAAAATCAAACGCGCGATTATACAAAAAACCAAAAAACTGCGGAGCGGTACGATCTGTCCCGTAAAAAAGAAACCCCGCTTGGGGCGGGGCTCCTTAAGGACGGCTTGAAAACAGCTTCAGCCTTCGACGACGACCTTGGTCGCTTGCATGCCTTTCGGTCCCTTCTGGGACTCGAAGCTCACGCTCTGCCCTTCCGCCAAGGACTTGAAGCCACTACCCTGGATGACGGAATGATGCACGAAGACATCTTCACCGCCGTCCTGAGGTTTGATAAAGCCAAAACCCTTGGAATCGTTGAACCACTTTACTGTACCAGTACGCATTAAAATAACCTCGAAAATTGACTAAGAAAGTTTGCGATGCAGCGCGTGAAAGGAATTTGCGGAAGATACCTGTAGAGGAACTACCGAAATGTCTGACATGTACTGCAACAAAACCACTATAGCCGATAGTCGGCCGGAATACTAGAGATAGGGGGCCGCCCGACCCGGCCGGGCCAGCGGCACGGCTTCAGTCGCCGGGCCAGAAGGCACGCAGCCGGATGCGCCCGCGCATCGGAAAATCCAATATACCGCGATGACGGCGTACCTCACGCAGGTAAAGTTTGGCGGCCCGGAACCCCAGCCGGAACGAGCGCCGGAAGTATTCAATTTCTGTCAGATGACCGCCCTGAAGGGCATGCTTGAATCCCTCTTCGAACCGGCCCGCCCGTACGTCGCGGGGGATCTTCAGACCGACATCGCGCGGGGTTGGATAGCTGTGGCGCATGATTGCCTCACGTCGGGTGACCTATACCCAAATATAGACCGCCGTGGCGGTAAATGTTTCCTCCTGTATTGCAGCCGGGTCTTGTTATTGCCGCGGGATAAATCCATAGTTTGAACTACAGACTCCGATAAACCGGTCGTGCCTTGAACATGGGTCTATCCCCTTATGTTTTTGACGCCAGCGTAGAAAATTTCCGCACGCTGGTTCTGGAAAATTCCGACAAAGGCCCGGTGCTGGTGAACTACTGGTCACCGCGCGCGGGGCCCTGCCTGATGCTGATGCCGCGACTAGTCCGGCTCGCCACCGAATTCAGCGGACGGTTTCTGCTGGTCATGCTCAATACCGACGAACTCGGACAACTCGCGCACGAACACGGCGTGGCCAGTATTCCTACGTTAAAAGTATTCCGTCGCGGTCAAGCGGTGGATACCTTGCGCGGCGCAGAGTCGGAGACGGTGTTGCGGGAATTCATCACTCGACACGTCGCGCGCGAGGCTGATGCCAAGTACACTGCGGCGATCCTGGCTTACCAGCGCGGCGACCTCGACCAGGCCGTGACTCAGGCGGCGGAAGCGGCGTTGGCCGAACCGGATAATCCGCGCTTGGCGCTAGATCTGGTGAAATTGCTGATTTTGCAGCGGCGTTATGCGCAAGCCGATGGTCTTCTTGAATCGCTGCCGGCTGAAACCCGCGATCTCCCGGAGGTCCGCCATTTGTCCGCGCATGTGAATCTCATCCGCAGCGCCCAGGACGCCCCTCCACCCGAAACGCTGATGAAATCCATCGACGCCGACCCAGACGATCTCGAAGCGCGATATCGCCTGAGTGCCATCATGCTTACCCAGGATGAATACGAGATGGCTATGATGCAATTGCTGGAAATCATCCGCCGTGACAACGCTCATCATCAGGCAAGCCGCGACGGCCTGCTCGCTATATTTTCCTTGCTGGGTGAAGACGACGAACGCGTGCACCGTTACCGCACTCTGCTTAACAAGATCACTCACTAAACGGCCAAGGCCCGATCCCCCTCCTTCTGCTGAGGATTAATTCATTCTGGCGGACGAAACTGTCCGTTTGTCGGCCGCATAACATACCCCGGGATGCGGCATCGTCTATATATAGAAAATAAGGACAGTAATGGGAAATACCGGGGGGTGCTCCATGTCAGTCAGATATTTACGTTATTGGTTATTCATATTCCTGTTAATGACAGGTATTCCCGTGAAGGCGGCCGGCCTCGACGATGCCGATGAGCGCCTGTTCCGTGTGCAACTTGCCATGGCAGAGAAAGGCGATGTACGCGCCCAGTATTTTCTCGGGGAAATGCATGAGCAGGGATTGGGAACCCAGCAGAATATTGGCGAAGCCTTCAAATGGTATGAAAAAGCCGCGGAGAAGGGCGATACCTGGGCCAAACGAAAACTGGCGCATCGGGCGGAAATCGAGGCGAGCGTGAAAAAGGATCAGATGGATCAGGCGGTTGAGCATCTGAAAACAGCTCCAGCGCCGGAAAACCTGAAAAAAACTCAAAATACCGCCAACAGAGGCCGCGTCACGATGACAGCAAATGTCATGGCCAAGACAGTCGACGCCACCGATGAGGCCGAAAAGATCAAGGCGGCGGAAAGGGAGAAGCGCCGTGCTGCGGTTCGCGCCATCATTCAGGAGCGTATTCGCCATCCCGCCGGCGGGCTGTTCGAATAGCCGTTTGGTTATTCGGCGGAATACAGCAGAGCTATAGGCGGATCAGGAATTTGCGAGGACTCGGCTCACGATAAGCTTTTCATGATGCGGGAAACAGGAACATCAGCTCGCAGCATCGCGACGCGATAGCGCTGTCCCGCCCCTGACGATTTCATCGATCAGCTTGTCGTCAATCCACAGAAATGCCACGCGCGTAAAAGCGGATACGGTGTACATGCGGGGTTTCAGGAATGAGATTGGATTGCTCGCGGTGGGAGTCCCACCGTCGACGAATTTTTCCACCCCGTCGGCTGCCACCAGTTTCACCGTGCCATCGAGCAGATAAAGATTCGTGGAATCGCTGGTACCGCGCTCAAGCAGTTGGGTCCCCGGCGGCACCTTGTAGATGAGGGATTGGCCCGCGATCGCTTCGAGTTTGTCATGATCCAAGTCGCGAAATCTGGCAAAGATCTTCAGCGCCATCGGGTCAGCCGGCTCGGGTTGACCGACCAGTGATGCAGCGATGTTCTTGATCAGCGCTGTGACGGCCGGATTGTTTGACCCACCCTTGCCACCGGCACCTGCTGAATCCAGCGTCACTTTCCGTTCCATCCGTTTGTCAACGCCGTCATAGTGGCCGTCGCCGTCGGTTTCTCCGACAGTCTGTGCATTCTTCCGAATGTCGTCGATCAGCGTGAAATCGGAGGATTTGCGCATGCCTTTCTTAACGGCTCCCTGATAAATCTTGTCCTTCAGTATTGTGATTTCATTTGTATCGCGTCTTCCCATCGGAATGGCGGCCAGCAGATTTAGCACCTCCACAACGGGAGTCTCCCGGTCGGTCGACGTGGTCGGTCTATCCAGAATGGACGCGTAATCGTTCAGTGTGGCATTGCGGTCGTACAGCACCGGACAAAAAACCGGCATTCCGGGATTCGAGCCATCTTTGTAATCGAGAAATAGCTCCATACCGAGGAAAATACTCTTTTCCTGATTTTTTTTCTGGAAAGCAGTCAGATCCTTAGCAGTAGTCATTCCGGTCACCGGATACAGCCGGCGTAAGATATGTTTCTCGAGCAGCAGGGTATCGGAACCCCAAGGACGTTTCTCGTGAGTCCGATGGATGATGGCCAGACGAAAATTTCCCTGCGCCGGATTCTGCAAATAAGCCATGAGATAACGGCGGTTGTAGTCGATGAAGGTCTTGGTAAGTTTGGCGTCGCGGACAAATTTTTTATCCTGACCGTAGAAGCCAAGCTCACCTTCAGGTGTCAACGTATAGAACCCGACCAAGCCGGGAAATGTTTCAATGTGACTCATCGCTCGCTTCTTGCCAAATCTATGTATTTTCAACGATCTCAGTGTGTTATCTAAAGATAGATGAATGCAGGAAACATGCCAGAAACAGCAATACCGCCGCCCGTTAGTCACGTGCCGCAATGTGGAACACTCTGACAAACAAGGGAATTTCAGCACTAACCATCTGTCTCACGACTATGAGGCTGCTCGCTATCATTGGCGTTGGCGGGCCGGTCCGGTACAAAGGGCGCCACTGCCTTGATACATCCGCAGACAGGGAACTATCCACAAAAATGCCGGCGAGCATGGTCACGGCGATATTGCAGGGCTGCACCATCGGCCACTCGACGCGGTTAAATAAACTGAATCGCCTCATTAAACTCAAGTCGCGATCGACGCGGATGGAACCGGGGTATATCGCCATAACCGATGGCGCAGCTGAAGCTGGATTACACTTTTCCGTCCAGAGTGAATTCAGCGTCCAGTTATTCGTTCTCCATCACTATGATGACAACTACTCGAGCGCTCATGAATTTATTCACATTGCCGACATCAAGGGAGGGCTTATAGCGTTCATTTTCTCGCTGCCAGCGTACGAATCCCAAGCGTGCGGGAGTATAATAGTCAATTGACAACGCCTGAATCGAAAAGGAACCCCATGTCGTCCATCCAGCAGGCCATCCTGGCCAAAAAGGCCGCACTGGCCGAAGTCATCAGTGAACCCATGGCGAAACTCGGCGAGCGTTGCGTCGAGATCTGGCCTGACGCCGACGCGCTCGACCGTCTCCTGCACATAGCCATCGGGACTATTCCCCATTGCCATCTTCTCTATGCCTGGGATATCAACGGCATCGAGGTCTCGTCCATGGTGCAAGCGAGCGGTACCGATCCTTCCTGGCGCGGACGCGATCTGTCGCTGCGGCCCTATCTGAAAAATCACCTGCCGTTCAAAGGCGTGATGCTCTCGTCCGTATACATGAGCCAGTACGTTCCCAAGCAATGCATTACAGCGCTGCAGGCCGTCAGCAAGGACAATCGGCTGCTCGGCTTCATCGCCGCCGATTTCGCTCTCGCCGATCTCATTCAGGACACACGCCTGAGCCCACCACCGATGCGTTGGCAGCAGTTCCGCGGCGATCCGGCGGTGCGCGGGACGGTATTCATGCAGGAGCGCGCGCCTAGCCTGCTGGACAAGCACATCGACCAGGTGCTCGATCTCATTCACCGCCTCATGTCGCACCACGGCGTGTTTCACAGCAAAATCCATTTCTCGAGCGGACGTTGCTCACTGTGGCTGTTCGACGATCCTTACAACTACCGCCTGCACAATATCGACGAAATCATCAATCCGGATATCTGCCTTGCCTACCCCGTCTGTTCCTATCCGGCAAACGCTAAGGTTTCGCCAACTCAGGTTCGCCAGGTGCTGGACGAATTCAAGTCGCTGCGCTTTGCCGATGAAACAATCTACCTGCGATCCAGTTCCATCAACATCATGAACGGTCTGGTGGGGCTCACTTTCTCCTGCGACGGTTCGCACTACATGTCGGCTGGAGAATTTCTGGAAAAAGACCTGTCCTTCTGGCTGGGCTCGCTCAACGTCCAGCAGGTGGAAGCGGCCACCTGACCCGAATTTTTCAGGAAAGTCTGGCAATTTTCCCGGCGCGGAACAGCCCAACCAGCGTTTTAGCGTCCGTAATTTCATTGGCCTGCGCCCAGGCTATCGCCTCCGTGAACGGAATCCAGTGGACCTCGATAATCTCATGCATCTCCGTATTGGGCGTCACCTGTATGAGATTCCGCGCCAGAAAAAGATACACTATTTCAGTGAATACGCCGGGTGAACTGACGATTTTTCCCAGCGGCTCCCACTGGCCGGCGCGCAGGCCCGCCTCCTCTTCCAGTTCACGCCGCGCGGTATCCAAGGGCGGCTCGCCCGCATCCAGCTTGCCGGCAGGCAGTTCCCACAACCAGCCACCGGCCACGTGCCGGTACTGCCGCAGCAAGCAGACACGATTCTCATTATCGAGTGCCACCACGGCAGCGCCTCCGGGATGGCGGACGATCTCAAGCTCAGCCACTGCCCCGTTCGGAAGCGTGACTCTTTCCAGATAAAGGTCGATGATTTTTCCGCTGTAAACAGTCGTTTTATTGTCTTCCATGGTTCATCTCCCCGGAATCGATAGTGCCTGTCGACATCGCATTCTAGCGTAATCGCGGCGCGGGTTCGCCGCCGGACAAGTGTTAGGCGCCCTGGAAAGTTGCAGGTAAAATCAACGAAAATTCACCTTTGGCTGGATGGAATCATCGGGAAATTTTCACGCAATATCGCATCAAAGTGATGCTACGGATGAATAATATGACATACCGCACAACCATGGCGCTTCTGTTCGTCTCCCTGCTCGCAAGCGGTGTGCTTGCCGGCTGCACCACCGTACCCGAAACCGGACGCTCGCAACTGCTCCTGGTCAGTCCCGCCGAAGAAATGCAACTCGGCTTCACGGAGTTCGAAAAACTCAAAAAATCGGTGCCGATCTCCAAGGATCCGGCGGCGAACGCCCAACTGCAGCGTGTGGGTCAGCGCATCGCCGCGGTGGCACCGCTGCGTAATGCACGCTGGGAATTCGTGCTGTTCGACAAACCCGATGTGCCCAATGCGTTCTGCCTGCCGGGTGGAAAAGTCGGGGTTTACAGCGGCATCCTGCCCATCACCAAGGACGATGCCGGGCTCGCTACCGTCATCGGCCACGAAGTGGCGCATGCGGTCGCGCGCCACGGCGCGGAACGCATGTCCGAAGGCCTGCTAGTCCAACTCGGCGGACAAATCCTGGAACAGGCGGCACTCGGACAGTCGGAAGCCAGCCGTGTCGCGTTGCAACAGGCCTATGGCATCGGGAGCACGCTCGGCGTGGCGCTCCCTCATTCACGCGCGCAGGAATTGGAGGCCGATCACCTCGGCATACTGTACATGGCACGCGCCGGATATGAGCCGCGTGAAGCGCTGGCGTTCTGGAAACGTTTCGCTGAATACAACCAGAAGCATGGAGGCGGGAAACAAATCGAGTTCCTCAGCACCCATCCGCTCGACGATCAGCGCATTCGACAGATCGAGGGCCTGATCCCGCAGGCAGAAAAGGAATACCGCAAGCCCTAGACATTCGTTTTCCGGCATACCGGGCCAAAAAACACTTACGCTATTTCCTTATTTTTTGTCAGATTGAATTGCCATTCCGTTGCCCCATAATCTGCCAAAGGATCACAAGACGTCGACCGATGGCGAAGCGGGATGCGCCATGACGCACCCTCTCCCGCCATCCGGCGGTCAAGGAGGCTATATGTTCTTTCGCAGACTCTACTTTGCAATACCCGACGAAACTCAGGCTGCACAGGTTGTTAACGATCTCGAAACTGCCGGAGTAGGCGTCCAACACATGCACGCTATTGCCGGCAGAGGCGCTACGCTGACGCGACTACCGCCGGCGACCGAACGCCAGCGTCAGGATGTCGGCTCGCGCCTGGAACGCATGGCGTGGAGCGGGAACCTGGCGCTGTTTTTTCTCGGGGCTGGCGGCTTGATCGCGTCACTGGCATGGTCTTCGCTGCTTGGCGCGGCGCTGTCCGTCGCCTTGATGTTGCTCACCCTGGCGGGCGGAGCCCTGTTCGCCCTGCGCGTGCCCGATACCCATCTCGATGAATTCCACGGGGTACTGTCGCACGGAGAGGTGCTGCTAATGGTGGATGTGCCGAAACGACACGTGGCGGAAATCGAAGAACTATTATACCGGCGCCATCCCGAGGTCACACCCGGCGGCGTTGGCTGGACCATCGAGGCCCTGGGAATCTAGAAAGAAGCGGGTTTGTTGCCGACGCTCAGATCGCGCGCAAGGATGATCGCATCCTCACGCCCTTGGCGAGAGGGATAGTAGCTTTTCCGCGTTCCGACCTCATCGAAACCCAGTTTGGTATAAAGCTGATAAGCGGCGGCATTGGAAACGCGCACCTCGAGCAGTGCAATGCGTGCCTTCTTTTGCCGGGCAAGGTCGAGCAGGAACAACACCATGCCCTCGCCGAGACCGCGCCGCTGAAAATCTGGATGCACGCAAATGTTGAGGATATGGCATTCGCCCACGGCAACCGACATGATGCCGTGGCCGATGATGCCCTGTGGTGATTCATACACGTAGCAATGGCAACCCACGCGCAGACAGTCGCGGAATATGGGCAATGTCCAGGGGAAATCGTAGGACATGTTCTCGACCTTGAGAACCGCGGTCAGATCGTGTCCGGTCATGGGCCGCAGAAGCGGCTGCGGCGCGGCAACAACGGCACTCATGATGCCTCCCGATCCGGGTCAAGCATCGCGGTCATCGCGGTTTTGGCAAGACACAAATCATCCCAGACCTTGCGCTTGTCAGCCGGGTTGCGCAGCAGGTAGGCCGGGTGGTATGTCACGATCAGCGGCGTGCCGTGATAAGACAGACGCTGCCCACGAAGCTTGCCGAGCGGGACTTCGGTCTTGAGCAGGCTGTGGGCGGCGTGGCGGCCGAGCGCCACGATGAGGCGCGGTTTGATCAGTTCTATCTGACGCAGGAGATACGGCTCGCACTGGATCACTTCTTCCGGCTGGGGGTCGCGGTTGCCCGGCGGCCGACAGTTGTGCACAACACCGCCCGCGGTGACAAAGTTGTGCGTCTCCTCGACGTCAATGCAAAAGAAAGTTTTGTCCGTTCGCTTATGGTCCGTTATGTCCTCGATTTCCACGTCGTCATAAAGCACGGTGGCCGGTCCGCTACGTAAACGATCAGGATCAAAATCAATCCGGCGGGTGATGTCCGGATGCAGCTTATAACGCATCGCAGGAGGAACATAAGGTGCGATGCGCTCGGAAAGCACTTTCGTCGCTTCCACGTCGAAATACAACCTTCCACGCGACGCCTTGGCGCGAAGACCGAGCCGTGACAACCCCTCTAGTAGAATCGGCAAATCTTCACCGGGAAAACCGCAGGTGGCAATCTCGGCGAGCGGCTGCCGTCCTGGACGAATACGCATGTAGCCATCGTCCAAGAACCAGAATGCCAGCATCCGTTCGTTCAGCCGAGTCGCCATCCACCCAGGGACGCGCTTTCCGCACGGATAGAAATCCTTCCGAAGAATGCGCAGGGCGCGATGCGCCAACGTCCGGACCTGTATTACCGGGTATATCTTCTCTCCACCGACAACAGCCGCTACAGAAAGCTCATCCATTCGCGGATTGAGCTCCTTGAGCAGATCGGCCTTGAACAAGGCATATTCACGTTGAGCCGTCGAATGACCGAACGAGAGCATTGTCCTGTCCGCGGCCAAATATCCGTCACCGAGCAAGGTTCCACAGACAACATCAAAAGCGATCGGGCTCAACCCCTGCCCCGTCGCGATCCGATCGCCGGGCCACAGGGCTTCGACAGCGACAAAGCCACGTTGGGTGAGAACCTCGTGATCCCCCGTCAACTGAATGCCAACCCGACTCTTGCCCGCATTTTTTGCCAAACGATAGGTCATGCGGAAAACGCGCCGGTTACCGAGCGGAGCTTCGTGCCAACCGGTGATGCGGCGCGGCGTCAGCTGGCCATCCGCATCCACAGACATTACGAAGCCGTCATAGCGGGAACGAACCAAGCGACCGATCCGCTCCCAGGAGCCGTCCCCGAGCTGAACCAGGGCGTTGTACCTCAAACATTTCAAGACATTAGCTATGTACACTTCCTCGCGCTTCAGTCCGATCGCGAACAGGATGGCATTCAACAACTGGCCTGCCCGGCCCACAAACGGCTCGCCCTGACGGTCCTCGTCGGCGCCCGGCGCTTCACCGATGAACATCCATTGAGCGCGGCGATGACCGACACCGAAAACCGTTTGCGTGCGCGTGGCATGCAGGGAACATTTGGTGCAGCCGCGCACAGCCGTTTCCAGCTCGGTCCATTCCCGGGCATCAAGTTCCGTGTTTGGGGATTGCCTGAGGGCAGCTGGCACGGGGGGAGTAATCGCCGTAGCGCCGGAAATAACGGGGGTATTCGCGAATCCCGCCGGTTCAGCCGACTCTCCGCGCGGCACCCAACGGATGATGCCAAGGGCATCGAGATATTGCTGGCGTCGTGTGTCCATGCTCAAGTCCGTAGGCATGGCACCTCTGCCACACCTTTCCAGCGTATTCATGACACTAAGCATACGGAAGAAGATTAGAATTACAAGACAAGGTTGCTGTTAGCGGCCATCCTTGGCCTGGATCACTAACACCCGCAGGCGACCGCGCTCGGCCAGCCACACCGACCCATCGTTGCCGAAAGCCATGCCCTGCGGCGAACGCAGACCGGAAAGAACCGTCTCCAACGCGCCATCCTTGAACCGCAGCAGGCGGCCGTCGCGTGTATCCTCGGTGATCCACAACGAACCGTCCGGGGCAATTTCCACCTGATCCGGCTCATCGAGATCGTCCACCACGACATTCACTTCACCGCTCTTGTAGGACAGTACGCGACCGGTGGCGGTCTCGGCGAAAATCACCGCGCCGTCCGGTTTCACCACCAATCCCTCCGGCCGGTTCAATCCCCCCAGGATTACTTCCGCCACGTGCTTCCCATCACGGGGCACGCGCAACAGACGGCCATTGATGTTGTCTTCCGATACCACGAGGTCACCATCGGGCAGCATGTCGATTTCCTCGGGACTGTGCAGTGTGGCAAATACACGCTGTTTTTTCGACACCAGGTCGAATTCCAGCACACGCCCATCGGGGATCTCTTCCGTGATAAACAGCAATATCCCACGAAGCAAAAGTCCATCGGGCCGGCTGAACCCGGATGCCACCATGGTGACTTCGCCCCGCCGCAGTCTGATTACCTTGCCTGCGCCGTTCGGAAGTTCCTGCGTGGCATACAGCGAACCATCGGGTGCCATGACGAGATTGTCGATGCCGGGAAGGTTCTCCGCCGCCACGCGGTATTTCCAGCCAGACTCGGCAACGACCTGCTCCGGCACAGCGGATTCGCCCGCGACAGCGGAGACAGCCAGAATAACAGTGGCCACTCCGCAAAAGAATCGCAGGTACGGGTGACGCATATCGGGTATCGATTTACCTTCCTGAAAAAAACGGGGCGCATTTTTCTGCGCCCCGTGAATTCTTATATCGGCTGGTCCACCTGCGGGTGCGTGCGCTCCACCGGCACTATCAGCTTGTTCAGTGCATTCAGATACGCCTTGGCCGAAGCGATGACGATGTCGGTATCCGCGCCGTGACCATTCACGATCCGTCCGGCCTTTTCCAGGCGCACGGTCACCTCGCCCTGGGAATCGGTACCACTGGTAATATTATTGACCGAGTATAGCAACAGCTGGCCGCGGTTGCCGACGACGCTGTCGATTGCCTTGAACGCCGCGTCAACCGGCCCACCTCCCGGGGCGCCGGCCTTTTGTTCTGATCCATTCACGGCGAGCGTCACGTTGGCGAATGGCGTTTCGCCCGTCTGTGAACAAACCTTGAGCGAAACCAGGCGATAATGCTCGTTCTCCTGCTCGAGATCGGCCTCGGTCACCAGAGCCTGCAAATCCTCGTCGAAGATCTCGTGTTTCTTGTCGGCGAGATCCTTGAAGCGTTCGAACGCGGCGTTCAATTCCTGTTCGGTCTTGAAATCGATACGCAGTTCCTTGAGACGGCTTTTGAAGGCGTTGCGCCCGGAGTGCTTGCCGAGAACCATGCGGTTCGCCGACCAGCCGACATCTTCGGCGCGCATGATTTCGTAAGTCTCGCGCTTTTTGATGACGCCGTCCTGGTGGATGCCGGACTCGTGCGCGAAGGCATTAGCGCCCACGATGGCCTTGTTCGGCTGCACCGGAAAACCGGTGATATTCGATACCAGGCGCGAAGCCGGCACGATCTGGGTGGTGTCAAGCTGCGTGTCGCATGGGAAAATGTCGCGGCGCGTACGCACCGCCATGACCACTTCCTCGAGCGAGGCGTTGCCGGCGCGTTCGCCGAGGCCGTTGATGGTGCATTCCACCTGGCGCGCGCCATTGAGCACCGCCGAAAGCGAGTTGGCGACGGCGAGCCCGAGGTCGTTGTGGCAATGCACCGAAAATATCGCCTTGTCCGAATTCGGCACCCGCTCGCGAAGCGTCTTGATGAGCGCGCCGAATTGATGTGGCAGGTTATAGCCTACCGTATCGGGGATATTCACCGTGCGCGCACCGGCATCGATCACGGCCTCGAGTACCCGGCAAAGGAAGTCGATCTCCGAGCGGCCGGCGTCCTCCGGCGAGAACTCGACATCATCGGTGTACTGACGCGACCGCTTGACCATCGATACCGCCCGCTCCAGAACCTGCTCCGGCGTCATGCGCAACTTGTGCTGCATATGGATGGGGCTCGTGGCGAGAAAGGTATGGATACGCCCGCGTTTCGCGGGTTTGATCGCCTCGGCCGCGCGGTCGACGTCCTTTTCCACGGCACGCGCTAGGGCGCAAACGGTGCTGTCCTTCACTTCCTCGGCCACCGCCTTCACCGCCTCGAAGTCACCAAGGCTGGCCACGGGAAATCCGGCCTCGATGATGTCGACGCGCATGCGTTCCAGCACCTTGGCAATGCGCACCTTTTCCTCGCGTGTCATGGACGCGCCGGGGCTCTGCTCGCCGTCGCGCAACGTCGTGTCAAAAATTATCAATTGATCGCTCATGGTCTTGTCTCTGCAAAAATGTAGCCTGCTTGCTCGTCCTGTCATTCATAATCGTGAACATGATTCTTTTGAAATCATGCGGATTAAAACAGGTTCTTGGTTGCGTATTATATTCCTCGCCAGGAAGGGGGTTAGATTGCGCCTAGCGGCGCAGCAGCAATCGTGCAGCAAGAGAGAAAGGCGTGCAGGTTGATACCGCCGCCTGGCGGGGCGATATGACATCGGATGAAATGGCGGATCGTGCCTGCATGGTTAAAGCATAAATCAAACCGGAATAAAATGAAACCCGGGTGGCGGGGAAGCTACCTGCCGCGGGGGTGATGCTTCTCGGCTTGATCCTTTTCTTCCCGGCGAAGCCAGCGAAACAGGATGGCCGCCGGCCCTGACAGGGCGTAAACGAAGAAGGTCAGAAACAGCACCTGCGGCGGATCCTGAAACAGCAGCACAAAGACCAGCGGCACCGCGAGGATGGTCATGAACGACACTCGCCCGCGCAGATCCACGTCCTTGAAGCTGCGGTAGCGGATGTTGCTGACCATCAGTACGCCGGCCATCACGGTGATGATCAGCGCGGCAATGCTGATATCCCTTCCCGGCACGCCGTTAGCGTTCAATACCCAGACGAAGCCGACAACCAGTGCCGCAGCCGCCGGACTGGGCAAACCGCGGAAATAGCGCTTGTCGTGCAGTCCGACCTGGGTGTTGAAACGCGCCAGACGCAAGCCGGCGCCGGCGGTGTAGATGAAGGCCGCGAGCCAGCCGAGTTTGCCCATGCCGGACAGCGCCCATTCGTACATGACGAGCGCGGGGGCGAGCCCGAAGGACACCATGTCCACCAGACTGTCGTATTGCGCACCGAAATCGCTTTCCGTGTGAGTAAGCCGCGCAATCCGTCCGTCGAGCGCGTCCAGGATCATGGCGATGAAAATGGCCAGGGGGGCAAATTCGAAACTCCCATTCATCGCTTGCACGATGGCATAGAAGCCGGCAAATAGATTCGCCGTGGTGAACAGGCTCGGAAGTATGTATATGCCCCGGCGGCGGCGCTTTTCCTCGATCTCGGGTGTTTCGTCAAGATTTTCCATCATGTCTCCTGCGCCTTACGGCGCGAGTCGGGCGATCACGTCGGCGGCACCCTTCACGCTATCGCCCAGGGACACTTCAAACCGGGCCTCCAGCGGAAGATAAACATCGACGCGCGAACCGAAACGGATGAAGCCGTAACGTTCGCCCCGGGCGATCCGTTCACCCGGCTGTACATAACACAGTATACGCCGTGCAATCAGACCGGCAACCTGTACGACCACCACATCCTGCCCCTGGTCGGTGAGTATCCACAGAGCATTTCGCTCATTGTCGAGCGAGGCCTTGTCGAGCGCGGCGTTGACGAATTTTCCCCGGCTGTACCAGCGTTCCATGATTTTTCCTGCCACCGGACTGCGGTTGGAGTGCACGTTGAACACGTTCATGAAGACGCTCACGCGCTTGGAAGGGCGCTTGAGGTAAGGGTCCTCGGCCTCGCTGAGCGCGATCACCTTTCCGTCCGCGGGGCAGATAATCGCGTCGGGTGCATCCGGAACATGCCGGGGAGGATCGCGAAAGAACTGGAGTATAAAGACGAGAATGATCCAGAAGGGCGCCGCCCACACCGGCCCGGCGAAATAATGCACCGCCACCGCCACACCCGCGGCAAGCGCGATATGCCACCGGCCCTCGCGGGCCAGAAGAGGATAACGGTCAATGGACATTTGGATTATTCACCGCAAAGACACATGAATTCACAAGATTAACAGGATTTTTCTAAACAATTGTTTAAACCTGCGAAATCCTGTTAATCCTGTCTATTTTTACTTTGCGCCCTTTGCGTCTTTGCGGTGGGAGTCTTCAGTTTTTCGTCTTGTCGACAATGCGGTGGGCCTTGATCCAGGGCATCATCTCGCGCAGCTTGCTGCCGACTTCCTCGATCGGATGTTTCGCGGCCTGCGCGCGCATCTCGGGGAAGCGCTTGCCGCCGGTCTCGTTCTCCGCCATCCACTCCTTGGCGAACTGTCCGGACTGGATTTCCTTGAGTATCTTTTTCATCTCGGCCTTGGTTTGCTCATTCACGATGCGCGGGCCACGCGTATAGTCGCCGTACTCGGCGGTGTTCGAGATCGAGTAACGCATGTTGGCGATGCCGCCTTCGTACATGAGATCGACGATGAGCTTCAGCTCGTGCAAACATTCGAAGTAGGCCATCTCCGGCGGATAGCCGGCCTCGACCAGCGTCTCGAACCCGGCCTGGACCAGGTGCGTGGCACCGCCGCACAACACCGCTTGTTCGCCGAAGAGATCGGTCTCGCACTCGTCCTTGAAGGTAGTTTCGATGACGCCGGCGCGACCGCCGCCGATGGCCGAGGCATAGGACAACGCGACTTCACGCGCCTTTCCCGAGGCGTTCTGTTTGACGGCGATCAGGCACGGCACACCGCCGCCCTGAGTGAAGGTCGAGCGCACCAGATGACCGGGGCCCTTCGGCGCGATCATGATGACGTCGAGATCGGCGCGCGTCTGGATGAAACCAAAGTGGATCGAGAAACCGTGCGCCACAGCCAGGGTCGCGCCCTTTTTCAGATTCGGCTCGATGCTTTCCTGGTAGATCTTCTTGTGCTGTTCGTCCGGCGCAACGATCATGACCACGTCCGCGTCCTTGACCGCCTCCGGCACGTTCTTCACGGTGAGGCCGGCGTTCTTCGCCTTCGCGACCGAAGCCGATCCCTCGCGCAGCCCGACCGTCACCGCCACGCCACTGTCCTTCAGGTTCTGCGCGTGCGCATGACCCTGCGAACCGTAACCCACGATGGTGACTTTCTTGCTGCGAATGATCGATAGGTCGGCGTCTTTATCATAGAAAATTTTCATACATCCTCGTCTGTCATTGTCTGAAGTTACACCCGCAGACTCTTTTCGCCGCGGGCGATGCCGGAAACCCCGGAGCGTACCACCTCGACGATGCCCGCCCCGCGCACCGCCTGCACGAAAGCGTCGAGCTTGTCACTGGTGCCGGTAAGTTCGATGGTGTAAGTCGTTTCGGTCACGTCAATGATACGCCCACGGAAAATATCCACCAGCCGCTTGACCTCGTCGCGCATGGCGCCGTTGGCGTTGACCTTGATGATCAGCAATTCACGCTCGATATGCGGGCCTTCCGTGAGGTCCACGAGCTTGATCACGTCCACGAGCTTGTTGAGCTGCTTGGTGATCTGCTCGATCACGTCCACCGAGCCGCTGGTGACGAGCGTGAGGCGCGACAGGGTTTCATCCTCGGTAGGCGCCACGGTGAGCGATTCGATATTGTAACCGCGCGCGGAAAACAGCCCGGCCACGCGCGACAGTGCGCCTGACTCGTTTTCCAGCAGCATCGAGATGATATGACGCGTCACGCGAGCTCCCGGTCGGTCGGCACCACCGCCTTGCAGGGTTTTAGGTGCATTTCATTGTGACCCTTCCCCGCGGCAATCATCGGGTAGACGTTCTCAGTCTGGTCGGTGATGAAATCCAGGAACACCAGCCGGTCCTTCATCTTGAGCGCCTCCTTGAGGGCGCCTTCGACATCACCCGGCTTCTCGATCTTCATGCCCACGTGGCCGTAAGCCTCGGCGAGCTTTACAAAGTCCGGCAGCGCGTCCATGTACGAATGCGAATAGCGCCGGTCATAGAAGAATTCCTGCCACTGGCGCACCATACCCATGTAACGGTTGTTCAGATTGATGATCTTGATCGGCAAATCGTACTGCTTGCAGGTCGAGAGCTCCTGAATGCACATCTGGATGGAAGCCTCGCCGGTCACACAGCAGACCGTCTCCTTGGGAAACGCCATTTTTACACCCATGGCCGCCGGAAGCCCGAATCCCATCGTGCCCAGGCCGCCGGAGTTGATCCAGCGACGCGGCTTGTCGAAGCGGTAGAACTGCGCCGCCCACATCTGGTGCTGGCCGACATCGGAAGTAATGAAGGCATCGCCCTTGGTAATCTCGAAGAGTTTCTCGAGCACGTACTGCGGCTTGATGAGCTTGCTGTCGTGGTCATAGTCTAGGCAGTTCATGGCGCGCCATTGGTCGATCTGCTTCCACCAGGCGGCGAGCGCCTCCTTGTCCGGTTTCTTCTTGGAAGCCTTGACGAGCTTGATCATGTCGCGCATCACTGCCTCGGCGCCGCCGACGATGGGAATTTCCACCGGCACGTTTTTCGAGATCGAAGCCGGGTCGATGTCCACGTGGATGATGCGCGCGTGCGGACAGAACTTATTGAGATCGCCGGTCACGCGGTCGTCGAAACGCGCGCCGATGGCGATGAGCACGTCGCATTCGTGCATCGCCATGTTGGCCTCATAAGTGCCGTGCATGCCGAGCATGCCGACAAACAGCGGGTCGCTCGCGGGAAACGCGCCCAGCCCCATGAGCGTGTTGGTGCATGGAAACGCCAGCAGGCGCACGAGATCGGTGAGCGCCTTGGAGGCCTCGCCGAGAATCACGCCGCCGCCGGTGTAGATCATCGGACGTTTGGCGGCGAGCATCAGGTCCACCGCCTTCTTGATCTGACCGGGATGCCCTTTCAGCACCGGATTGTACGAGCGCATGGCGACGCTCTTCGGGTATTCGTACTCGCACTTGTGCGCCGTGACATCCTTCGGGATGTCCACGAGCACCGGGCCGGGCCGGCCAGTGGTGGCGATGTAGAACGCCTTCTTGATGGTCGTGGCGAGTTCCTTGACGTCCTTCACCAGAAAATTGTGCTTCACGCACGGGCGCGTGATGCCGACCGCGTCCACTTCCTGGAACGCGTCGTCGCCGATCAGGCTCGTCGCCACCTGGCCGCTGAAGATGACGAGCGGGATTGAATCCATGTACGCGGTGGCGATGCCGGTCACGGTGTTGGTCACGCCCGGGCCGGAAGTCACGAGCACCACGCCGGGACGCCCGGTGGCGCGCGCGTAACCGTCGGCCGCGTGCGCCGCGCCCTGCTCGTGCCGCACCAGGATATGCTTCACCTTGTCCTGCCGGTAAAGCGCGTCGTAGATGTGCAGCGCCGCGCCGCCGGGGTAGCCGAAGACGTGCTCCACGCCTTCGTCAGCGAGGCAGCGGACAAAAATATCTGCGCCGGTTAATTCCACAATTTCCTCAGGGAATAAAAAAGCCCGCGCCACCCCCAAACCGGGCGCGCGGGCGTTAGCGGTTGCCGGTTTAAAAATAAGAAATTACTTATAAGTATCCGCAGGGTCAATAGCTAAGCGGCAATATACCTGGCTTTTTACTACCGGCGCCATGTGGTTCGGCCAGCCGTGTCCTCCAGGATGATCCCCTGGGCCTTCAATTCGTCGCGAATACGGTCCGACTCAGCCCAGTTCCGGTTCTGACGCGCCGCCGTGCGCAGGGCGATCAGGGCCTCGATCTGCTCGTCGGTCAGACCATTGACTGCGCCGCCACGCAAAAACGCCTGCGCCTCGCACTGCAACAGGCCCAGAATCCCACCCAGACGGCGCAAAGCGGCGCCGAGGGGCGCGGCCGCGGCCAATTTACCCTCCTCCCGCAGCTTGTTGATGTCGCGCGCCAGCTCAAACAACACCGCCAGGGCGCCGGGCGTGTTGAAGTCGTCGTCCATGGCGGCGTGAAATCTTTCATCATGCGCGACAATCGCCTCCGCCGGTCGCTCTCGGCTTCCTGCCTCTCGCGACACTTGCAAATGCCTGTGCATCGCCGGCAAGTCCTTGAGAGCGAGATACAGGCGGGTCAGCGCCGCTTTGGCACCCTGCAGGTTTTCGTCGGAATAGTCGAGCGGGCTGCGGTAGTGGCTGCCCAGGATAAAATAGCGCACGACCTCCGGGTCGTATTTCTTCAGGACCTCGCGCACCGTGAAGAAATTGCCTAGCGATTTCGACATCTTCTCCTCGTTGAGGCGCACGAAACCGACGTGCATCCAGGTATTCACGAATTTCGTGCCGGTGGCCGCCTCGCTCTGCGCAATCTCGTTTTCATGATGCGGAAACTTGAGATCCATGCCACCGCCGTGGATGTCGAAGTGGTTGCCAAGACAGGCGGTGGACATGGCCGAGCACTCGATATGCCAACCGGGGCGGCCCGCGCCCCAGGGCGAATCCCACTGCGGCTCGCCGGGCTTGGCCGCCTTCCACAGGACGAAATCGAGAGGGTCGTCTTTCTCCTCGCCGACTTCCACGCGTGCGCCGATCTTGAGCTCGTCCAGCGTCTTGCCCGACAACGCTCCGTAGAGGGGAAACTTGCGCACGTGGTAGTACACATCGTCATTCCTGGCCTGGTAGGCGAAACCGCTCTCAACGAGCTTCCCGATCATGTTCAGGATCTGCGGCATATGCACCGTGGCGCGCGGCTCGGCATCCGGCGGCAACACGCCGAGGGCGGCGGCGTCTTCGTTCATCGCCTGGATGAAACGCGCGGTCAGCGCGCCGATATCCTCGCCATTCTCCCGGGCGCGGTTGATGATCTTGTCGTCGATGTCGGTGATATTGCGGATATAGGTCACGTCGAAGCCGCGTGCGCGCAGGTAGCGCGCCACCATGTCGAACACCACCATGACGCGCGCATGTCCAAGGTGACAGAAGTCGTACACGGTCATGCCGCAGACATACAACCGGATTTTGCCGGGTGTGATGGGCGTGAAAGGATCTTTATTCCGGGTAAGGCTGTTATAGATATGCAGCATCGTCATCTCAGGACATCACAAACCTGGAGAGGCGTTCACGGGCGCGCTCCACGCCGATCAGCGGCAGCAGTTTCGCCATTTCCGGCCCGTCGAGTTCGCCCGTGAGCGCCGCACGCAACGGCTGGAACAGCGATTTTCCGCTGACCGAAAGCGTATGCCGCAGCATCTCGCTCACGGCCTTGAAATCGGCGCCGTGCTTTTCCACGGCCCGGCGCGCCACATCAAAAAATTCCTCCCCGGCCACCGTGATCGCCTCGCGCGCCGGATGACTGATCGCCAGCGTGTCGGAAAAAACAATCTGTGCCCAGTGCATTGCATCCGCCGGAAAAGTAACGTTGGCGCGCACCGCCACCACGAACGCCTCGCGTTTGTCCACCGGCACCAGGGCGCTGACCTTGTCACCCATCCATTCGCCCACCTCGCCGGCCGACAGATGCAACAGCGCTTCACGCTGCCAGTGAGCCAGATGGGCCTCGTCGTAGCGCGCTGGCGCGCGGTGCAACCGTGCCAGGGAAAAACTGGAAACGAGTTTATCGAGCGTCATGAAACTGTTGTCTTCATAGGTGTGTCCGAGACGCGCGAGGTAATTGTGGATCGCGGCCGGCAGAAATCCGGCTTCGCGCAGCTCCTGCACGCTGCGGCTGCCGGTACGCTTGGACAACGGCGCGCCGTCGGCGCCGACCACGAGTGCGATGTGGGCATACTCCGGCGCCGGCAGGCCGAGCGCCTGCAGCAGCAGGATCTGGCGCGGCGTGTTGGTCAGATGATCTTCACCGCGCACCACGAGGGTGACGCCCATCACGGCATCGTCGATGGCGTTGCAGAAGAAAAATGCCGGCGTCCCGTCGGAGCGGCGAATGACGAAATCGCCGATGTCATCGGTGCTGAATACCTGCCGCTCCCGCACCTTGTCGTCGAATTCAACTATGCGGCCTTCCTCGACGCGAAACCGCAGCGTCGCGGGCTCGCCGCGGCCGAACCGGGCCTCGGCTTCGGCGCGCGAAAGTGCGCGGCATTTTCCGGAATAGCGCGGCGGATGCCCGGCGGCGATCGCCGTCTTGCGCGCGATGGCAAGTTCATGCTCGCTGCAAAAGCAGGGATAAGCCACCCCCCTGGATTCGAGGGCGGAAAAATATTCCTTATAGATATGACCACGCTCCGACTGGGCGTAAGGACCGTGACTGCCTCCGGCCTTCGGTCCTTCGTTCCAGACCAGACCCAGCCAGCGCAGATCCTCTTCCAACGCCCGGGCGAATTTTTCATGCCCGCGCATGGCATCGGTGTCTTCGAGGCGCAGCAGAAACGTCCCGCCGGCCTGTCGCGCCAACAAATAGTTGAACAACGCCGTTCGGATATTGCCGAGGTGCAGCAGGCCCGTGGGGCTGGGAGCAAAACGGGTCTTGAAGGGTCGCAAAGCCATTGGAAGGACGCCATGGTAACGGAAACCGCGGCTCCGGCGAACCCCCGGCGTTGTGCCGGGCGGGCCAATCCAGTGTAAACTCTCCGGCGGAAACCTGCCGCCGGCGGGGTCGGTGTCAGACATATAACTTAGCGCCCAAGAGTCCCATTCCATGATTCACATGAAAACCAACTACGGCACCTTAGTCCTGGAGCTATATCCGGAGAAGGCGCCAAAGACCGTGGCCAATTTCATCGCCTACGCCAAAGACGGCTTCTACGACGGTACCCTGTTCCATCGCGTCATCGACAAGTTCGTCATTCAGGGCGGTGGTTTCGGCCCGGGCATGACGCAGAAAATGACCCGGCCGCCGATCGAAAACGAAGCCAATAATGGCCTGCGCAACGCCCGCGGCACCCTCGCCATGGCGCGTGCCACCGATCCGCATTCCGCCACCAGCCAGTTTTTCATTAACATCGTGGACAACGACTTCCTCAACTACACCGCGCCCGCGCCCTCCGGCTGGGGCTACTGCGTGTTCGGCAAGGTGGTGGACGGCATGCACATCATCGACCAGATCAAGGGCGTTGCCACCGGCTCCAAGCTCGGTCACAAGGACGTGCCGCTGTCCGACGTGCTCATCGAGCACATGCAGATCCTCGACGACAACTAGGAGACCCAGGGACAGAGATGCCGGGAACCACGCTGTTCATTTCCGATCTGCATCTCTGCGGCGCCCGCCCCGCCGTTACCGGGCTGTTCCTCGATTTTCTCCACCGTCGCGCGCGCGCGTCCGATGCGCTCTACATCCTCGGTGACCTGTTCGAGTACTGGATCGGCGACGAGGCCGTCGAGCAGGAGGAATTTCGTCCCATCGTACTCGGATTGCGCGAGCTGACGATCGGGGGAACGCCGGTGTTCGTGATGCACGGCAACCGCGACCTCCTCATGGCCCATGATTTCGAACGAGCCGCCGGCGTGCGGCTGCTCAAGGACCCGACACGCCTCGATCTCCACGGCACGCCGACGCTGCTGATGCACGGCGATTCGCTGTGCACCGACGACACTGAATACATGACGTTCCGCGCTCAGGTACGGAACCCTGCTTGGCAGAAAGTATTTCTCGAAAAATCCGTGGCCGAGCGCGAACGGATCATCCGCGGCTACCGGGAAATCAGCAAGAGTTCCACCGCCGCCAAGAAACCGGAAATCATGGACGTGAACCAACAGGCGGTGGAATCCGTCATGCGCGAGCACCACGTGCAGCGCCTGATTCACGGACATACGCACCGGCCGAAGGAACATGTATTCAACCTGGACGGCCAGCCTGCGCGGCGCATGGTGCTCGGCGACTGGTATGAGCAGGGTAGCGTGCTGAGCGTGGACGCACGCGGCTGGGTGCTTGAAAGCTTGCCGCAAACACCGAAAAGCCTGGAACATGTCAACGCTGAAGCCTAGTGCGTGACCCGCCGAATCATCCTTTACTTCCCCCGCAGCTCTTCCAACGTCAGCCGCTTGTACTCCGCCGGCAACTTAAGCATATCGGCTGTGGCGCGAAAATCGGTCTTGTAATCGACCAGTTCCGTCGTCCGGCCCGTCGTATCCACCAGTCGCACCGGAAAGCCGTGTTCCAGATGGCGCACGGGCAGAAAAACATTGTTGGCCAAATCGCAGGCGGACTGCATTTCCGGCGGCGTGGCGGCCGCCGTCAATGCCTGCTGCCCGGCCAAAATCAGGCGATATTCGCGCAAGGCCACCACTACTCCGGGCAACAGGCCATCGGCGGCATACAGGTCATAACAGCGCTTATCATTCGTCAGCAGTTCGTAATGCGTGACCTTGCGTCCTTCAATGGCTGGAAATGCGGCCGGATCGGTCACCACCCGGTGCGTGAATTTCGCCGGCGGCTTCAGTTCCACCGGTCGCGGGCGAATCACCAGCACCTGCTTCTCCGCACTGCTGACGCTGTAAATACTGCCGTCGGCGCGGTCGAACAGCAGAAAATCCTGGCTGTCCTGTCCCTCGTCCATGCGCAGGAAACCCGCCGTGACGATCATGCGCGTGCGATACGGCTCTACCCCCGGCTCTTGTTCGACGAAATAAAGCACAGCCGCGGGCGTGGTCGGCTGGGAGCAGGAAACCAGCGCCGTCAGAAAAAAACATCCACACAGAAATAAACGCCGGATCATCGACCTTCAGTTTCCGCGCTTGGTTCTCAATCCCAACATGATATCCATAACATTGGTCCCGGTCGGTCCGGTCTGTATCAGATCACCGCTCGCTTCCAGAAAACTGCCGGCGTCGGCGTGCGCGAGCGCCTGTTTTGCATCATGTCCGGCCTGTTCGCCGCGCGCGATGGTGCCGCCATCCACCAGCGCACCGGCGTCTTCCGTGGGGCCGTCGGTGCCATCGGTTCCGGCGGCGAGGAACCACGTATCCTCGTGTCCATCAAGCATCATCGCCGCGGCCAATGCGAGGCTCTGGTTGCGCCCGCCGCGGCCCGGCGCTTCCGGAAGCCGGACGGTGGTCTCGCCGCCCCAGACATGAATCGTGCCGGGTTCCGAGCGTAACAATTTTTTCGCCAGCCTGGCGCCCGCTTCCAGGGCATCGCCGGAAACAAAAGAAGTCTCCAGCATGATCGGGTAGTCCAACTCCTTGGCAGTTTCCGCCGCGGCGCTCTTGGCGTTATCGAGGGTGGCGACGATTTCGCGTGTGACATTCTGGAAACAGGCGTCGTCGGGCGCCGGCGCGGGCGGCATGTGCTTCAATGCCTCGGTAATAAAATCCGGCAGATCCCGAAGCGTCAGCGGCCGGCGCAGATCCTCGTCCGCCACCAGCGGACCGGAACCGATCGCGCGCAGGTCGTTGCCGGGCACGTCCGATACCACCAGGCACAGGACCCGTCGGGGGGAAAGCAGCTTGGCGAGCCGGCCGCCCTTGAGACGCGACAGGCGCCGGCGAATGCGATTGTAGTCGTTGATGTCCAGGCCCGAGCCGAGCACCCAGCGGTTGATTTTCTGAAACTGATCGAGGCTGATCTGCGGCGGCAACGCTTCGACCAACGCCGAAGCGCCGCCGGAGATCAATACGAGTACCGCGGCGTCCTGCGGAATCCGGTCCACGAACGCCAGCAACTTCCGGCCGGCCTCGAGACTGGTCTCGTCCACCAGCGGATGCCCCGCCTCGAGCACCGGCCAAGGGAGCGGTTCGGCATGGCCTTTTTTGGTGATGATCAGCGCATCGGCAATGCGCTTGCCCAGCGCATCCTGCGCGCCTTGCGCCATGGCGCCGGCGGCCTTGCCCACCGCCACCATATATATGTTGCCGGGAAGCGGCCTTTCCTCCAGGCGTGCACGCACGCAGCTGCGGCCATTGACCGCCACCAGCGCGGACTGGAAGATGCGCAGAAGATTTTCCCGATGGCCGGATGACGCAGACATGGATGCGCAGATTATCCGGTTAGACGCCGAAGGACAAACCCATGCGCCCGTGGAACCTGCCTCGCTGCTATGTTGGTTTATGTTGGTTATGGAAGCTCTGAATAAGCTCGAATCCGTTCGCCCTGAGCTTGTCGAAGGGGAACGGATTCGAGCGTAATTAATGAATTTCCCGTTCATGCTTCGACAGGCTCAGCACGAACGGAAGCTTGTTCAGAGCTTCCTTATCGGATCATTTCCTCTAAAAACCGGCGCCAGACGTCATCCGGCTCCCAGATGGCATGGACATCGGGCATGACAGCTTCCGCCGACCATCCCTGCCGCAATTGACGATACAGCGCCATGAACGCCGACACACGCTTGTTGGCGGCGCAGTGCACGAAGACAGGCTTGCCTGTCAGTCCATCCATGACTTCGAAAAAGCGTTCGAGGTCAGCGCGTAACGGTCGCTCCCACACGACGGGAATATGTATGTATCGCATGCCGAGAGATTCCACGGTCCGACACTCGTCAGGCAGGGAGTATTCCGCGTCGTGCAAGGCGAGGTTCACCACGACTTCGAATCCCGCGTGTGCCACGGCGGCCAATTCTTCTTCGGACGGCTGGCCGGCGGTGGCGACGAGATCCGTCAGGCGGCAATAGTTGTAGATTCCCTGTAGAGCATCCTTGTCCACGGCACGGACTAGCCAAGCGTCGGCATCGACAGGCTGGAGGGCCCCTGCTCCTCGCCAGCCGGCCAGCGGCTCGTGACCACCTTGCTGCGGGTGTAGAAATACACGCCTTCCATGCCGTGCACGTGCAGGTCGCCGAACAGCGAGGCCTTCCAGCCGCCAAAGGAGAAAAACGCCATCGGCACCGGAATCGGCACGTTGATGCCGACCATGCCGATTTCGATGTCGCGTTCGAAGCGGCGCGCGTGCGCTCCGGAACGAGTGAAGATCGCGGTGCCGTTGCCGTACGGATTGCTGTTAACCAGCTGGATGGCTTCATCTAGCGTCTTCACTCGCAGCACGATCAGTACCGGCCCGAAGATTTCTTCTTCATAGATGGCCATGTCGGCGGTGACATGATCGAACAACGTCGGCCCGAGATAAAAACCCTGTTCACGACCGGAAACCTTGAGCCCGCGCCCGTCGAGCACCAGCTTTGCTCCCTCGGTAACGCCGCTGTCGATCAACTTCTGCACGCGGTCGCGATGCGCGGCGGTGATCACCGGTCCCATGTCGATGCCTTCCTGCTCGCCCGGCCCGACCTTGATCTTCTCGGCCTTGTCGCGCAGCTTCCCGACCAGCGCGTCGCCGGCCGCGCCCACGGCCACGACCGTCGAGATCGCCATGCAACGTTCACCCGCCGAACCGTAGGCCGCGCCGGTCAGCGCGTCCGCGGCAAAGTCGAGATCGGCGTCCGGCATCACCACCGCGTGATTCTTCGCCCCGCCCAGGGCCTGCACGCGTTTGCCGTGACGCGCCGCGGTTTCGTAAATATATTTGGCCACGGGCGTCGAACCGACGAAGGACACCGCGCGCACGTCGGGATGCGTGAGCAGCGCGTCCACCGCTTCCTTGTCGCCAGGAATCACGTTGAACACGCCCGCCGGCAGCCCGGCCTCGTGAAACAGCTCGGCCATGCGCAGGCTTGCCGAGGGCACTTTCTCGGAAGGTTTGAGGATGAAAGTGTTACCGCAGGCAATGGAAACCGGGAACATCCACAGTGGCACCATCACCGGAAAGTTGAACGGCGTGATCCCGGCGCATACGCCCACCGGCTGCAACAGCGAATGGCAATCAACGCCGCGGCCGACGTCTTCGGCCTTTTCGCCCTTGAGCAGATGCGGCGCGCCCATGGCAAACTCGATCACCTCGATGCCCCGCTGCAGCGAACCGGCGGCATCCTCGCGGGTCTTGCCGTGCTCCTCGCAGGTGTGATGAACAAGTTCATCGCGATGCTCCTGCATCAGTTCGCGAAAGCGCATGAGGATGCGCGCGCGCCGCAGCGGCGTGGTATCGCGCCAGCCGGGAAACGCCGCACGAGCCGCCGCCACCGCTGAGTTCACGTCCTGCTTGCTGGCCAGCGGCGTGCGCCGGATCGCCTGCCCGGTCGCCGGATTGAATACGTCCGCCGTGCGGGTACCCGCGCTCGCCTGCGCCTTGCCGTTGATCCACAGGGATAAGACCGGTTGTGTCATGGTGCACCTCTTCGGATATCAGCCAACGATGATAATCAATACACGATAGGGCCCGTGCGCGCCGAGCGTTACCGTCTGTTCGATGTCCGCCGTGCGCGAGGGGCCGGAAATGAAATTTACCGCGCGCGGCAACGCGCCGCGTTCCACGCGCAGCCGGTCCCAGGCCTGCTCCATCGTCGCGACAATGCGTCCGGACTCGACCACGGCGATGTGCGTCTCCGGCAACAGGCTGACCGCGGCTGGCGTCTGCACGCCGGATAGCAGCATCAGCGTGCCGGTCTCGGCGATGCCGAGAAACGCACCGGTGATGCCGACCAGATCATCGCCGTGCGCGGCGCGCGGTTCGATCTCGATACCGGCATCCTGCCAGTCGAGCAGCGCCATGACCGGCCAGCATACTCCCTTCATCGGCAAATCGCGTTCGCGCAGGTAGCGTGCGACCAGGCCCGGAACTTCCGTGATGGTTCCGGCACGGGTAACGTCACTGGCTAGCTTTACGGCGCGTTCACCGAACAGCTTCACAATATCTTTATCCAACGCCGGTATTGGCCCGCGCTGACGACGGCGAATCGCCATGTCGACATCCACGGCCGCGGCCGGACCGCGCGCCTTGCCGATCCGCGCCAGGATATTCTCGCGCGCACTCATGACGGCCTCCGGGATTTGTACAGATCGCGGAAAGTCCGGCCCGCCGGCGCGGGCATATCGCGCCCGCTGGTCCATCCGGTCACGCCGGGAAGATAACGAAACCGTTTCGCACTTCCTGAAAACATGCGCAACAGACGTGCGGCCAGCCGGGTGCCCAGAGCGTAAACCGCCGGGCGCTGCGCCATCCACGCCCACAGCCGGAGCGCGGCGCGTTCCTGCCACGGTCGTAACTGCTGGTCCACTTGCCGGGTACGCAGGTGCCGCAGCAGATCGGGTAGCGGAATTTTCACTGGACACACCACCGCGCACTCGCCGCAGAACGTCGAGGCATTCGGCAGATCGAGTGCGTTCTCCAGTCCCACGAACGATGGTGTCAGCACCGAGCCCATCGGGCCCGGATACACCCAGCCGTAAGCATGACCGCCGATGTTCTGATACACCGGGCAGTGGTTCATGCACGCACCGCAACGAATGCAGCGCAGCATCGGTTGCAATTCGGTGCCGAGCAATTTACTGCGGCCGTTATCGAGCAGGATGATATGAAAGTGCTCCGGTCCGTCCGATTCACCCTTTTCCTTGGTGCCGGTCAGGATCGAGACGTAATTGGTGATGGACTGGCCGGTGGCGGAACGCGGCAGCAGCCGCAGCAGCGTGGTCACGTCCTCGAGCGTCGGCACCACCTTCTCGATACCGGTGATGGCCACGTGCACGCGCGGGAGCGTGGTGGCAAGCCGGCCGTTGCCCTCGTTGGTGACGATCAGGACCGAGCCGGTCTCGGCGATAATAAAATTCGCGCCGGAAATCCCGAGATCGGCTGACAGGAAACCTGGCCGCAACACCTCGCGCGCCTCGCGGCACAGTTCGGCAATCTCCGTGGTGCGTGTACGGTGGTGCTTTTCCTCGAACAGATCGGCAATTTCTTCCTTGCTCTTGTGCACCACCGGAGCGACGATGTGCGACGGCGGTTCGTGCGCGAGTTGCAGAATGTATTCGCCGAGATCGGTCTCGAGCACGTCCAGGCCCTGGCTTTCGAGCGCGTCGTTGAGACCGCACTCCTCCGACACCATGGATTTCGATTTCACCACCTTGTGCAGGCCATGCTGGTGCGCGATCTCGGCC
>NZ_JBAVEJ010000223.1:0-6436 GCF_049587675.1 Sulfuricaulis sp. | reverse complement strand
CGCCAAAGCCTACAACAGCGGCGCCATGACCGACCAGCAGGCGCAGCCCCTGATCAAAGAGATGCTCGACGTCGAGGCGTCCGAGGCGGCCATGCGCAAATCCTATGCGGCGAAGCTTGGCAAAGTGCTGCCCGCAAAGAAGGTGGCGCGCTATCTGCAGATTGAAAACAAAATCCGCGCCGCCATCCGATTCAATATTGCCGACCAGATTCCGCTGGTTCAGTGACGCGAACGCTTTGCGCCGTTCAGAGGCCAACGCGCGCTGCTTTGGCTTCGATGGAGTAGTGCACAGATTTGTTTGAATTGGCATACTCCGGCGATCTCGAAGATCCAATCAGCGCGGAAACGGACGGCTCTCGATTCTGTGGATGAGGGCTGTTCGTAGTTTTTTTCCTAAGACATCGAGACGGCCACTTTTCCGTTTCGTGAAGTGCATCATGTTGTCGACATGGCGCTGGCCGCGTTACGAGGCGTCGGCGCCTTGTTCGCCGTGGGTATCCTGAACGGAGAGGATATCACTGGCGCCATGAAGACCGCGGCAATACCACTGGCACTGCTCTTCAGCGGCATGGTGTCGACCACGGAGCTATTCGAGCGCATCGGCGCTGTCTTCCTGCGCGCGACGCAGGAATGTGGCAAGCGATTCCTGTTGTTGTTGATCGCGCTGGTTGCGCCGTGTGCGTTTTTTTCCTGAATGCCACCAAGGTCATTCTGCTTGCCAACATCCCCGGCCGCCTCGACCTTGATGGTCCAGGGTTACTTGGTGGCGGCGGCAGTGGTGCACGAGGCGGCGCATGCCGCCCATTTCACCGGCTGGTCCGCGAGCGCCATTCCGCTGTTCATTTGTACACTAGCGCCCGGCGAGCCTGCTTTTCGGCCGCCTGGATGGACTAAAAAGCCAGATATCTTGCCAACCGATTCATCCAGTTGCCTGCTTTTCCTTATCCGGGTCTGATTTGATTCACATCAATAATATATGTAGTTTATTAAGGTTTGATTATATTGGTCTTAGTCCAGACAATAGGGTACGGCTGCAAGAGAAAACTATGGTTAAAGGTTCCGGCAGGAGAGGGCAGGATTTCGTCTAAAAATACACGCGCCCGGCGAGGGTAACCGTCGGGAAGCCGCGACAACCGTAGAGCCAGGGAGATTTGCTTGTGGAGATCGTTGAGCGAAGGCGGTTGAACGACTCATCGCTAAAAGGCGAGACGCGATTCCGCGCCATCTTCTCCCGAGCGAGCGTTGGCATCGCGCTGATTGACAGGGGCGGACATGCCATCGAAGGCAATCCGGCGCTCCGGCGCATGCTCGGTTACACGTCCGATGAGCTGCGCATGATGGCATTTCACGAATTCGTGCACCCCGAGGACGTTGATCCGTGCGTCGCGCTGTTTCAGGAGATGCTCGCCGGAAAATATAATCACTACCAGATCGAAAAACGCTTCCTCTGCAAAAGCGGCGAAATCATGTGGGGCCAGCTCAGCATGTCAATGCTGCGCGAAAAAGAGGACGGCCCGGCTTTCGGCGTCGCCATTCTCGAGGACATCACCGAACACAGGCTCGCCGAGCAATCGCAGCGCGAGAGCGAAGCGCGATTCCGACTGCTGGCGGATTCGGCGCCGGTACTGATCTGGATGTCAGGCACGGACAAACGCTGCACTTACTTCAACCGCCGCTGGCTGGAGTTCACCGGGCGGACCATGGAACAGGAACTGGGCGACGGCTGGGCCGAGGGCGTTCATCCGGAGGACCTGCAGCGCTGCGTGGATACCTATGAGCGCGCGTTCGATGCACGCGAACCATTCACCATGGAGTACCGGCTGCGCCGTCATGACGGCGAATATCGCTGGATCCTGGATTCTGGCAGCCCCCAGTTTGGAGACGACCAACGCTTTGCCGGTTACATCGGTTCCTGCATTGACATCACCGAACGCAAGCGCGCGGAGGAGGAGCATCTTCTCCTCGTAGCAGTTGTCGAATCATCCAACGATGCCATCTTCAGCCTGACAGCCGAGCGAACGATTCGGACCTGGAACCCCGCGGCGGAAAAGCTGTTCGGTTATTCCGCCGGGGAGATCGTGGGGCAGAACATTTCAATTCTCGCCCCGCCGGATCGCCGGGATAAGGCATCGGTCGTCTTCGAAAAAATACGCGCGGGACTATCGCTCGATCGGTTTGAAACGATATGCCGGCACAAAGACGGCACGTCGATCGAGATCTCGCTCAATGTCGCACCGATCCGAAACGAACAGGGTCAAATCACCGGCGCTTCGGCCGTGGTGCGCGATATCACCGGACGCAAACGGGCGGAAGAGGCCCTCCAGCAAAGCGAATTCAAATTCCGGGCACTGTTTGAATCGAACGTCGTACCATTGTCGTTCTGGCACGTGGACGGTCGTATCCTCGATGCCAATGACGCTTATCTGCGGCTCACCGGCTTCAGTCGCGCGGAACTGGAGGCGGGTCAGGTCCGCTGGGACAAGCTGACCGCGCCCGGTTATTCCCATCTCGACCGGCACGCGATCGAGGAGTTCGCGACGGGAAAAAATATCATCGCTTCCTACGAGAAAGAGTACATGCTGCGTGACGGGCGGCGAATTCCCGTAATGATCTCGATCACGCTGTTGCCCGGATGCAGCGACCGGGGCGTAGGCATGTCGATCGATTTGACCGAGCAGAAGCGTTCGCAGGAGCGACTGGAGGAGAGCCAGGCGCAGATCAAGGAAGAACGGGCTTTCCTGAGGCAAGTCCTCGACATCACGCCTAACCTGATCTTTGCCAAGGACCATCAGGGCCGGTTTACTCTGGCCAATCAGGCCGTTGCCGACATCTATGGCACGACCGTCGAGGCCCTGATCGGAAAAACGGACGCGGATTTCAATCGCAGCGAAGAAGAAGTCGAGTTGTTTCGCCGGATGGACCTCGAAGTCATGGATTCGTTGCAGGAGCGATTTATCGCCGAAGAACATATTACCGACGCTACCGGAAAAGTCCATTGGCTGCAGACTGTCAAGCGACCCATTCTGGACGCGAACGGGACGGCGAATCAGGTTCTCGGCTCGGCTACCGACATCACCGCGCGTAAACACACGGAAATGGAAATGGCGCAGCAGCGCAACGAACTGGCCCACCTCGCGCGCGTCGCCATGATGGGTGAAATGACGGCATCACTCGCGCACGAACTCAATCAGCCGTTGACCGCGATTCTGAGCAACGCCCAGACAGCCCAGCGCCTGCTGGATGACTCCGCGCCCGACATGGAGGAAATACGTGAGATTCTCGACGATGTTGTGTCCGACGATAAGCGTGCCGGTGAGATAATCCGGAGTTTGCGCAACTTGATGAAGAAGAGCGAGCTGAAATCCGAGGCGCTCGACCTTAACAGCGTTATTCTCGAGGTCATCGAGCTTATCCGCAGCGATGCTCTTATCAAGAATGTCTCGGTTGCGGCACAGTTGGCCCCGGCACTGCCCGCCGTGCGCGGAGACCGGATTCAGTTGCACCAGATCATGCTGAACCTCACGATTAACGCCCTTGACGCCATGAAGGGCATTCCTGTCAGTGAACGGAGATTGGAAATCGCCACCAGGCGCATCAATGCGCACTCGGTAGAGGTCGCGGTGGAGGATGCCGGCACGGGTATTCCTCCTGATCAGGTCGACAAGGTGTTTGAGCCGTTCTTTACCAGTAAATCCCACGGTCTGGGGATGGGACTGGCTATCTGCCGTTCCATTATCAATATGCATGGCGGGCGTATCTGGGCGACGAACAATCCCGGCGGTGGAGTGACACTTCGATTTGTTCTGCCCATCAACGATGATTCGACATAATGACTGAAGCCGCACCGATAGTATTTGTCGTGGATGACGACCCCTCCGTGCGCAAGAGCCTGGGGCGTCTGCTTAAAACCGCCGGTTACCTCGCGGAGACGTTTGCCTCCGCCGGGGAATTCATGCGGCGCGACGCCTACCCGGGGCCGTCTTGCCTGGTGCTGGACGTGCAATTGCCCGACCTGAACGGGCTGGAATTGCAGCAAACACTGGCAGGAACCTTCCATTCTCTCCCCGTTATTTTCATCAGCGGTCACGGTGATATTCCCACTAGCGTTCGCGCGATGAAGAACGGCGCCGTGGATTTTCTCCCCAAGCCGTTCGCAGCGCAGGATCTTATGCGCGTAGTAGGAGATGCTCTGGAACGCAGCCGCCGGGAACAGAAGCATCATCTTGAGATCTCCATTATCCAGGAGCGTCTTGCCCGCCTGACCCCGCGGGAATACGAAGTGCTATGCGGTGTCGTTGCCGGCAAGCCGAATAAACAGATTGCCTCGGAATTGGCGGTAGGGGAGAAAACCGTCAAAGTCCATCGTGGACGCGTGATGGAGAAGATGGGCGCCCACTCTGTCGCTGATCTGGTGCGGGCGGTCGAGAAGGGTAATGCGATACCCTCCCCCCTCCGCGATTGACCCCTTTTTTCCTACTTCCGCGAGGTTATCCAGCAGCCGGCTGCTTTGATTGAGTCAAGGCAGACCAATGCCATCCCCCCGCAAATTCATTTCACCATGTGGTTCGTATTGGACGAAGGTCCTATATTTTTTTTCCGGGACTTCAGTAAGCTTCGGGACTTAGCGCGAGGTCCTTGATGACCAGCTCCCGTATGCTCATGGCGGTAATAGACGACGATGCGCCCGTGCGCAAGGCGTTGACGCGCCTGCTGCGCGCCTGCGGGTATGAGGTGGAAGCGTTCGCGTCCGGCGCCGAGTTCCTCGAATCCTCCCACACCGGGGCACCGGACTGTCTGGTGCTGGACGTGCACATGCCCTCGGTCAGCGGGCTGGATGTGCAGGCGGCGCTGCTGGACCGCGGCATACACGTACCGATTATTTTCATCACCGCCTTCGATGACAACGCCATGCGTGAACGCGCGCTGCAAAAGGGCGCCGTGGCCTACCTGCGCAAGCCACTGACGGAGCAGACTCTGCTCGCTGCGATTGCGACGGCAGTTGGCCCAAAGCGCAAACATGACCAGGCGCCCGGGTAATTGCGTCAAGGGCCATATGGGACCTTGGTCCAATGGCGAACCGCCGGGTAATGGTATAGAACCTCATCTTTCGTCTCTCTCCTCCTGAGTCTGTTAACCTCCCTGTGAGACGAAAGTTTGCCCTCCGCCCGACGGAGGGTTTCTTTTTTTTATGGCCTGGAAATAAGCTGACGACAGCGGTACGCCACGGGCCTGCTTTTCTCTCGCCGGCGGTGGGTACTGCGGTTATTGGACCAAAGTCTAATGGTTTTCGACCTTAATATTCCCGAAAATCCATCTCTAATCCGAGCAGCGAATTCGCATTCGAATT
Organism: Sulfuricaulis sp.; assembly: GCF_049587675.1. Taxonomy (GTDB): domain Bacteria; phylum Pseudomonadota; class Gammaproteobacteria; order Acidiferrobacterales; family Sulfurifustaceae; genus Sulfuricaulis. The sequence goes on along the minus strand of NZ_JBAVEJ010000223.1, from coordinate 1,089 downwards.
TGAGGCGAAGACGAAGAACCATCGGAGAGCAAACCATCGGTAACCCTCGCGTAAGACGCGAACATGCCGGTTTCCGAATGAAGCCCCCGCTTTTAGAACATTAGAAAGGACAACATACGATGCGACCACTCAATGCCGTAATCCTGCCATTCGCGCTCCTGGGGTGTGGCTTCAGTCTGACCGGTATGGCTGACGAGGGCGGTGCATGGGAGTACGAAGTGACGCCCTATTTTCTTGCGGCGGGGCTGAACGGCACCGTTGGGATTCGTGGGGTCAAGGCGGACTTGGACATGCCTTTCAGCGATATCCGGAACGATCTCAAATCAGGTCTTATGGGGCTGTTCACGGCACGCCAGGGGCGCTGGATGTATGGTCTGGAGGGCGTGTACTTCAAGATCCAGGATGAAGGCTCGAAAACAGTGACCGGTCCATTTGGGAACGTGAGCGTGAATGGCGCGCTGCAAGTCACAACCTCCATGTATATTTATCAAGGAACGGTTGGATATCGTTTACTCGATGAAAAAACCAAGCTCGATGTGATAGGCGCATTGCGCTACACCAGGCTGGTAGCCGCTGCGGACGTGAAGATTACGACGGTGCCGGGGATTGTATTCCCGGGCGGCGCGCCGACTGCAAGCGGTCACGAGAATTGGACCGATGCCGTGGTGGGACTGATTGTGAACCAACCTATTGCCGACAACTGGTGGTTGACTGGTTATGTGGACGCAGGCGCGGGCGGTTCGGATTTCACATACCAGGTGATCGCCGGCGTGAATTGGATGTATGCCAAGGACTTCACTGCCAAGGTGGGTTATCGCCAGTTGTACTGGGATTACGAAAATAATGGAACTGTTTGGAAAATGACTGCCGCCGGTCCCTACCTTGGACTGGGTATACGCTTTTAAGAATCCATAACAAAAAAATCAGACAGGATTCAGCATCGGCACATCCACTGTGAATACTGCTCGAATCTTCACGTGGCCATCGTTTACACGTCTCGTGTTCGCCGTCTGTCTTGTCGCAATCGGCCGCGCCGGTTTTGCCGCCGAGCCGGCGGATCTCGCGCGCTGCGCGGAGCTCAAGAGCGAC
>NZ_JBAVEJ010000222.1:0-14293 GCF_049587675.1 Sulfuricaulis sp. | reverse complement strand
TTCACGGCGATGGCCGTGGCCGCGGCCGGGCTGGCCGGTGCCTTCTACTGGCACGGCATCCGCCGCCCGCGGCCGGTCGGGGCGAGCGGCGAAGTGCGGGTGAAGAATCCGTTCAGCCTCGCCGCCGCCACCCGCTTCGGCCTGGTGTTCGCGCTGGTGCTGCTGGTGGTGAAACTCACCGAACGCTACGCGCCGGTGGAAGGCATGTACGTGGTGGCTGCTGTCGCCGGCCTCACCGATGTCGATGCCATCACGCTGTCGATGGCCGAATTCGCCCGCCAGAGTGCCGATCTCATCATTGCTGCCGCCGCGATCTCTATCGCGGCGCTCAGCAATACGCTGGTGAAGTACGGCATGGTCGTGGTGCTCGGCAGCCGTCCGCTGCGACAGCGGCTCTCGCTCGCCACGGCGGCGATCCTCGCCGTCGGCCTGACCGCGATCTGGCTGATGTGACCCACGACGCCGCCGTACGGCGCACACAAAAACGCCCGGCTTGGCGCACCGCTGACAATCTCATGACGGATACGGGTGCGGCGTCGGGACGGTGAATTTAACGCTCCCGCCGTGACATGATCCCTTGAATTCTGTCGGTACTTTTCTCAAAGTTTGGCCCACCGCTTTATTGATCCTTCGGCAAGAATTGAACGTCCGCTACCGGCCAAGCCGCCATGACGACCCGCGCATGCGCCGGGCACTCCACCTGACGATCAACGGAATTGCCGCAGGCCCGCGGAACAGCGTGCGAGAAGAACAAGGCTAAAGGCTGAAAGCGTGACGAAAATCTGTCATAGTTCGAGTAACGAGGTTACGGTATGAACCGGATTGCGAGGCGAGTCCTGACAGTTGCTGTCGTGGCGGCTGCGCTTGCTGGCTGCGCCTCGACTCCGCCGCCGACAGCGAGTATCGACTACAAGAGCCGGGCCGTGACGCGCACTGAAGGCAACGTGCGCATATCGACCGCTGTGCTGTCGGCCGAAGAGAGCGTGACAGTGTATGGAGTGCCGCTCGCGAAGAAGTCCATTCAACCGGTCTGGATTGAAGTCGAGAACCGCGAAGACCGCGCCTACTATCTGCTATCGCCGGGCCTTGATCCGAATTTCTTCCCCGCTTCCGAAGCGGCTGAAGCATTTGCCTCGGGCGCCTCGCACGATGGGAAGGCCGAGCTTGACCGGCGCTATCGCATTGCGGATCAGGGTAAAGGCCAGTATGAGGCGATACAGGAGAACGGGTTGACGTTCTTCGAATTTTCGGTTGTTGAATAGCTAGCAGCTACGTTCCCAAACCATAGGGTAGAGTGGGGCCAGGTCGTGCAATGAAATATTCGATGTACGTCACAGCACCTAAAACCACGCCGCGGTGTATGAGCAGTGAGACTGATGTTGCAATGCAAGACTTGACCCTAGTTACTTGAGATCGAGGAACTGACTTATGCCACGCAGCAGGTGATCTTGAGGAACGTGAGTGTCGAGGTTGAATGCGTAAAACAGCCGATCCTGCCCGCCACCCTGTTGACCCATCATCTCGTAGCGCTCCGTCAATGCACCGCGAGATCAGATACTTCGTAGATTTAGCAATTCAGTACGAAATGGAGTTTTTCAACACAATAGGCCGAAAGCGGACATCACTCCTTTCACCAAGTTAAACATTACATTCAACTTGGCATAAAAAAGAAGGAGCCGGTCAGGCCAATTTCGAACCATCTACTTTTTCATAATGATTAAGATTTTTTACGGTGAGATTAGGCCTTAACGTTGACAGGCGAACGTTCTGGACAACGGAGAGTATACTATGACGCTATGCCGTCCCATGAGACGCATCGCGAATAGTGACTGCCGAGTAATGCATACGGCGAGTGGGAATGGCGCATAGGAAACAAGCGGGTGCGTGCACCTGGGGAGAAACGAATTTTCCGTGCAAGTCTTCCGTTACCGTACCGCCATGGGTCGGCTTAAAACTCTTCTGCCTCACAAGCTTCGCATCTGAGTCCTGCGAGTCCTGTGGCACTGGGGGGAAAGATGAGGAGGATGTCTGAATCGAAACTCAATTCGTGGTCGCGCGCGCTGCTGGCGCTTGTGACCTGGAGCGCTGCGGATTCGGCGTTCGGATGGATCTATCCGGAGCACCGCGACATCGCGGTCCTGGCCGTGCAGGGCCTGGACTCCGAACGCAAAGCGGTGTTCGACCGTCTTTGGCAGGAGGCGCGAGCGGGCGACGAGCAGCGCCTCTGCGCGCAGGGCGCGGACACCACGCAGGGCCTTGCGCCGCCGTGCATCGACTGGGCCGCGCTGTCGGGCATCGCCGGCGATCACTCGTGCTCGAGCCAGGACATGCTCGAGAATGTCCGCACATCGGACTGGATTCTCCGAGTTGCCGATATCGTCGCACAGCTCAAGGTGGATCTCGCGAAGATTCCGGTCGCCGCTCCTCCCGATGTGACGGCGGGGAGTTCGACTTTCGTCGCCGACGCCAAGCGACAATTCGCGAGCGAGAGGGACCGGGCAGAGCGCTTGAACGCGCTGCGCATTGCAGACACCCAACTGCAACGGGCGGATCCCCAGTATGCGTTCCGGGCTGATGCAAACCTTGCGCATTTTCTGCTCCCCCGTCCCGATACGAACCTCGACCCCTTTGCGTACGCCATGGTGGCACTGAAACCTGGATCCGATCTCAACGCGGCCGGCGTCTATGTCTGGTTTCACCTCAGCGCGCTGCAGAAGGCGAGCCGGCTCCCCAAGGAGCAGCTCACACCGGAAGAGCGCAAGGCGCTGACGCGCGCCGCGCTATTCGACGAGGCGTTCGCCCTGCACTTTCTCGAGGACATGTATGCGGCCGGCCACGTGGCAGGCAGCTGGGGCGACGTCTCGCAGCGCAAGGGCACGCACGACTTCTACAACGAGAACGGCCTAGAGGTGTTCACCTGGAAGGGGCGCGACAAGACGACCGTGCTGATGGGCGACGCGCACATGCGGCCACAGGATGCGGAGTTCGCCGCCAAGGGGGTACGGATAAGCATCGAGCAGATGCTTGACACGGCAACGGGACGCTCGCGTGGCTACACCCTTCCATATATTCCCAGCGCGCCCGACCAGCCGGACGCCTTCGATATCTGCAAGAGCATGACCTTTGCCGACCGTGGCCTCGGCGTGGGCAGCGGTCACGGGACATACGGACCCGCTACCGCCGAAGTGCTCCTGGATACCCCCGTACCGGCACTGGGTCCCGGGCTGGGTTCGCTCCCGCGAACCAGGAGCGAGGTGGGCACATTCGCCGGATTGGCCGGTACGATCGATGGACGCGTCATCAATGGTGGATTCGTGCCTTCGGAGACTAGTTCCGGGCTCATCGGCGGACTCGATATCGGATTTCGCTTCGGGTTGGGGCTGGAGGGTGCACTGGGGGATTCGGGTGACGGCCTCGTGTTCGGTCAGATCGGCTATCGCGCCGAAACTCCGTCTTCGAACAAGGCGGAGGGGACCGTTTTGGGCGGCTTGAGCGGTAGCCTCGGTGCGGCGATTCCGTCGCGCAACGGGCCCTCTGCACGGATCCGGATACCGTTCTATCTCGTGCCGGGTGACCTCCTTTTCCTGTCGCCGATGTATCTGATAGACCGCACCGCGTACACGCAGATGGCGGTCACCGCCGCCCAGGGCGGTCTGATTCCGTGGCAGCGGCCGTGGAACACGTCCATTGGCCGCTTCCAGTTCGTGCTCGGCCGCGAACTCGGGGTAGCGTGGTACGGAGTAAACGGGCAGGATCAACTGGCCGCGCCGAGCGATCCCCCGGGCGGCCCCGGAATGGTGGTGAACTACAAGTCGGTGTTCTACGACCTCCCGATTCTCGAATATCGCCCGTATCGCGCGTATTCCAGCAATCAGAGCTCGACGATTCTCTTCCAGCTGTTCGCGGGTGCGGATGTTCCGAATGGCGAGTCGGTCGAAGCTCCGCCCGGGGCGCGACCCCCGAGCTTGCGCACCGTCTACTCACTGGGCTTGCGAATGGTGTTCGACTGGCGCTACTACTACGAATGACACGGGACACCCAGCACCTGATCAGCAGGAGGCAGCAATGATTGGGAGCCGTATCTGACCGGGTGGGAGTCGGCCGTACGCAAGGAGAATGACAATGCACGCAAGTGACTTGATCATCGGATCGCATGAAGCTGTAGCTGCCCGACGCCCCCGCGCCGCGCGTGCGTCGTTGAATAGCAGCGGCATTTTATTGTTGGCCGTCGCGGGGTGCCTCGCGCTCGGAGCATGCGCGACAAAGCCATTGATCCCCTACTCGGCTGACACACCGCCGCTTATTCTCGTTCCGGCTTCCGAGGCCAGTGTGCAGGACAAGCGGGCGCGCTTTCGTGAGATCTACTGCGCGGTGCTGGAGGCGCGGGCACACGACCTTCCCGACATCCGCCCCTGCGAGGACGCGTTGACTCGCGTCGGTAGCGAACCTGCCGGCACCGGCAAGGCCGTCGACCTCGGCCTGTCAAAACGACGCCTGATCGGCGCGATAGTGGCCGGCATCGGATACGAATGCTTCGAGCCGTGGCTGCAGGCGCCCGGCAGCGTAGCGCAGCACGTGCGCCAGTTCGGGTATGATCTGGTGCAGCTCAAGGTCGACGCGCTGTCGAGTTCCGCGAATAATGCACGCCAGATCCGCGACGCGATCATGGCGATGCCAGCGGAGGCCGGAGCATCGCGCCTTGTGCTCATCGGCTATTCGAAGGGCGCGCCCGACATCCTCGAAGCGGTGGTTGCATACCCGGAGATCCGCAGCCGCGTGGCGGCGGTGGTCAGTGCCGCCGGCGCAATCGGAGGGTCGGCGCTTGCCAATGATGCCGAGCAGTACCAGGCTGACCTGCTGCGGCACTTTCCCGGCGCCACCTGCTCCTCAGGCGACGGTGGCGCGGTGGACAGCCTGCGGCCCGCAACGCGCAAGAAGTGGCTGGCGCAGAACCCGCTTCCTCGCGAACTGCGCTACTACTCGCTCGTCACTTTCCCGCAGCCGGACCGCATCTCGTCAATTCTGACATCGAGCTACGATAAACTTGCCCGCGTCGACGCGCGCAACGACAGCCAGGTGATCTTCTATGACCAGATCGTGCCCGGAAGCACCCTCATGGGTTATGTCAACGCCGACCACTGGGCACTCGCGGTGCCGATCGCCAGAACGCATGCCACAATCGGTTCGTTGTTCGTGACCCAGAATGCGTATCCGCGCGAGGCGCTGATGGAGGCGATTCTGCGTTTTGTCGAGGAGGACCTGACGGAATCCGCCCGGTGACCTGGTGCTTCTCTTTATGATGAATGGCTGCTTTGGGTTGCGGCTTCAACCGGGACCTCTATTTAATCTACTGTCACAGCTTGTCCCGGGCTCCAATCGCAACGCAAGGTAGTATCCCCTTTTCACTATTCGCTTCAGGGGTATAATCATTTTTGTAAAGAGAAGAACCTTAAAGTGCTGATATAGCTTCTGGCAATAATCAGGGGGTACGTAATGGTCCTCGAGCGCCGCGCCGGGACGCGCAAACCGGTGGATCAGGAAGTGATGATTGTTCACGAACAGGGCCACCGCCTGTGCAAGATCCATGATCTCAGCCTGCAGGGCGCCATGCTCGATTTGGGATGGGGGGCGCTGACCCGCGACGTGCCGGTCGAATTGGCCATTTCACTGCCATCCGCCAAGGGCAGATCGTCTTATCGCTTGCCGGCCCAAGTGTCGCGCGTCACAACAGCCGGCACGGCAATCAAGTTCCGCGAACTCGGTGCCAGTGCGCTCGAAGCCATGCAACGCTATCTGCAGGCAGGGCAACTTTAAATAACCGTTTTCGGCACACATTGGGTGATTCTCCTGATATCCCACTGTCACGCGTTGTTTCAGATACCAGTGGCGGCGTGATTGGGAATTCGCCAAGCACAGATCCCGCGTGCCACACGTAATCACTCGCGTGCGTCAACTTGAGAACGCCGACACACCGCTAATCCGCTTCGATAATCCAATAGTCTGCGAAAAGTTTTCTTTTCGTGCGCGATCGAGTATTAATTGGTCAGTTCAGCGGTGCACGTAGTGAGTGTCGATCGTGGACCTCAACCACGACGCAAAAAATAAAAGGAAGACCTGCAGGAGACGAATCGTAAAGATTCGCTGTTAGCCTGCGGCTCCGGTCGAACCGAGTTTCGGTCTACCGATTCGACAATAGGGAGGATGTGATTTTGACATTACGTGCGTTGTCGTTTGCGCCGCGTTTCAGCCGCGTCGCGCGTTTTACCCTGGTTTCCATATTACTCGGCGTTTCTCTGCTGATTTCTGCCAACGCCCATGCGGCAAGGTTGGGTGTGAGCAAAATCGGCTCCGGCACCGTTACCTCCTCGCCGGCCGGGATCAACTGCGGCACGACTTGCAAAGCCCGTTACACGAGCGGCACCAGCGTCACACTGACCGCCGCTGCGGCCAGCGGCTACAGCTTCTCCGGCTGGGGCGGGGCGTGCAGCGGCACGAGCGCCACTTGCAAGCTCACGATCACGGACAGACGCAGAGTCACCGCGACGTTCAGCCAGAACGTCGTCATATCCACCTTGGTCAACTACGCCTTGACGGTGAGCAAGTCCGGCTCCGGCACCGTTACCTCCTCGCCGGCCGGGATCAATTGCGGCACGAGCTGCAGCGCCAGTTACGCGAGCGGCGCCAACGTCACGCTGACCGCCGCTGCGGCCAGCGGCTACAGCTTCTCCGGCTGGATCGGGGCGTGCAGCGGCACCAGCGCGAGTTGCACGGTCTCGATAAACGCGGCACGCAGCGTGGCCGCCACGTTCAACCAGAACATCGCACTGTCTGCCCCGGACACCACAATTCAATGCTCAGACAGCGGCCTTGCTGCAACTGATCTATCCGGCCAGTGCCGCAGCTCCACTGCAACCCCAGGAGCGCTTGAGGCCATCGATGCCAGCACATTGCCAATTCCGTGACTTGGTCACCCTATCCCAGGACCGTCTCAGGCTACATCATTTATTACGGGTCAACCTCCACATCCGCCACCAACCTTGCCTCTGACGTGCCAATCGTCACCGCGAATTTTGATCCCACTGCGCCTGCTGTCAGCTATCAGGCCCAGGATCTTGGCCTCAGTCCTGGCAACGCTGTTTGTTTCCAAATCTTTGCCTATGACTCTGCGCACGCGCTATACAATTGGTCAGCGATACAATGCACTGTTGCGCAATAATATTGAGGCGTACACTATTATTCAGGACATTCGCAAAGACAAAAAAAGACCCCGCCGACCGGTTTGATCCAGTCGTATGATCTTCACAGAACGGCCAGAAGTGGTCATTCAACGCTCGCCTTCAGGCGCCGAGAGGCGTATTGGTGCCGGACTTACTTGACGCAGAAACTTAATGCAAGCTGTTATTTTTCGGGAGTTTAGATGGTATCCGACCGCTGCCGTATAGAGTCAGTTGCCATGACCCGCGGCCGGGAGTAGTGTAATAGCCAAGGATGAAGCTGGTCGAGAGACTGTATCACCAGTAGGTCTATGGATGGGTAACCAATAACCCAAACGGGAGGTGGACATCATGCGAAACATCATAAACGGCGGTGGCGGTCAACCCTGCCCCAGGATTGGAGGTGGCGGTCAACCCTGCCCCAAGATTGGCGGTGGTGGACAGACTGACTTTATTTTTAAAGCCTGACTAGCCGCTTGTGCAGTCGGTAACAATACATAATACTGCCGACTGGATAGTTTATCTGTAAATCTCATAGCTCCCCCCGGTATTCGGAGGGGAGCTTTTTTTCACTGAAATAATGTTGCCGCTGTTTTGTCACCATCAACAGGTCATGTTCCGACAAGTCCGTGGTGACGCAGCGACTGCGTAACTGCGTCAAAAGCCCCGGACCACGAGCCCTTGGATCAAATCCGCAAGGTCTGGTGACTCATGGTTTCGGTCTGAGCTGGCCCGACTGCATGCGAAGTTATTAGCTCGAAGTCCTGAGCCAGGAAATGGAGTCAGGGACTTCTATTGGCCAGGAGCAGACGCTCAACGGTTAAGCCGCGTTAGCGGCGACGTCAGTGGGAGCGAGTTGTTGGGCCTGATTCGATAAACCCCTTCTCCCGGCGTTCTTCCGGATTGGGCATGATTGCCATGGCTGTTTTCATTTTGCGGAATCCGAATCTTTCGTAGAACGCTTCCTTGCCCGGTGCCGCATACAGCATGACGACTTCGACATTGGCCGATTGAACAAGATGCCGGATGATCGTGCTACCAATACCTTTTCCCTGGTACTCCGGCAGGACTGCTACATCGTAAATTACCACGCGCCACACGCCATCAGAAAGTGCCCGTCCTGCGCCCACCAGCTTGGTGTCATGAAAAGCAAAAACCTTCAGCAGGCTGTTCCGAAACGCGATTTCTAACTTTTCAGGGTCACGCTTTTTACCCAATGGCGCCAGCTCGAAAAGGCGCGCCAGTTCTTCCCATGAAATGCTATCAATGTCCGTTGAGAGACTGATTTCCATATCTGATCCATTTGTAATAAGCGACACTTTATAATATCCGAGTTCATGGGATCTTTAGCCGTACTCATTTTCGCGCGCTAGCGTTTCTCAGACGGTATGTTCCTGATGGCGGCCGCGAACTGTGTATGAGCTGCCGGATCAACCGGCCTGTGTTTGATCCTGGTGCTGGCAGGATCTTTGCCCAGGAAGTTGTCGCCCTTCCAATTCTTCGATGGTCTGATGGATCTGGGAACAAAACCACCACCGCAGTTCGGGCAGACGTTGCCCAAAACCTTATCGACACAGGTCGCGCAAAACGTGCATTCATAGGTGCAAATGCGCGCTTCGAGTGAGTCGGGCGGCAATGCTTTATTGCAGTGTTCGCATGTGGGTCTAAGTTCGAGCATTGTTTTTCCTCTTACGCCGTTCGGTCTGAGCCAGTCGAAGACCGAACGGCTTGCTCAGGACCGGCTTGTCAAACCACGAACGGATGAATTGCTTCCAATTTACGGCACCTCCCGTTCACCCTTCGACAAGCTCAGGGCGAACGGGAGATGGGTGCCCGGGATAGTGTAGCTTGAAGAACCCAATACATTATTCCGCCAGGCTGACGCCCGAGCCACCCATTTCCTTCGGGAGGTCCTTCATCTTCGGCAACCCGTCCTTTATGGGCATTTTCGTCTCCTGATAGTGGACATGGACGCCGGCCTGGTACGGAAAGTCCGGAATGGCCGCGGCATACACGTCGATGAGTCCCCAGCCGGGATGCTCGGTGAAGAGATGGCCGCCACAGGTTTTGCACCATTTTCGATGACTGCGGTCCGTCTTGTTGTAAGTGCCGATGTTGTTTCCGCCCCGCGTGATCTGCACCGCTTCGGGTTTCCATAACGTGAAGGCGTTGACCGGCCCTGCCGACCAGCTTCGACACGAGTCGCAATGGCAATAACCCATTCCGGCTGGCTCGCCGCTGACCGTGAATTGAACCGTGCCGCAAAAACAGTTGCCTTGGTAAGTCTTTCCGTTGTTCATGATGCACCTCCTTGGTGCTGATGTGTTGTTGCCGATTTTGGCGACTGCTAGTATCTCCGCGCTGGTTATGTTCATGAATGATCGGGCGTCCAGATTTCTTGCGCAGGACGCCGGAATTGACGGAGGCTGTTCATGGATGCCGTTTCCGACGTCCTTCGCGTCGTGCGTTTGGGCGGCGCGGTCTACCTCAATGGCGAATTCACCGCGCCATGGTGCGTGATTGGCCAGACGAATGGCGCCCTCTGCGCGGGCTACCTGCCGCGATCGGAACGCGTGGTGTCCTTCCATCTCATCACCGAAGGGAGTTGTTGGGCGCGACTGGCTGCCGACCCCGGCTCGGCCATTCAAGTCAATGCCGGCGAACTGTTGGTGGTGCCGCAAGGGGAAACGCACATAATGGGCAGCGCCCCCGATCTCACTCCCGTGCCATTCGGGCCGCTGCTGGCCAGTCAGATCGAGACAGCGCCCGGCGAGGTGATGAAGCTGTCCTATGGGGGCGGCGGGACGACGACGCGCACCGTGTGCGGTTTTCTGGCCTGCAACGAGACGCTGAGCAACCCGATACTTTCCGCGCTGCCACGAATCTTCAAGGTCGACATGCGCAACGATCCGCGCTCGGCATGGCTCGAGTCATCGCTGCAATTCGCTGCCGCTGAGGCGGCGGAGTGGCGCGCCGGCAGCGCGATCGTCCTCGCCCGGCTGTCTGAACTGCTGTTTGTCGAGGCAGTGCGCCGCTGTATCGATGCCCTGCCGGCGGACCGGAAGGGATGGCTGGCGGGAGTGCGCGACCGGTTCGTTGGGCGTGCGCTATCGATGCTCCACGCGCAGCCGGCCCATTCCTGGACCGTCGATGAGCTCGCGCGAAAGGTGGGCTTATCGCGCTCGGCGTTGGCGCAGCGGTTCACCGACCTGCTGGGACAGCCGCCCATGCAGTACCTGGCGCGGTGGCGCCTGCAAATCGCGGCGCAGGAACTTTTGATCGGGAGCAAATCACTCGCCGCGGTAGCGGAGCAAGTCGGCTACGATTCGGAGGCGGCATTCAATCGGGCATTCAAGCGCGAATTCGGCATGCCACCGGCTGGCTGGCGAAAGAACCGGAGTAAGGTGGATGTCGCCGGCGCACCCGCACCTGCGATTGTTCATCAACAATGAACAACTGTTCGACATAGCACACTCGCTCCGCTCGACCGATTCCGTAATGCTCGCACAGGCATTAAGTGGGGGATATCGACATTTCTCTGAGTTCATCGATAATCTCCTGGATTCGGCCTCTCAAAACCTGGGCATTTGCCTACACCCTCAAGGGTTGATTTGGCATGGTCGAGGAACAAGCGCGCCACAGTAAAGTCAAACCATTGCTGGAACTTAACAAATATTTACAAAAGATATCGAGCCTTACGAGCAAGGATAACCCAGCACGAATGACAACAATTCTTCAAAGAGGAACCATCATGCCAAAAGTAAAGCCCATACCAGACTCGATGCACACGGTGACACCACAGCTGGTTTGCGCCGGCGCCGCCGATGCCATCGAGTTCTACAAGAAGGCGTTCGATGCCGTGGAAGAGTTGCGTATGCCGGGGCCGGACGGCAAGCTCATGTTCGCTTCGATCCGCATCGGCGATTCACACATCATGCTGGCGGACGAATTCACGGAGTTGGGCTCATTGGGACCAAAGTCGCTCAAGAGCTCGCCGGTCACGATCCACCTCTACGTCGAGGATGCCGACGCCACCGTCAAACGTGCCGTTGCCGCGGGAGCGAAGATGACCATGCAGGTCGACGAAATGTTCTGGGGCGACCGTTATGGCCGGATCGAAGACCCCTTCGGTCATTATTGGTCGATCGCCACACACGTCCGCGATGTCAGTCCGGAAGAATTGCGCAACGCCATGAGTACCGCCAGCGGCTGATGGTCGGCTTCGCTCGCGAGAAATAATTGAGCCTGGCTCCTTTGATTCCTCCACCGCGGACACCGACGTGGTCCAAGCGGAAACCGGCCGGTTTCTCTTTGCCCGGAAATCCTTCCGGGTCAATTTAAGAACGAGGGAAGTGACGTTTCTGGCTGTGAAATCGAAATAATTGAAGTTAGCGATAAATACCAAGCTACCGAGTCTGACCCTATTGATTCATAATTCTCCGTATCTAGTTGCGGCCTCATAGGCTTCCTTCTCAACGGCTTGAAAGTTTCTAAGGTACCGAATAGAAAAGTCGCGGATCCCCCAGCGCTGATACTGAGCAACGTGCGTCAACTCATGCACCCAGAGCTTGGGGTTGTGCAGCGCGTCTTCGGGTTTTTTGAACACGATGACATGGTCAAGCGTAATGGCCGCGGAATCGCCATAACGAATCGCATTGACTTGCAGGGTCAGATCATCCCCGCCCTGCACCCGGTAACGGGCCGCATCAAGTACCACATCGGGAATGAAGCCCACGAGGTGTTGGCGTATTTCCGCCGGAATCGGCAGCACGCCGGCACGCACGGCATCATCCCGTGAACGCTCGATCAGCGCCTGAAGCACCGGCGCACCTTGCTGTACGAGAAGATCGTTGACTGCTTGAGTTGCACTTTCTTCAATCGATTTCTCAGCGAAGGCTGACATGGGCGCGCCGACGCTAATCGTGCCGACAAGCGCAAGAAGAAAAGAACGAGTAACAAACCGATGAGTCTTCATGTCTTTATTCCCTGTTTACAAAGTATTGACATCCATGTCAGCCGAAACTTGGAGGTAACAAGGAGGTAACAACTAGTTATTGCTTTATACAGCAACATAATACGGCATAGACAATTGATTCTGTATGTAGCACTGGGGCAACACTGGCTTTGCGCAATCATTCACCTGATCAGAAGCAAATCACTCGCCGCCGTCGCGGCGCACGTCGGCTACGATTCGGAGGCGGCATTCAATCGGGCATTCAAGTGCGAATTCGGAATGCCGCCGGCTGGCTGGCGAAAGAACCGTAGTAATAAGGCGGATGTCGCTGGCACAGCCGCTGATGCGATCCAACCTATGGTCGAGAAGTCGACAACGGCTTAAGGCTTACCTAGTCACAAAAAAATAAATTGAGCCTGGGCCCTTTAATTACTCACGGCCCTCCCATTTCCCGGTCGGTCTGCAGAAGTATCTCGGCACCCGTAGCGGTGTCGGAGCGGAAAATTCCGGACTTGGCGCTTACCGACATGCGTGTGGCATTGGGGCTGATCTCCTCCAGCTTGATGTAAATAGTACGGTTGATGGATTTCGCGTTGATCTCCTTCCCACCCTTGACCTTGTCGATAGAGAGCACATCGATATCCATGCGCTGGAGTGCCGCCAGGGCGGCCGCCTGAACCTTGGGCAGGGATGCGGTGAAGGTGCGGGAAACTTTACCGGCCATTGAGTAGGATACCCCGGCCGATGTGCCGCCCCCGAGGGCGCTAATCGCGATCGACTCGCACCCAGCCAGAGGCAGGGCGGCGATCGCGAGGACAATTATTCGGATGGTGACGGAATGCATTGCTATGGTGTCGTGGGTTAGCGGTGTCCTCGCTGCATAATAGCGGAGGGCAAAAACAAGGTTCGTTGATCTCGTTGGTGATTCATTGCGATTGCCGTTTCATAGCGTGGTCAGGTGGTCGTTGAATTAAAGGAGCCAGGCTCAATTATTTCGCGAGCACGATCTCTCATCGAACGTGCGCAAGTGAGTGCACGCGGACCGGCACCGCAACGAATAATTGAGCCGGCCCCAGACGAACTCGTTGATTCGTTCTTAATTGCGCATGGAGGGTCGCTGAAGTTCGACAGCTTGCACGCCAGCGCCACACCTTGTCGGTGCGGTGCCATACATAGCGACGCTTCCGTTAAGCGCCGTTTTCCGTGGTCGGGCACAGACGCCGTATCGGGATGGCACTACGCATGTCATCTTCGAGTCCCTGTCAGGCCTGTTGAAAAAATCATATACGCCGCCTGCGAGTCGGCGTATGGATGCACCGACATTTCTCAAGCGCGGTATAAGCGCTTAAAAATGGAGCAGAGTGAAAATCGCACTTTTAGCGATCAATAAATAATTGGGTTAGAAAACAATTACCGCTTGTATTTTGAAACAATTATTCTCTGACACTGATTTCTTGTGGGATCGACTGTTCGGCGCCTATTAAAGACACGACGGAGTTAGCCGAGCGTTGTGGTTTCCCCAAAGCAGCGGAAGAAAAGCTCGGGGATAGGCTGGTGTTTAAGGATGTTTACTTCGAAGATCCCGCCTGACATGGCGGTCATTAATAATCCGAGCCTGGCCCCTTTAATCTACTGATCGCCGGCGCGCTCCAGTTCACCGCGTGGAAGGCACACCACCTTGCCTGCTGCCGGGAGGCACCGGGGGGCGGCCGTACGTTGCCGGCGGACGCCGGCACGGCCTGGCGACACGGCCTGCGCCTCGGCCTCCACTGCAGCTACTGCTGTGCCGGCCTGACGGCGATCCTCTTGGGTCTCGGGGTCATGGACCTGCGCGCAATGGCTGTCGTGACGGCAGCCATCACCGTCGAACGTCTCGCACCGGCCGGTGAGCGCGTCGCGCGAGTCACCGGGGCCGTGGTCGTCGGGGCAGGGTTGTTTCTGATCGCGCGAGCAGCCGGGCTCGGATGACGCATCGTGCTGCGTCGTGCGGTTTCAATCGAGTCTGACCCTATTGGTTCTGCGAAACGCTCGACTACGTCAGTCCGGTGCGGTATGAAGAGCAGACTGTTGTTCCCTAACCACGTGTCCGGGGAAGCGGGTACACCTCAGGCTCGATTCTCGACAC
>NZ_JBAVEJ010000221.1:0-5266 GCF_049587675.1 Sulfuricaulis sp. | reverse complement strand
GGCAGGGCCGGGGCGGCTTCGGGTTTCACCAGCGTCACGCCGAGGACATAGCAGAGATACAGGCCGGCCAGCGCCAGACCCGGCGCCAGCGCGCCGGTGTACATGTCGCCGACCGAGGCGCCGAGCTGGTCGGCGAGCACGATCAGCACGATCGACGGCGGCACGATCTGCGCCAGCGTGCCCGAGGCCGTGATCACGCCGCTCGCAAGGCGCTTGTCGTAACCGTAACGCAGCATGATGGGCAGCGAGATCAAGCCCATCGCGATTACCGAGGCCGCCATCACGCCGGTGGTGGCGGCGAGTAGCGCGCCTACTATCACCACGGCATAGGCCAGTCCGCCACGCACGCGCCCGAACAATTGGCCGATGGTGTCGAGCAATTCCTCGGCCATGCCGCTGCGCTCCAGCACCAATCCCATGAAGGTGAAAAAGGGAATCGCGAGCAGCGTCTGGTTGGAGACGATGCCGTAAACGCGTTCAGGCAAAGCCTGCAACAGACTCAAATCGAAAAATCCCGACTGGATGCCGATGAAGGCGAACATCAGGCCATTGGCCGCGAGCGCGAACGCCACCGGATAACCGAGCAACAGGATCACGACCAGCGCCGCAAACATGAGTGGCGCCATGAGCGCCAGACTCATACTTCCTCCATCGGCGTCTCGTGCGGGAGCTTGCCCTGGCCACGCAGGAAAGCGATGCGTTTGATGACCTCGGCCACGCCCTGCAAAGCGAGCAGAGCAAACCCGAGCGGAATCAGCAGGCGCACCGGCCAGCGGATAAGCCCGCCGGCATCCGGTGATATCTCGCCGCTCTGAACGGAATCCACGAAGCCGGGCCAGGCCAGCCACACCATGAGCCCGCACAGCGGCAGCAGGAACAGCAGAGCCCCCAGCAGGTCAATCCAGGCCCGCGTGCGTTGCGACAATCTCCCGTAGATGACGTCGATGCGCACGTGGCCGTTGTGCTTGAGGGTGTAGCCCGCGGCGAGCAGGAAAATGGCGCCGAACAGATACCACTGGATCTCGAGCCAGGCGTTCGAGGACATGCCGAAACCGTAACGCATCAATGCGTTCGCCGCCGAGATCAGCGTCACCGCCAGGACCAGCCACAACACTGCACGGCCGATGGTCTCGTTCACGGCGTCGATAGCTGTGGCGATGGCGATCCAGGGTTTCATGCACAGGTTATTGTTGGTATGCCATGGTGAAGACTACCGGGTATGGCGCGGGTGACAAAATCGCCCGGTCTCACTCCAGCATGGCCTTCACCACCCGGGTCCAGGCGGCCGCGAGGTTGAAGCGATTGTAACCGCCTCCGCCGAGGCCGATGATCCGGCCCTGGCAGAATTCGTCGGCGAGCGCGCACAGGCGGGTGGTGGCGTGTGCATGGGCAGCGGGCGTGAACTGCATGTGGGTGATGGGATCACCAGCGACGCTGTCAGCACCGGCCTGCAGGATAATGAATTCCGGACGGCCTGCGCGCACGAACTCCTCGACCTGCGGCCACACCCGATGAAATGCCGCGTCGTCGGCGCCGGGTTCGAGTGGAATATTGAGTTTGGTGCCTTTGGCAGCGCCGGTGCCGGTTTCGTTGGCAAAGCCGGTGCCGGGGTAGAGATAGCGTCCGTCCTCGTGGATGTCGGCGAAGATCAGGTCGGGGTCGTCCTCGAAGGCATAGAACACCCCATCGCCATGATGCGCGTCGATGTCCACGTAGGCCACGCGTTGAATGCCGTGACGCCGGCGCAACGCTTCTATCAGCACGCCGATATCGTTGAACACGCAGAAACCCGAGGCGGAGTCGCGGCGTGCATGATGCAGGCCGGCGATTGGCACGAAAACGCGCCGACACCGGCCTTCAAGAATATTTTTTAGTCCGTCCAGCACCGTGCCGACGACGACCGCGCCTGCTTCAAACACGCCCGGGAACGCCGGCGTATCGCCGGCATCGAGATAACCCTGGCCGCTTAGCGATTGCCGGCGCACGCGAGCGATGTAGTCGGCGGTGTGAAACAGCGCGAGATCGTCCTCGGTGCCGGGAACCGGAGCGCCGATTTCCGTCTGCCAGTCGAGTCCCTGGCGCAGGGCCTCCTGCCAGAAAGCGGCCTGGCGGTCGTGGCCGAAGGGATGACCCGACCCGAAGCCGTAGGTCGCCAACGCCTCGCCGTGATAGAGCCGTACGCGCATTTCCCTCTCTCAGGAATATAGTGTCAGATCAATATAAGCCGGGACCCGGCGCACAGGCCAGCGGAAAAACAATTACCGCGGTGAGGGGGGGTGATGGGGCGGGTAAAGCACCAGATAACTGCAATAGATCGATGCCACGAAGACCGGCAACGCGACGACGCCGACACTGAAAACCAAGAGGTAGCCCAGCCAGTAATTATTGGCGAAGGCCACAATGATGACGAAATAAACAATAAAAAATGGCGCCACCAGCGTGAGCAGCGGCAATGCGTTGTTGCGGCAGGCGATAAAGCTGTCGGCAATTGCCTCGAACGGGGGGCGATTCCCGAGCACCGTGCGCGGCACGCAGTAAACCAGGCCCATGGCCAGACCCAGGTACAGACTGGCGACCACGAGCATGCCGAGCACGGTCGTGATCTGCGACGCATTCAGCTGGCCCGCCGTCAGCCCCGACACCATCGAGCCGCCGATCAGCAGATAGCCGGTGATCTTGACCAGCATGGCCAGGCCGAGGGTGACGATGCCGAGCAACACGGCAACGAATACCTTGTCCTCCCGGATAAAGATGCTTACCAGTTCCTGCGCCGGCTGTACGAGCCAGGTCTGGAGCAAGGCCGACATCGAAGAAGTCTGGCCGTTCATATACCGGTGCGTGGCGCTTTTCTCCCTGGCCAGGACCATGACCACACTGGCGAGCAACATGGGAGTGACAAGGACCAGCAGCAGATCGCCCATGAAGGGAATCAGCTTGAGTGTAAAACCGAATACCAGGTAAATCGCGGCCATGCCGAACCACAACGGCGGCTGTTCCTGAATCAGATGCCAGCCTTGGACAATCCAGGCGATGCCCTGGTGTATTCCGCGATTTTCCTCAGGCGCGGTCTTGTCTGGAGAAGAACCATTGCTCATACATGGTATCCCTGCGAAGCAAGCAACGAACAAATCCCGGCTTGGGTCTGCGCGGGAACATCAAAAGCGTTTGATCACCCAGGTGGGGATGGAGATGCGCGTCTCGAAATCGCTGCGACGGAATTGGCCGCTGCCTTCGTGGTCGATGAGGTAATACGGTTTGCCCTTGGCCGGGGTGACCTTGATCATGTAGAGCCGCCCGTTGAGGCGATACTCCTCATGGATTTCCGTGCCCTTGGTGGTGATGGTCACTTCCGGTTCCGGCTGTCCGGCGCCGGGGGGTTCGGGCGCCGCCGGCGGATTGTAATTCTCCGGAGGAGGCGGAGGCGGCGGCACGGGCGTGGTTGCCGGGTCCGCGGCCTTGCCGTTCGAGTCGCCCAACGCCGTCTCGGCCAGCATCGTGGGCACCGTCAGCAGGGCGAAGAGAAAAAATACAAAAGTGCGCATGAGTAATTTTCCGGGCATCAGAGATTGAGCTTGATCTCTCTTTCTTCTTCCGAAGGCGCGAAACCGCTTTCCTCATAATACCGGAAGATCACCTCCAGCACCTCCTCGGCGCTGTTGACCACGCTGAAGAGTTCGAGATCGCTTTTGTCGATCGTGCCCTCGGACACCAGCTTGTCTTTGAACCAGTCCACCAGGCCGGCCCAGAATGGAGCATGCACCAGGATGATGGGAATGCGCGTGGTCTTGCCGGTCTGGATCAGGGTGAGCGCCTCAACCAGCTCGTCGAGGGTTCCGAAACCGCCGGGCATGCAAACGTAGGCCTTGGCGTATTTCACGAACATCACCTTGCGCGCGAAGAAGTGCTGGAACGTCAGCGTGATGTTCTGGTGCGGGTTGGCGTGCTGCTCGTGCGGCAGCCGGATGTTCAGGCCCACGCTCGGGGACTTGCCGGCATAGGCGCCCTTGTTCGCGGCTTCCATCAGGCCCGGGCCGCCGCCACTGACCACGGAAAAACCAGCGTCGGAAAGCTTGCGCGCGATATCCTCGGTCAGGGCATAATAGGGGTGGTCCGGCGCCGTCCGCGCCGATCCGAAAATGCTGACCGAGGGCTGGATCGTCGAGAGCTGTTCGAAGCCGGCGACGAACTCGGCCATGATCTGGAAAATCTTCCACGATTCCCGTGACATGGTGCCCGAGGGCGCCACCTCGATGCGGAACTGGGCGTCCGCGCCGTTGGGTTTCGGGAACGGCGGTAATTTATCTTTGGGATCTCTGTTATTCATATATGATTTTTAGCACAAACATACGGACAGCGGGCGGTCTTTCCAGCGCATGAGCCCTAAATCCCCGGGCCGCGGGAAAAATGTCGTTACGGAAGCGTCGGCGGGCGGGAAAAAAGGTGGGCCACTTATCCTCGTGGACGGCTCATCTTATCTGTACCGTGCCTTCCATGCCATGCCCGCGCTCGCCAACTCGCGCGGCGAGCCGACCGGCGCGGTATACGGCGTGGTCAATATGCTGCGCCGCATGCTTTCCGAATACGACACCGAGCACTTGGCGGTGGTGTTCGACGCCAAGGGCAAGACCTTCCGCGACGATATCTACCCCGAGTACAAGGCACACCGCCCACCGATGCCGGACGAGCTTGCGGCCCAGATCGAACCGATTCACGACATCATCCGCGCCCTCGGCTTGCCGCTCATTCAGGTCCAAGGAGTCGAGGCCGATGACGTGATCGGCACGCTCGCGCGCGCCGCTGCCGCGGAAGGCCGCGAGACCGTGATTTCCACCGGCGACAAGGACATGGCGCAACTCGTGGACGGACACGTCCGGCTGGTGGATACGATGAAGGACGCCGAGTACGACCACGATGCAGTGGTGGCGAAATTCGGCGTGACGCCGCAACAGATCGTGGACTACCTGGCGCTCGTGGGCGACACCTCCGACAACATCCCCGGCGTGCCCGGGGTCGGGCCCAAGACCGCCGCCAAGTGGTTGCAGGAATACGGTTCGCTCGATGAAATCGTGGCGCACGCGAATGACGTGCCCGGCAAGGCGGGTGACAGCCTGCGCGCGTCCCTGGGGCATCTGCCGATGGCGCGGAGCCTCGCCACCATCAAGTGCGACGTGGAGCTGAAGAGCGCCCCGCAGGACCTGCGGCGCACGCCACCGGATAACGCCCGGCTGCGCGAGCTGTTCGCGCGTTTCGAATTCAAGAGCTGGCT
>NZ_JBAVEJ010000220.1:0-47461 GCF_049587675.1 Sulfuricaulis sp. | reverse complement strand
CTTAATCAGAGCTTCCCTGAGAAAAATATACTTAATCATTTGCTAAATTTGAATTACTTTGCGCTCTTTGTATCGTTGCGGTGAATAAATAGTTAGTCAGGGAAAACCCCTGTCGACAGATAACGGTCGCCGCGATCGCAAATAATGGTTACGATCACGGCATTGGTAACTTCCTGGGATAATCTCAGCGCCGCAATCGTTGCGCCTCCGGAGGAAATACCGCAGAAGATGCCCTCATCGCGCGCCAGTCTTCGCGTCATCTCTTCCGCTTCTTTCTGCGTGACTTCCATAATGCGATCCACGCGTTTGGCGTCGTAGATTTTGGGGAGATATTCCTTGGGCCAGGCGCGGATGCCCGGAATCTGCGATCCCTCGGACGGCTGCACGCCGACGATCTGGATTTTAGAATTCTTTTCTTTCAGATAGCGCGATACGCCCATGATGGTGCCGGTGGTGCCCATAGAACTCACGAAGTGCGTGATCTTGCCCTGTGTGTCGCGCCAGATCTCCGGGCCGGTGCCTTCATAGTGTGCGCGCGGATTGTCCGGGTTTGAAAACTGGTTCAATACCTTGCCCTTGCCTTCGCGTTCCATTTTATCCGCCAGGTCGCGCGCGCCTTCCATGCCTTCCTTTTGCGTCACCAGCACCAGCTCGGCGCCGAAGGCCTTCATGACCGCGCGCCGCTCGAGACTCAAATGCTCCGGCATGACGAGCACCATGCGATAGCCTTGCATCGCCGCGGCCATGGCAAGCGCGATGCCGGTGTTGCCGCTCGTGGCCTCGACCAGCGTGTCGCCGGGTTTGATCTCGCCGCGCGCCTCGGCATGTTTGATCATGGAAAGCGCCGGCCGGTCCTTGACCGAGCCGGCGGGATTGTTGCCTTCGAGCTTGGCCAGAATGATATTCGAAGTCTTTCCCGGCAGGCGTTGCAGCTTCACCAACGGCGTGTCGCCGACAAAATCTTCCAGACGTTTCATACGCGGAATATTAACCCGCGCGCGACTGCAATGCGACCCAGCGGCATATATGGAAAATATTCTAGGTCCCTGTCACAGACGGTAAATTTCATGCCGTGGTCACCGGCTCGACATGGCTGACCGCGGTGTCGGCATGTTCCAGGTGTTCGATAATCAGCTGCAATGAGCGATAGCCCTGATATTCGTTCACGTCCAGTTTGTAAGCGGTGCGGATACGGGAATAGGTGACGGCCTGTCCCTCGCGCACGCTGTTGAACGCGATCGCCTCCAGCGCCTTGGCGTGATGCGGCGCGCGCAAGGTCAGCTTGAGGTGCTTCTCGCCCACCACCCGCTGGCTGACCACATCAAAGCAGCCGTCGAAGACGGGTTCCGGGAATCCCTGGCCCCACGGGCCGGCCGCGCGCAACAGCTCGGCGACCGGCAACGACAACTCCTCCCCCGTGAGTTCGCCGTCACTGATAACCTTTCCCTGTAAATCACTGTCGGAAAGATGGCGGCTGACTTCTTCATCGAAGGCCTGCCGGAAGGCCTCCAGGTGCGCGCGTAGCAGGGTCAGCCCGGCCGCCATCGCATGTCCGCCGAAGCGGCTCAACAAATGCGGATGGCGCGCGGCGACGGCATCGAGTGCATCGCGGACATGCAATCCGGGCACCGACCGTGCCGAGCCCTTGATCTCGGTGTTGCTGACCGGCGCAAACGCGATCACCGGGCGATGCGTGTGTTCCTTGATGCGCGAGGCCACCAGGCCGATCACGCCCTGGTGCCAGGATTCGTCGAACAGGCACAGGCCGCGCGGCAACGTCGCCATGTCCAGATGCAGGCTCGCTATCGCCGCGAGCGCCTGCTTTTGCATCGCGGCCTCGATCGTACGCCGCTCTCGGTTCAAGGCGTCGAGCTTCTCGGCCATGGCCTGCGCTGCCGACGGATCATCGGTCAGCAGGCATTCGATGCCGAGCGACATGTCCGTGAGCCGGCCGGCAGCGTTAAGGCGCGGTCCGACGACGTATCCCAGATCCATGGCCGTCACGCGTTGCGGCGAGCGCCCCGCCACACGCAACAACGCCGCGATACCCTCACAGGGATTCCCATGATTAATGCGTTTCAGCCCCTGGGCGACCAGAATCCGGTTGTTGACATCGAGCGGCACCACGTCGGCGACGGTGCCAAGCGCCACGAGATCCAGCAAACGGGCGAGATTGGGTTCGGGAATATTCTGTTGTGCGAACCACCCGCTTTCCCGCAGGTGCGCGCGCAGCGCCAGCATCACGTAAAAAATAACTCCGACACCGGCCAGGTTTTTGCTCGGGAAATTATCGTCCGGCTGGTTGGGGTTGACGATCACCGTCGCCATCGGCAGCGCTGCGCCGGGGAGATGATGATCGGTGACCAGCACATCGATGCCGCGACGGCGGGCCTCCGACACGCCTTCCAAGCTCGAGATGCCGTTATCAACCGTGATGATCAGTTCCGGAGATTGCTGTGCGGCCAGCGCAACGATTTCGGGAGTCAGGCCGTAGCCGTACTCAAAACGGTTCGGCACGAGATAGAGTACGTCGTGAGCGCCCATGGCTCGCAGTGCCCGCAACGCGAGTGCACAACTGGTTGCGCCATCAGCGTCGAAATCCGCCACGATCAGTATGCGCCGCTGCCGCTGCAGCGCGTCGGCCAACAATGCGGTGGCCTGATCAATCTCCTTCAATTGGGCCGGCGGAATCAGCTGATCGAGCGACTGTTCCAGTTCCTGTGCCGAGGTGACCTGGCGCGCCAGATAGATGCGCCGTAGCACCGGATGCAGATCGGTGGGAAGATTACCGGGTTCACCCGGTGGACGGCGGCTGATGATTTTATTTCCAGAAGACATAAATGAATCCCTACTTCGTTCGTCCTGACGATAATGTAGCCCTACTCGCTACGCTCGTTCGTTTTGACATAAGATCAGTAGCCCTACTCCGCTTCGCTCGTTCGTCCTGACATAATAAGAAGTGTCAGGGCTGCGCTGCGAGATAAGTCGCCAAGGGGCGAGGGAATCGCCACCAGTGGCGTGCCTGACGGGAGGTGAGCGAGAAACTCATTCCCTTATCCGTAATCAATGTTGCGTTCGTGATGGTGTTTGATTTCAATGCTTGTAATAGCGGCATCATCCAATCTCGCTCCAATCGTTGCAGGGCATTATTCCACTCCTGTGCATCACCATATATCGCCGCGTGCTGCAGATCGTCCAGCACCACCAGGTGCTCGCCGGGCCGGACCGCCAGTTTGTGCCAGTCTTCAAACCGATCTGGTGTGTTGTCACCCGGCGTACCTGACAGCCTTGCCAAGGACAGACTTACCGGTTCTTTGCTCCAGACATGCGTCCAGGATACCGGCTTGATGCGCGGCAGACGGCCGCCACCCCAGAACCACAGGCTGTTGATGGGGAGTTTGCCGTCTTTCTCGCGTTCGGCATTAACGGTCGTCGTGTGCAGCAGAATCTGGATTTCATTCAGGGTCGTATGCCAGGCCTTGCCATCAGGACCGCCAGGCAGAAAAGGATGCACGTCCTGGCCGATCGCCCGCGACAGCAAAGTGGTGGTTATCTTCGGCGCTCTTGCTGGCTTGAGATACCAGCGATCCGGTCGCGGCGCCTTGAGCAGCCATCCATCCGCGGTAAACACTTCCATGATCTCCGCCACCATGCGGTTTGCCTCATCCTGAGTGATATCCAGTCTCCGGGCATCGGTCAGGATCAGGCGGTCCTGTTGCAGGCTCAAATGCACGGGGTCGGCGCGCAGCCACCAATCTTTGTCGATCACACCCATGTCGTGCATGCGGCTGACAGCAGCCACCGGAAGATCGGTATTTTCCTCCTGTTCAAGTCCAAAGAGCCTGAACAGCTCATGTTCGTATCCGGTTGTCCCTCCGGTTTGTGACTTTTGCTCGGCCCGTGCCAGCAAGGTTTCCAGGCCACGGCATCTTCCAAGCTCAGTGTGGTCATTTCCGCTGGCAATAAGCAGTCCGGGGAGATAGAGGGTCAATTGCGGGCGCACGGGAGCTTGGTCGGGGAATTTAGGGTCATGTCACGTTGTTTTATGGCTGTGCCGTCGTACTGCGAGCCGCTGCAGCGATTCTAAGGTAAAAAATGCAAGCAAGGGTCGCGCCATGCGGAATTTTTCCACCAGCACCGGGCTCCACTTAGCCTGGTCCCGGGCCTGGCTTTACCTCCCGGGCGCTCTGCCACCTCGAACAGGGGCGATATCGGCCTAAAGGCCCGGGGTGGACGGAAACAGGCCTGCAAAAACCCTAATTTTACGGAGTATTTCAGCCTCTGGCCTGACTCTTGCATCATTAATAGACATTTAACGATGTTTCCAGGCAGGACGACCTTGAACCCGAAAACCGGCTTGTCGCAAGCGCAGGAGAGTCCTCTAACCGACACCAGCAATGTGGTGGCGATCGAGGATTTTGTGCAGTCGCGCAACGCCAAGGCCATCCTCAGCAATTTTTCCGAGCAATTGGCCCACTTTAAACAGTGGCGCGACGATCTCGCCCAGGCGATTGCCGATTATCAATCCTGGACCGAAGCACAGGGACTCACGGACGGTGAGCAGGATTTGCGCGTTTATGAGCTGATCGAAACGCTCCAATCCGACAAGCTGACCGTGGCGTTGGTGGCGGAATTCTCCCGCGGCAAGACGGAGTTGCTGAACGCGATTTTCTTTTCCGATTACAAACAGCGTCTCCTGCCCTCCTCGGCCGGACGCACGACCATGTGCCCTACCGAATTGCGCTGGGACGAGAAAGACGGAGCTTGCGTCAAGCTGCTGCCCATCGAGACGCGCAAGACGGCGCTCACGATTTCCGAGTACAAGCGCACGCCGGTGCACTGGACGACACAGCATATTCTGAAGCTGAGCTCCGCCGAGGAAGTACGCGAGGCTTTGTCCGAAATTACCAAAACGAAAAAGGTCAACATCCGCGAAGCGCAGGAACTGGGTCTGTATGATTCCCGGGCGCAGGCACAGAAACCAGCGCCCAATGAGATGATCGAAGTTCCGGTCTGGCGCCACGTCATCGTCAATTTTCCGCATCCTCTGCTCAAGCAGGGTCTGGTGGTAATCGACACGCCTGGACTGAACGCCCTGGGTGTGGAACCCGAGCTGACGTTGAACACGCTGGCCAATGCCCAGGCCATCCTCTTTGTGCTGGCAGCTGATACTGGTGTCACCAAAACGGATCTCGATGTCTGGGCCAACCATGTGAGCACAGTTAAGGGCAATTCGCACCTGATAGCACTCAACAAGATAGATATTCTCTGGGACGAATTGCACGATGAGGCCGCTGTGGCCAAAAGTATTGCCCGGCAGATTGAAGAGACCGCGCGTGTGCTGCATGTAGAGCGGAAATCGATCTTTCCGGTATCCGCGCAGAAGGGTCTCGTTGCCAAAATCAAGGGCGATCCGGCGCTGACCGATAAGAGCGGGCTACCGGTGCTCGAGCACAAACTGTCGGAAGACATGATCCCTTCCCGGCATATGCTCATCCGCAACCGCATCGTGCACGAAATCAGCGGGCGGGTTGAAAGCAGCCGCGCGCTGCTGGAATCGAAACTCACCGATGTTAACCGGCAACTGACCGATCTCAAGGCCCTGAGCGGCAAGAATCTGGAAGCGATCCAGAAGATGGTCGCGCGCATGCGCCAGGAAAAGCAGAAGTATGACAAGGAACTCGAAGGCTTTCAGTTGACGCGTGCGGCGCTGTCCAAGCAGGCGCAGATTCTGCTCGGGCATCTGAGCATGAAAAGCCTGGACGATTTGATCTCCAAGACGCGCGTGGACATGAATGACACCTGGACCACGCGCGGTCTGAAATCCGGCATGTCGACGTTCTTCGCGGGCACCCTGGAGCGCATGGAAAAGGTCAACAAGGAAGCCGACGAGATACGCAAGGTGGTCGAGGCCATCTATCTACGCCTGCATACCGAATACGGGCTGGCCAAGATCATCCCGCCACGGCTGTCGCTGTTGCCGTTTGTCATGGAGTTCAAGAAGCTGGAAGAAAAAGCCAATGAGTTCCGTGAAAGTCCCATGACCGTGATGACGGAACAGCGCTATGTCATCAAGCGGTTTTTCATCACCCTGGTCAGCCAAGCGCACCATATTTTCAATGAGTGCAATACCGCGTCCAAAAACTGGTTCCAGGCGGCGGTAAACCCGGTTTTTGCCCAGATTCAACAGCATAAGACCATGATTGACCGGAGTTTTGAGGCCCTGAAGAAGATTCACGAGAACATGGACAGTCTCGGGGAGCGTATCGCCGAGTTAGAGGAAGTCCGGAAAGGTCTGGAGGATCAGATGAAGACCACGGAAACCCTGCTGGAGCGGATACATCGCCCCTTAGCTGAGTGACGTACGCATCAGTGGCGCATAACCATGGTTAACAGAATCTTGGGAATGGCTCTGCAATCAATAAGATACATGGAGAATAGAATGTATCACCTGCGATTCAGCTTGTATTCAAGAAGTTGTCGATTGAACTGAAGTCTGTCGAACACAGCCCAAAGAACTACATTTATATATAAGGGAACGCCAGAAAATCTCTGGATTCAAGTATCTGATACCGCCGAGCGTGGAATGCCATGGACACCATCGTGATCATTGATGATCAATTCACAAGCCGCAAGATTCTCGAAGAATTAGTCGTGTCCCTGGACGATGAGATATTCGTGAAAACTTTCGCTGAGCCATTGAAGGCGCTTGAATACGTCGAGATTCACGAGCCTGATCTGGTGCTGGCGGATTTTAAAATGCCGCTAATGAACGGGGTTGAGTTCACGAAACGGTTCCGACAGATTTATAAGGATATTCCGCTGATGGTGATTACCGGCGTGGAAGACAAGAAAGTCTTGTATGACGCCCTGGACGCCGGCGCCACTGATTTTCTTTCCAAACCCATCGACCATCGCGAATGCCGCACACGTTGCAGTAACCTCCTCAAGCTGCGTCGTCAACATCAGGTCATCAAAGGTCGCGCCAAGTGGCTGGAATCGAAATTCGCCGAGGCTGTCGTGGACGTGCGACGCCGTGAACACGAGACGCTGATGCGACTTGCCAAAGCCGGCGAATACCGGGACGAGGAAACAGGAAATCACATCATACGCATGGCGAGATATTCCCGCCTGATTGCGAATGGCCTGGGACTTGGCGCCGAGGAATGTGAACTCATCGAGTATGCCGCGCCGATGCACGACATTGGCAAGATTGGAATAACCGACACGATTCTTCTCAAGCCCGGCCGCCTCTCGCCCGATGAAATCAAAGTTATGAGGCAGCACACATTGTTTGGTTATGAGATCCTGCGCGACAGCCCGTCAAAATATCTGCAAATGGGAGCGGTTATCGCGCTAGGCCATCACGAGCGATATGACGGTACGGGATACCCCCATGGTCTTGCACGCGACGCTATTCCGCTGTCCGCCAGAATCGTGGCGATCGCGGACGTATTTGACGCGCTCACGTCTGCACGGCCGTACAAAGAAGCCTGGCCGATACAAGACGCCCTCAATTACTTGAACGCAGAAATAGGAAAACATTTCGATCCTGATTGTATCGCAGCCTTCCACTCTCAATTCGAGAAGATTCTCAGTATCCGTCAGAAATTCATCGATTTGCCTGCCGTCAAAAACGGATAGCGAACGATGAGCACGGAAGCCAACGCCACGCCGGTTCACCAAGGCATGTTTGCTTTCTTGCGTGAAAGGCTCGCGCAACGCCCGGACAGCGAGCATGCTCAGGCGGCAATTCGACTTGTGATTGGCTTGATCGCCTCTGTTTATCTGATCAATTCAGTGCTGTCGGATAGCGCTATCAGCCGTGAGGAATGGCGCATCATAATATTGACGATATCTTTCGTTCTCTTTTCCGTTGCCGTGCTTACATCCATTGTCATCTTTCCAAAAGTTTCTGTTTGGCGGCGTGTCCTTGGCATATTTGCTGATATTTTTACGACCACGTGTGTGCTCTATTTCACAGACAGTGTGGGAGCAGCGGTTTACGGCGTGTATCTATGGGTTACTTTTGGCAATGGCTTACGCTACGGACCACGATATCTATATCTAGCGTCCGCCATGAGTGTAATCGGCTTTGTGCTGGTGCTCGCGGTAAGTGAATACTGGGCTATTCACCGCGCACTAGGCGTTGGACTTACGATTGCGTTAATCGTACTTCCCTTATATGTAGCCAGTTTAGCGCGTCAACTTCAGGATGCCCTTACTCGTGCAAACGAAGCAAGTCGCGCAAAAAGTGAGTTCCTGGCGAACATGAGTCACGAGATACGGACACCGCTTAATGGAGTGATCGGGATGAGTCATCTGCTGATGGGAACCGATCTCCAACAGGAACAGAAAGACTATGCGCAAACCATCCATGCCTCGGCGCAGACGCTATTGACCCTGATCGAGGATATCCTGGATATATCCAAGATTGAGGCCGGCAAAGTCACGCTGGAGACAACCGATTTCGACCTGCATGGGCTTGTCAACAGCATCGCTATGATGCTGGCGCCCCAAGCGCATGCCAAAGGCCTTAACTTTTCTGTCCACATCGCACCGGAAACCCCGTTTCTTTTACGCGGCGATCCACTGCATGTGCGCCAGGTTCTGATCAATCTCGTCGGTAATGCGATTAAATTCACGGAACATGGCGAAATTGAAATCCGGGTCAAATTGCTCAAGGAAGTGCCCGCCACTGTCAACATAAGGTTTGAAGTCATCGATACAGGAATAGGAATTCCGCTGGAGGCGCAGGCTAGAATATTCGAAAGCTTCACACAGGCGGACGCATCCACCACGCGCCGTTATGGCGGAACGGGCCTTGGGACCACCATAGCCAAGCAACTTGTACAATTAATGAACGGCCGCATAGGACTGATCAGCACGCCCGGCGTCGGCTCGACATTCTGGTGCGAGATCAATTTCGACAAGCAAGCGCTGGCAATGCAAATGTTGGCCAACACGGAGAAGCTGGTGGATACCCGTGTGCTCATGATTTCATCCGGCACGGGCAACCGGTCACTCATGTTTGGTTATTTAAAAATATGGGAAGTTGAGCTATCTATGGCGGAAAATGCCGCGCAGGCATTTGCACTGCTGGTAAATGCGGCGCACAGCGGCCGGCCGTTCCACACGGTATTGGTGGATCAGGAGCATCTCGACATGTACGCCTTGCAATTCATCGCGGCGGCGCGCTCGGAATCCTCTCTATTCGAACTTTCCCTCGTGCTCATTCGTATAAAAGCGGACAACAAGACCGCTGACGAATATCTAAAAGCGGGATATTCGTACGTCCTGGAAAGCCCCGTGGAAAAACGACTGCTTTTTAATGCCTTGCATGCCAGCACCACGGCGCAGCACTACGAGAATGAAAGCGTGATATCGCTGAACGATCGCTATAAACGACATGCGGGGATCAGGCAATCCGGTCTCAAAATACTGGTCGCCGAAGACAATGCCATTAACCAAAAGGTGATCAGCAAAATCCTCGAGAGTGGAGGCCACCGCCCTACTCTGGTGACAAACGGGGAACAAGCGCTGGACGCGCTGGGCAGGCAATCTTTTGACCTGGTGATACTGGATATGCAAATGCCGGTGGTCAGCGGTCTGGAAGTGGTGAAAATCTATCGGTTCACCGGTCCGAAGGATTCCCCTGTTCGTTTTCTGGTTCTGACGGCGAACGCCACCACCGAAGCAATGAACGAATGTCGAGAGGCTGGCGTAGATGCCTATCTGACGAAACCCATCGACCCCGCGAAATTGCTCGATCAAATCGATCGCCTTGCCCCAAAGGGGGCAAGCGGCAGTTCTGCTGACAGGGTGTCTGTGCGAACCACTGTCATGCCGGTTGCCATATCGCCATCCAGCCACGTACTGAATGACGCGACGCTCGCCAGCCTCGAGATTATGGGAAAGCGTTCCTCGTTTATACCAGAACTAATCCATGGCTTCCTGAAGGATACAGAACGGCTGTTGGGCGATATGGAAACAGCCTTGAGGTTGAAAAAATACGCGGAATTTAGGGACCTTGTACATGCGATGAAAGGCAGCGCCGGCAGCGTTGGTGCGCAGGCACTCTACGATATCTGCGCAAGCATGCACGGGTTGCCGGACGATACGCTTCGCAACGAGGCCTCTTCATTTATGCATGACCTGATCACGCAATATGAGTCCGCGCGTTACGAACTTTTGGCATACTTGGAGAGGCGCGCGGCTGGCTAAGAAAACTGCGCAATATACGAATATCCGCTGTTCCTTCTCAGGCGAGTTGTTTTACCACCGCAGTTGGACGAAAAACTGTAAGTTTCTCCTGAGCGCGTGATATCCGTTCCATGATACGTAAGTCTCGTTCATTGAGTTGTAACGCGGCGTCAACCCAGATCGTAACTATGCGCATGAGTTCGTCGTAACTGATGGGGTGATATATTTGCCGTACTTTATGGATGGCGTCGTAACCGTTGGACGCACGCATATATTTTTTCATGTAGGCATGAACAGCTTCTTCCCCCTGGTCGTTTTCAGCTAGAACGTCCACCACGCCCATCTCATAGAGTTCCTCGGCTGAATACATGCGTCCGCTGAGGATTAATCGTTCTGCGCGTGCTGGGTCGAGCCTCCGCGCAAGCAAGCTATATGCACCCATCCCAGGAAAAAGATTGAACAGAATTTCAGGCAGTCCCATCTTTGCCTGTCGTTCGGCAATGATTACTCGGCTTGTGAGCGCCCCCTCGAAGCCACCTCCGAATGCGTCTCCTTGGACCAGTGCTATTGTCGTAATAGGAAGATGATAGCTCACATGCAACAGATCGATGCAGGACTTAGCGTAGCGAAACAGCCCTTCTCGTTCGCGGGCGCGGATCAGCTTCAGAAACAATGAGAGGTCGCCACCAAGACTGAACACTCCAGGAACGCGCGAGGCAACCACAAGAAAGCATAGTCTGTCCCGCTCGGCTGTCTCGGCATCGAGTTTTGTACGATGCTCGATGGCACGATGGAAATGTTCAAGTTCGGCGAGGAGTTCGGGAGTGCAGCAGGGGCGGGAGGTGGGTCGCAGGTAACACCATATGGCCCGGTGTTCCGGCTCATATCGTATGTCTAGCTCGCGATAATGTTCTTGCGTGAAGCACGCATGCGCATGTTGCTTGCTGTTCATTTCACCTCCCCCTCAGCTGCAAGCCCTGTTCGCTTTTCTAGCTGACCCCAAGCGTGCACCCAAGAAACTAGTATCCTAGGCAGGAAACAGAAAAACAAGTGATATCGATTTTACCTTGCGCGACGCGGGGAATGTCCCCGTCCCGGCGGCTCGACTTTGAGTAACGCCGACGCTTTTAATTCCGCGTATCGTTACTTCACTAGTATCCTATGACTACACATGCTTTAATCGAACCGACGCATCACCACGGCCGCGTTATGTCCGCCGAAGGCAAAGGATTGTGACAGCCCCACCTGCGGGTCGAAACGATCGACATGGCGCACGAAGTTGAGATCGAGCAAGGGCGCGTCAAGGTTCTTGCATACATGGGTCACGCCGTCACGCAGGGTCAAGGCCGTGACCAGGGCTTCAAACGCACCGCTGGCGCCGATCGTGTGCCCCAGGAGTGATTTGGTCGAGTTGACCCACACGGATTTGCCGAACACGCGATCGATGACACCAGATTCGATCTCGTCGTTATTCCTGGTGCCAGTACCGTGGGCGTTTATGTAATCAATTTCCGTAGGCGAGAGACCGGCGTCAGACAGTGCGCCGCGTATCATGCGCTCGATCTGCCCGCCGCCCGGGGCAAGGCTCATCATGGAATGGGCGTCGAACGTTTCTGCGAAACCGATCAGTTCCGCCATGATCGTGGCGCCCCGACGCTGCGCGTGTTCGAGTTCTTCGAGAACCAGCGCCGCCGACCCGCCCTGGCTGAACAGAAAGCCCGAGCGCTTCTCGTCGAAAGGCCGGTTCGCGGTTTCAGCATCCGCGTAATCCCGCACCAGAGTCCCTGAAACGTCGAAACTGCGGAAGATGTGGCCATGTTCGTCGGCGAAATATTCGCAACCACCGCTGACGGCGACGTCAACGCGGCCGTCTCTCACCGCTCGATAAGCATTACCCACGGCCACGGTGCCCGAGGCGCACGCGACACAATAGGTTTCATTCGGTCCCTTGAGGTTATATTTAATTCCTATCGCCGCCGACGGCGAGTTCGGCATCACCATGGACACTTCGAAGGGGTTGAAGCGCGTTCCATGGGCCATCTGCTGGACGATATCCTCCAGCACCTCGCGATCAACCGCGGTTTCGTGTTTTTCAACATAGGCTGCAAGGGCAGCACGCGGTTTGGTGAATATATGATGGGTGTGATTCCGAAGGAACGAGATCGCCCCACCGAGTCCAGTTCCGAAAAAGACACCGGTCCGCGCGCTGTCCGCTCCCGACAACACAAAGTTGCGTGAACGTTCGCCGGCAGTAGCTAGGGTGAATCCGGCGCGCCTTATGGCCTCGCGCGCGGCGCCAAGGGCGAGCATGGCTACCGGGTCGAGCTGCAGCCGTTCCGCACGCGCCACGCCCAGGGACTCGGGATCGATTTCAGGGAGAGGCGACCAAATCCGAGAATGGAGTTCATCGTGGTGCCGCCAGCTCGCCGGGACGGTTGCAACCGCCGATTTGCCCTCGAGACATTGGGACCAGAACTCATCCATGCCGATGCCCAGGGAGCTGACGACACCAGCGCCGGTAATAACTACCCGCCGGTTCATGCGGAGGTGGTTTCTTGCAGCTTCCTGTCGATGAAGGAGACGATGTCCTTGACGGTGATAAGCTCCGTCACCTCTTCGGGCGGCATCGTGCGCTGAAATTCATCCTCGAGCGCAACGTAAAGGGTCATTTGATCAAGTGATGAGGCCTGAAGGTCGGAGCGTATGGAGGCATCCAGCCTGATTTCGCTTTCCTTTCGATTCAAAATATCGGCAATAACTTTAAACACACGTTGCTGTACATTTACGTTCATGGAATTGCTACTCGGTTGGTCTGGGAAAGCAGTAACGACTGGCGCGCTCATGGATGGCTGTGTCGGCTATATTGATGCAAGTTCGATGTGGCGCTTGGACCGCCAATCAGCTTGGCGATTAAGCGTTTCGTCGTGGGATGACAACCTGAGACTATCCGGTAGCGGGGCAATATCAATGTCGTAAACAGTCCGCCGCAGGTCAGAGTAATCAGCCGCACTGTCTACCCTCAATCGATCAACCCCTCCGGACATTGGATGGATTCGCTGCGCCGCTATGTACCGGTAGTAGACAACAAGACGCAATTCCTCGTCCGATAATCCGCCCGCCTTAAGTAGGAATCCATAATAGTCCACATAACAATGATAAAGCATCTTTTCGAGCCGCTCGCGTGCCAGATTTGAATGCGACCATGTTGAATGGGTGGCGTCGAAGCGGTCAAGGTTCTTTTCTGTAATAAGACCCTTTTTTCGGAAGTCATCGTACTGCTCGGTTCCTGGTATGGGTGTCAAAATGTAAAAAGAAGCCACCCGTGGATGCAGCGACTTTAATACGCCGAGGTGATGATGAATCTCGTCCTCGTTATCCTCGTCGAATCCGATGATGTTAGAGAAATGAGGACGAATGCCCGCTTCATTGCACAACCGTATAATCTCGGCGTAGAGTTTCGGATGATTGTGGTGTTTCCCCGCCGCTTTGAGTACCTCGCGATTGAACGATTCGATGCCTACGAACATCTCAACACAATTGGCGCGACCAAGCAATGCTATTAATTCCGGATCCTTCGCAATCTGAGCATCGCATTGGCAGAAAAACCGGAGTCCTATATCCTCATCTATTATGGCATGCAGCAGTTCTCGAACTCCGGGAAACTTGTTGAAATTGTCCGACACGAACATGATCAGTTTGACACCCGCGCGTTTCGCCCGCCGTAAACTCTCCAGTGTGCTTTCTATATCCGGACTGCGCACTTGCCTGCCCGAGATCTTGATAACGGAGCAATAATTACACTTATACGGACAACCACGCACAGGATAGAGTCCTAATATGGGCGCTCCATATCGGGCCAAGTCAGTCGAACTCGGCGGGTTTATTACAACTGACGGTAATTGTTCCGCCCAGCGTCGTTCAGCACCATAGACAGGACGTAATTCACCCGCCACGGCATCCTCCAGGATTTCGCGCCAGATCAGTTCCGCCTCGGCCAGCGCGAAGCTCACGCCTCGACCCTGGAGCGAAGTGGTGTCGCAGGTCATGGGGTGCGGTCCGCCGATGATGCAATGGCGCACGCCATGATGGAGAGCGTAGGCAGTCAGATCCAGCGCCCGATGAAACTGGTGAGATTGAACGCCAACCAATGCGATTAGCGTGGTGACGTCGGGATCATGGTGCAGCAAGCGAAGATAGTCGAGGTCCTGCCAAACGTACTCGTCCACAGTGTGAACCGTGACAGGGACGTCGCCAATTCGCTCTGGTGTCAAACTGGCGATATGCCACAAGGTGGCATTGGGCATGTATCCCTTTTTAAAACGCTCCACCGAACCGTCTATCGCGTATTTGCTAGGTTTGATGAGAACTACCCGAAGCTTGGTCATGATGCTCCTGCATCCATACGTCCGTGTTCCGCGGTTTATCCTGACGCGTTAATGTTTGGAGTCTACCATAAAGTCAGACAATAAAGACTTGATGTAGCTCATGTTTCCATTGGTCCAGCTGCGTGGAACACCAGGATCAGCATGTCGCCAATAGCCCACACAAGGTATAACCCTATAGCCGGATATCAATGTTTTTAGCAACGACCGCGCACAGCTAGAACACGGTGAATGCCGGGCTCCTGGATTTGTGGTGTATCTCCGCGGCCGGCGTAGCTACCTGCCTTCCCGCTGCGGCCCGCAGCACCCACGGGCAGAGCCTTTGCGGATTTGCTATAAGAAGTAAAGGTAGGATAAATCATCCGGAGGACGTATAAATGAATCAGAATCACAATATGTTCCCGTACAAGATACTACCGCTCGCCGTCACCCTGGTATTGGGTGGATTCTCGGGCGCGGCGGCGGCGGCGGGTTTTGCGCTGATCGAGCAGAGCGTCAGCGGTATGGGCAACGCCTTTGCCGGCGGGGCGGCCGCCGTCGACGACGCCAGCGTCCAGTTTTTCAATCCCGCGGCCATAACCGAGTTGAAAGGCACGCAGTTCTCGGTTGCCGCCCATAGCGTTAGACCCAGCGCCAAGCTTACCGACGCCAGCGCCAGGGAGACGACCTTGGGCAACATCCCCTACACCACCCCCGGCGCGGCCGAAGATGGTGGCGTGAATGCAGTCGTTCCCAATCTCTACTTCGTGAGCGACATCAACCCTCAGACCAAGTTCGGTCTCGGCATCAGCGTACCGTTCGGTCTTTCCACCGACTACAGCAACGACTGGATCGGCCGCTATCACGGCATCAAATCCTCCGTGGAAACGATCAACATCAATCCCGTGCTCGCCTTCAAACTCAACGATCAGCTGTCGCTCGGCGGCGGCATCAGCGCGCAGTACATCAGCGCCGAGCTGACATCGGCGATAGATTCCGGCGCGATCTGCTATGCGCAGGTGCTTCGGCTCGGCGGTAATCCAGCGGTAAGCTGCGCGCCAGCCGGCCTGACGCCCGGCAATAACGCAACCGACAGTTATGCCAAGATCAAGGGTGAAGACTGGGGCTACGGCTTCAATCTCGGCCTGCTGTACAAGCCCATGGACGGCACGCGCATCGGTGTCGCCTATCGCTCGTCGGTCAAGCAGAGCATCGAGGGCGACGCTACTTTCACCCGTTCGGCGGCGTTCAACGCCTTCCTGACAGGCGCCGGTTCCACCTTATTCACCAACACCTCCGACAGCGCCGACCTCGATCTTCCGGCGACCCTCTCGGTGAGCGCCGCGCACGCGCTCAGCACGCAGCTCGAACTCATGGGCGACATCACCTGGACCCAGTGGAACAAGTTTAAGGAGCTGCGCGTGAAGTACGGCAACGCGGCACAGCCCGATTCGGTGACCACCGAGAACTGGAGAAACACGTTGCGCTATTCGGCGGGCCTGTCGTACAAACTGGACGACCGCATGAAGCTGCGCGGTGGTGTGGCCTACGACCAGACCCCGGTGCCGGATGACGAGCATCGCACGGTACGCCTTCCTGACAACAACCGGACCTGGTTTTCGCTTGGGATGACTTACGCGGCCAGCAATCAGCTGTCATTCGACGTGGGATATGCCCATCTGTTCCTCAAAGACAGCCACATCAACAACACCACGGAGGCCTCCGTGGCTCAGAACCTCCAGGGCACCTACAAGAACAACATCGATCTTCTCAGCGCCCAGCTCAACTACATGTTCTGAATCTTGAGTGGGCAATGAAGGACTCGGGGTCATCAACCATTGATCAACCCCGTGCCGTCCTGCGGTTGAGAACCGCCACAATTACTTTACGACTCTCGCGATGCTACAGTGATTTATCGCCGCTATAGCTACTTACAAACTTATCTTCAGTGTTCGCCCATTCCAGGATGCGTTCAGCGATTCTATCGAGTGACGCTATTTCGCAAACACCGCCCTGGCGAATCGCCTGTTCCGGCATCCCGAAAACCACGCAACTTTTTTCATCCTGGGCGATGGTATATGCACCGGCCATTTTCATCGCTTGCAAGCCGCGCGCACCGTCACCACCCATGCCCGTGAGAATAATGCCCAGGGCATCGGCTCCGGCAATGCGCGCCGCGGAATTGAAAAGCACATCGACAGACGGTCGGTGCCGGTTGACGGGTTCGTCTTCGAAAACCCTGACAGCATAACCACCGCCTGCACGCATGATCTCCAGGTGGTAACCGCCCGGGGCGACGAGCGCCACACCCTGCTTCAAACGATCGCCGCTTTTGGCTTCACGGACTTCCAGTGCGCACTGATTGTTGAGCCGTTCGGCAAACGATGCTGTGAATTTCGGCGGCATGTGCTGCACGATGGCGATGCCGGGCGTGTCTCGTGGCAGTCTCTCCGTGATCTCGGCGATTGCCTGCGTTCCACCGGCCGAGGCGCCGATAACGATTATGCCTTCGCGGGAAATTGGCAATGTTACCTGGGGTTGTCGAATCAGGGGCCCGACAGAACGCGCCGTTGGCGCCGCCGCGCGCACGTGCGCGCTGGCGGCGGTTCTGACTTTCTCGCGGATTTCATCCATGAGCTCATGGGTCATGCCTTCACGCACCCCCCCTTGCGGTTTGGCGACGAAATCCACGGCACCCAGATCGAGCGCGCGCAACGTGGCGGCGGCGCCCTTTTCCGTGTGCGAAGACACCATGACCACGGGCAGTGGATGCAAGCGCATCAGTTTTTCGAGGAAGGTAATGCCATCCATACCGGGCATCTCCACGTCGAGAGTCAGCACATCCGGCTTGAGCGCCTTGATCTTTTCGCGCGCAATGAGAGGGTTGGCGGCTGTTCCCACGACATGGATGGCCGGGTCCTCGTGCAGGATGGTTGTCAGCATCTGACGCATGACCGCGGAGTCATCGATGATGAGGGCCTTTATTTTCCTTGTTTCTTTCATGGCAGCGCCAATCTGGTATCCGTGATTGTGCTCATGTCAGAAGAGCGTGACATCGCCATCGAGCTTCTGTTTCTTCAGGCTGATCAGGTAGACCATTTCTTCCTCGGCGGTGCGCTCTGCCTCGTTATTGCCGAGGTATTTGAGGAATACCTTGCCCGTGTGCGTGTGGAACAGCACGCGGCGCGGCTGATAGCCGCCCACGTCTTCCTTAATAACAGGAATCTGTTCAGTTTCCAGAAACCGCCTTACAAAATCGATATTGCGCTGTGGAACGCCGTCGAGACTCTCGCGAATCTTGAGCACGTGACCGCCGCCGAAAACTTTGGCCTGAAAGCGGCGACGCTCGCCGCCGAGCTTCATCAATTGACTGATCAGCAGTTCCATGGCGTTGACGCCGTAGCGCGCGCTCGTCGGATTGCCCGGATCGGCGCCCTCCGGCAACATGAAATGATTCATGCCACCGATGCCCGATACCGGGTCGTACAAACAGGCGGAGATGCAGGAACCCAGTACTGTGTCCAGTAACAGCGGCTTGCAACTCGCGTGCAGGCCGCCGATATTGATGGTGATTCGAGCGAGATCTGCGTCAAGATTCTTCGGGAGACTGTTACCGTTGATGCGCTGAGGCTGCTCCGGTTTCATGAAGCGACCTTCCCGCGACACTGGTAGATGCTATGACCCACCGGTTTGAAGTAATCGACCAGGCCATAGATGGCCTCCGAATGACCTAGCATCAGATAGCCGCCAGTTTTGAGCATACCCGCCATGCGCCGGAAAAGTTTCAGCTGTGTCGGCTTGTCGAAATAGATGAGCACATTGCGGCACAAAATCACGTCGAACGGCGTCTGCATGGGCCAAGGATCGTCCTGCAGATTGAGGCGGCGAAAACGGACCAACGATTTCAGCACAGGTTTGGCCAGAATCTCGCCCTCATGGCTACCCTGCCCTTTTAGAAAATAGCGGCGCAATAACGCTTCGGGAATGTGTTTGCCTTGTTCGTGGGTATATACACCGTTCTCGGCGCGTGACAGGACGTCGGTATCGATGTCGGTGGCAAGTATGCAGATATCCCGCTCGTTGAAGGATGGCATTGCTTCCAGGGAAGTCATGGCGAGCGAATAAGCTTCTTCTCCGGTCGACGCGGCAGCGCTCCACAGGCGGATCGGACGTTCGCGTTTCGGATTATTCCGGTACGCCGGGAATATTTCTTCGGCCAGAAAGCGGAAGTGATGCGGTTCACGGAAAAAATCGGTTTTGTTGGTGGTGATGGAGTTGATCATCGCCACCAGTTCAAGCCCGTCATGATCGTTCTCGGTCAAAAGCCTGTAGTACTCGGAATAGTGCTGCAGGTTATGGTGACGCAGTCTCCTGGCGAGGCGCGAGCACACGAGTGCGCGCTTGTGATCGGAAAGTGCAATCCCGCTGTGCATATGAATAAACTCGCGCAAATGCCGGAATTCCTTGTCCGTGATAGTCAGCCGGCTGTCATCCAGCAAGGATCTGCTATTTTTTGAGGCGGTGTGGCTGATTACCATGGTTATTGACCCGGCACGATCCATCTTGAAGGAAGACGGCTATCGCTGAATGTTTCCCGGCCTGGATGGCGCCTCGGACGTGCCGGGTCAATAACGAAAATCATTAATGATTTTTCGATTATTGAGGCGGTAAAACGGTCTCGGTTCATGACCGTGGCGTGAATAGACCAGCTCAAATGTTCGGGTTGATTCATGCCGCCTCAATAATCCTGCGCCACTGCTGGTTTTGTTCGGGGCGTGGCGGTTTTTTCGCCACGCCCCCTGATTTTATGAAGACGGAGTCAGTCTAGAATTCCGTCCAGTCGCCTCCACCCGAACTGGCCTTCTGCGCGACAACCCTTGGTTTGAGGTACTGCACATTCCGGGCTTTGACTGACTTTCCCGACGAGCCAGATTCCGAAGTTACGAGTGAACCTGTTGGCTTGCTGTCTGAAGCGGCCGTCTTCATTTTTTCACCAACACCCGTGCTGGAGACGAAGTGTTTTACCGCTTCGGTTTTCAGAGTGAAATGCGAGACCATGCCCATCATCTGTTCCGCCTGCGCCGCCAACGATTGACTCGTGCCGGAAAGTTCCTCGACTTGGGCGGCATTGGACTGGGTAACGCCGTCCATCTGCATGATGGCCCGGTTGACCTGTTCGATGCCGGAAGCCTGTTCCTGGCTCGAGGTGCTGATTTCGGCGATGATCTCGGCCGTGTTTTTCACGCTTTCGACAATACTTTCGAGCGTCTTGCTCGAGGAGTTCACGAGCTGCGTGCCATCCTGGACTTTTTCCACACTGTCCTGGATTAATGTTTTAATTTCCTTGGCCGCCGAAGCGCTGCGCTGGGCGAGGTTGCGCACCTCGGAGGCGACCACGGCGAAGCCGCGTCCCTGCTCGCCGGCACGCGCTGCCTCGACCGCCGCGTTGAGTGCCAGAAGATTGGTCTGGAATGCGATCTCGTCAATAACGCTGATAATGTCCGCAATCTTGGTGCCACTGGTGTTGATCGCCTCCATGGAACGTCTCACCGAGGATGCCATCACCACACCCTCATTCGCCGCTTCGCGCGCATCGAGCGCGACCTTGTCGGCCCGGAGGGCGTTATCGGCGTTCTGTTTCACCGTGCTGGTCATCTCTTCCATCGAAGCCGCGGTCTCTTCGAGCGAGCTCGCCTGTTCCTGCGCGGAGGAGGAAAGCTGTCCCGCCGCCGAGCTAAGTTCCTGGGAGCCACTTGCCACCGATTCGGCGGCACGCGAGACGTGCAGCATGCTTTCGTGGAACTCGTCCACCAGCACGTTGAGCGCGCCGATGGCCTGACCGACCTCATCCCTCCTGTCGGTGAATAGAGTGACGGTAAGATCGCCATTGGCAACACGCTGCATGGCTCCGACAAGCCGATTAAGCGGTTCCGAGACCGTGCGTATGAAATAAATCGCAATTCCGACTCCCATGATCAGCGCCGCTAAGACGACGCCGATCGTAACCAGTCGGTATTTTTGATATACCGCCTGCGCCTTCTCGTACTGCGGCGCAATGCTGCTGGCGAGCGCCGTGTTGTCCTTGACGAGGACCTGCATTTCCTCAAGGGGACTCATGACTTGCGCAAGACTCCGTAGTCCGAGTATCCCGCCACCGAGCACCAGTAACGTCATCAGGATCGCGGCGGCGATCATCTTGACACGCAGGTTCACACCTTTTGCATAGTACATTTCCATGACTTACCTTCTTTTGCGATAACTCGCATGTTTACAATGTGGGAACATCCGCCTCTATTGTGTCTTTCTTGTCCAATAACTCCGGATTGATCAGCCTGTCGACATCCAACAGAATGAGCAGCTTGCCGTCGATCTGAGCCAGTCCACTGATGAACTCTCGATCCTTTTGGCCTTCAAAATCGGGTGCGATACAGCGTTGTTCTTCGCTGACTTCGATTACATCGCTGACGGAGTCGACGACGAGACCAGCCAATCTTTCGCTAATGTTCACCACCACGATGGCGGTGATGGCCGTGTAAGCGATTTCCTCGATATTGAAGCGCATTCG
Source organism: Sulfuricaulis sp. (assembly GCF_049587675.1). GTDB lineage: Bacteria > Pseudomonadota > Gammaproteobacteria > Acidiferrobacterales > Sulfurifustaceae > Sulfuricaulis. Next base: position 26,332 of record NZ_JBAVEJ010000220.1, on the reverse strand, counting down.
CAGATCAATGACCGGGACTATCAGACCGCGAAGATTAAGCACGCCGCGAATGTAAGCGGGGCTATTGGGAATCGGAGTCACCTTTTCCCAACCCTTGATTTCCTGAACCTTGAGGGCGCTGATGCCATATTCCTGCCCACATAATTTGAATGTGAGGAACTGTTCCTCGGTTATCGAGGGCTTGATTTTCTCGATCGTTGCGTGCGCGGTCTTCATAACATTACTCCTTGACTTAATCGTTCAATTCCACCGCAATCGGTGACGTACTTAATTCTTGCCATCAACACTTCAGGTTAGGCTCCCGCTATCGACTTACGTTGAGCCGTTCCTGAAGGTGATGCTGTATGTGCAGCGGAAATCAGTGGACGCACATTGCCCGTATGTATCTCTGTCCTTGATTGAGCAGGATCAGCCGTGGTTCCATTCGCCCCGCTTCTCGATTCCGCCAGCGTGAATATATTCACTGCTTCATTCAGCTTTCTCGCCTGCTCTTCCAGAGCCGCCGCGGCGGCTGAGGCCTCCTCAACCATGGCGGCATTCTGTTGCGTTACGCCGTCCATCTGTACGATCGCCTGGTTGACTTGCTCGATGCCGGCGCTTTGTTCGTTGGACGCAGCCGCGATCTCGGCGACAATATTGCTGACCTTCTTGATGCTGCCCACAATCTCGCTCATCGTCCGACCCGCCTCATGCACCAACTCGGATCCGTTATCGACCTTGCTCACCGAATCGTCGATCAGTGACTTAATTTCCTTGGCGGCATCCGCTGACCGTCGGGCAAGGTTGCGCACCTCGCTGGCGACAACGGCGAATCCACGGCCCTGTTCTCCGGCGCGCGCGGCTTCGACCGCGGCATTCAGTGCCAGCAGGTTGGTCTGATAGGCGATACCTTCGATCACGCTGATGATATCGACAATTTTCCTGGAGCTCTCGGTAATCGCACCCATCGTAACGACAACTTGTGCGACAGCCCGGCCGCCTTTGACGGCAATGTCACAGGCGTTGCTGGCCAGTTGGTTGGCCTGCATGGAATTTTCGGCATTCTGTTTAACCGTCGTGGTAAGCTCCTCGAGACTTGCGGCGGTTTCCTCAAGGCTGGAGGCCTGCGCCGAGGTACGTTGAGAAAGTTCGTCATTTCCGATGGTTATATCCTTGGCGGCAATGGCGACTGAGTTGGCGCCCGAGCGCACGTTCGAGACGATGCCAGCGAGACTGGCATTCATCTCTTTCAGTGATTGCGACAGCTGGCCGGTTTCGTCTTTGGAATAAACCTCGACCCGGCTGGTCAGGTCACCGCCGGCAACCTGTTTGGCGATTCGCACCGCCTGCATCAAGGGACGTAAAATCAGTCGCCCCATGTATGCGCTGATCAGCATGGTGACCACACACGCGGCCAGAAGGACAATTACGGCGATGTACAAGGACTGGTTGAACGTCGCAATGGCATCGTTGTAACTAGCTTTGGCCTGGCTCGATTCATGCGCCACCAGGTTGGTGAGATTCACGATGAGTGTGTCATAGGTGTAATCGGCCATTTTATGCATCTGCGCCATGCCGCGCTTGCTGTCCGTGCTGGCGACATTGACGGCTTCTGCCACGTCGGTTTTATACTTGCTCAGGCTGCTGATTACCGGATCAAGCAGGTCTTTCGACTGGAGGGAAAGAGTGTTGTTAGCCGGGTATGCTTCATTCAGTTCTGTGATGATCCCTTCGATGCTGTCCTGTTGTTCCTGAGACATCTCATGGACGAGTTTTTTGTCGTAGGTCGAAATCACGCTCAGCAGGCGGTATACGCTCGAATGCACCATGGCAAGTTTTTGTGCCGCCTGAGTGCTTACCGAGAAATGGCTAAGCCGGTTTTCGTATATATCCACCAGGGCGGACTTTTCCATCCACATGGCAAAGATAGTCACGGAACCGAACAATAAGAAAAACAGGATGGCCGATGCCGGTCCAATAAACAGTTTGTGATATAAGCGCATTGTGGTGTACCTAGTCTTTCGCAATAAAGAAGATTAAAACCCGCTGCCCATGCGTCGCGCCGGTGGTGTTTATTTCAGTTCCGGAAGGCTGTCTTGAAAACGACCTCCCGCACTTGGAGAAATTACCGTCATCATTCATTAAATGAATTGTTAACATTGCGTTAGCCTCTGATTCCCTGAGAAGCATCGGGAGACGGCCCGCGCAATTCGCAATACTTCGTCACGGGAGCGCTCTCATTGTTAGCGGATTTGCGTTGGACTGAGCCCGCATGCGCCATGATGATCAGGCCCGCCACATCCAGGATCATGGCCACGCTGCCATCGCCCAGTATCGTCGCCGCGGAAATACCTTCGACCTTGCGGTAGTGGGCGGAGAGACTTTTAATCACAATCTGCTGTTGACCCAGCAGATCATCCACATATAGCCCCGCCTTCTTGCCGTCAGCCTCGACGATAACAAGCAGCCCCTGGGTAAAATCCGTGGAGCGCGACTCGATGCCGAAAAGCTGATAGAGCCGGATTAGCGGCAGATATTCATTGCGCATACTGAACAATTCGCCGCCGCCGACCGGACGACTGACCTGCTCGGGACGAATGCGCACCGATTCTATGATGCTTACCAGCGGCAATATGTAGGTGTGTGCGCCGACTTGCACGCTCAGACCGTCCAAGATCGCCAGCGTCAGTGGCAGGCGCACGGTAAAGCAGGTGCCGCGTCCACTCTGCGACGTAATTTCCACGCTTCCACCCAAACGATGGATGTTGTTGCGCACAACATCCATGCCAACTCCGCGGCCGGAGATGTCGTTCACCATCTCGGCTGTTGTAAAACCCGGAAGGAAAATCATTTCTTCAATTTCCTGCACCGAAAGTTTAGCGTCAGCAGCAATCAAGCCATTTTTGACGGCTCTGGAAAAAATCCGGTCATGCTGCAAGCCACGACCGTCATCGCGAATTTCGATGATGACGTTTCCGCCTTTTTGGAAGGCCTTAATTTCGATGGTTCCGGTTTCAGACTTGCCGGCGGCAACACGCTCCGCCGGCGGTTCGATGCCGTGGTCCAGGCTGTTGCGCACCAGGTGCAGCAGCGGGTCGATCAGATGATCAATCACGGTTTTGTCGATCTCTGTCTGCTCCCCGCTGATGATAAGTTCCACCTTTTTATCGAGCTTCTGGCTCATGTCATGTACAAGACGCGGCAAACGGTTGAAGGCGAAACTCAATGGCAGCATCCGTATACGCATGACGCTTTCCTGCAGTTCGCGGGTGTTGCGTTCCAGCTGCTCGAGACCGGCAAAAAGCTTGGAGAGATTGTCAAATGAGAAGTTAGTCGTCAGCTGACTCAACATGGTTTGCGTGATCACCAGTTCGCCCACGGTGTTGATGAGCGCGTCGACTTTTGGCACGCTGACACGAAGAGTGTCGGTATGAGTGTCTATGGAGGCAACCGCCTCAGCGACGCTGCGTTGCGACAGCGTCGGTGCCGGCATCGTGTTGGGTGTGATTTCCAGGTGGCACTCGTCCAGCACCCAGCTGAATACTTCAGCGATCGCCTCGCGTGTGGCGGGTCCGGCAAACTCGACATTCCAGGAGAGATAACACTCTTCAGGATTCAGTTGTTCCCAGGATGGCAGACGTGAAACATCAGCGCTTGTTTTCAGTTTTCCCAACCCGGCAAGCTCGCGCAGAATGCGCAACGGATCGTTGCCCGTGTGAAACATTCGCGGATTCGGCCGAAACAGAATGTGCCATAGCGTTGTCGTTAGCGCCCCGGGTTGTGTCGGGGTTTTCCCCGTTGCCGGCAAAACCGTGCTCTCGTTTCCCAGCCTCTCGAGCTGCACGCGCACCGCCTCGATGGCATTCTGGTCAGCCCCCTTTCCTGTCTTGGCCGCGATGATCAGGCTGCGCAGACAGTCTACGGCCAACAGCAACAGGCCCACCACGCGCCGGTCCGGCAACGAGCGGCCATCGCGCAGGGCATCGAGCCGCGATTCGAGCACATGCGCAAAAGCCGCGACATCGCCGAATCCGAAGGTACTGCTTCCGCCTTTGATGGAATGGGCGGAGCGAAAAATGGTATTGAGAATTTCAGGGTCGGCGTTCACGGTGTCTTGACCGCTTGCAGACGCTGTTTTTTCCAGACGTAGTAATTCGGCTTCCATGACCGACAGCCCTTCGAAACTCTCCTCGAAGAATGTCTGGTGAAATTGGCGCATGTCGATGGCCATGGCCTTATCCCAGCACCTTTTTCACCACGGTTAACAATTGTTCCGGATTGAAGGGTTTGACGATCCATCCGGTGGCGCCGGCGACTTTTCCCTGCTGGCGCTTGGCTTCCTGCGATTCGGTGGTGAGCATGAGAACGGGTGTGAACTTGTATTCCGCCAATGCACGCAGGGATTTCAAGAGAGTAATCCCGTCCATGTTGGGCATATTGATGTCCGCGATCACCAGATCGACCTTTTTCCCCTCGAGGACTTTGAGCGCTTCCTGGCCATCCGAGGCCTGGATGACTTCATGCCCCACGCTGTGCAGCGTGAAACTGATCATCTGGCGCATTGAGGCGGTATCGTCGACGGTGAGTATAGTTGCCATAGTGGCCTCCTTCAGAACAACTCCACCGCGGGCCCGTCATCCGTGGCCTGGTGGATTGTGCGTGATTCGTGGACAGCGTTTTTCGTTGGTTTTGCTACCGGTTCCTGCGCGGGTTCTTCACGCATGCGTGACAGCCAGCGCTCGTTATTCGGCAGGTTCTTGAGCAGGCTCTTGTCGAGATTGATTGTTTCCTGCATCAGGTGATACAGCGAGCGGCGCAGGTCATCCATCGGTTCCAGCATGCCGCTCAGTTTCTGGCTGGTAATATCGTGGAACTGCAGGGAGACGACGACGTTGCGCACGTCTTGCGCGATTTCCTTGCTGATCTCGTTGATGCAGCTGACGGTTTCGGCCACTTCGCGGTTTTTGTCTTCCAGCGACCGCGTGAGCGAAACCACGTCCTCCTTGATCTGAAGAGCGTGCTCCATATCAGCCGCGGACAGCATGCGCATGTTGCCGTAGGTCTTGCTCAGACCGGTTCTGACTTCCTTGAGATGTACGCGTATGCGATCGCTGAATTCATGCGAGCGCTTGCTGAGGCGCCGGACTTCGGATGCCACGACCGAGAAACCGCGCCCGTGTTCGCCGACGCGCGCCGCTTCGATGTCGGCGTTCAGCGCCAGCAGGCTGGTCTGGTCGGCCAGCTTCTCCACGTCGAGAAGGAACCCGTCGATCGCCTGGGTACGGTTCTGGACACCGTCAAGTTCGCGTACCATATTGACCGACAGATCCGCCACTCGAACGACCTCGTCGGCCATTTTGTTGAGCCGTTCATCCGATACCTGAATGAAATCTTTCAGCGACTGGGGGATGCCGTCGCTCGTGGCGCCTTGCGTGCCTTCGAGGAGTTCCATCGCCTGCCGTGCCTGAATGGTGGCCTTGTTGATCACCGCCTCGAAACTGCTGGCGATGGTATTGGCGGCCTGCTCGGTCTGCTTGATCACCGAGTAGATATCCTTGCGCAACACGAGCGCGGCTTCGCTGTAACGTTGTGCCACGTCTACCCAGCGACGCATCAGATCCTCGAGACGGCGACGCTGGTTATCCGCCGCCATGTTCTGCAACACTTCATCGACTTGGGGAATCTGTTCAATATCGTTGGATGGCGACATCAGCGCATCCACTTGATCGAGGACTTGTTTTGCATCGTGCCCGCCGAGTACTTCCTCTCCTTCCAGCGGCTTTTCCTCGTACTGCTTGCGGGCGTAAAACGCCAGGATGGTCAGCGTGAGAACGGCGCATAAACCGCTGCCCAACCCCGCCCACCAGGGTATGAACGGCACCGACCACGACAGGGAAACCACCATGCCCACGACAGCCCACAGCCACCAACGCGGCCAGGAGGCCGAGTGCGCCAGAACAGACGAGTTGAAAGAAAGCGGTCCGTTCATGATTTCATCTCAAGAATAAATTCAAGGCCGAGCCATTGTGCGGCCTGCTGCAAACCAGAAGACGGGCTTTGCCAACTGATCGCCAGACCGCGTTCGCGGGCCGCGCGGCAAAAACATGCCAACACCTGCATGGCGGCGGCATCCAGACGTTCGACCCGGCTGCCGTCAAGCACCACTGGTGTGGCGCAGGCAAGCACCGTGCTCAGCTTTTCATGAAGCGTCTGGGCATCGACAATGCCTAGCACCGCCTCTAGCAACACATGCGTCGTATCGGCGGTATGTTCGATGTGAACCGGATCCATACTATTTCCTGTCACGACCTATCCTTTTCGTGGCCTCAGGTGGCCATGTACCTGCCGTTACCCCGGGATTGGCCGGGGAACCTGCAAACATCCTCATATAGTTATAGCAATAGCCGTGCCAGTCCCGGGATTGCAGCAGGGGCGCAGACACGCAGGAGCAAGGGGGTTAGCCGCAAAAACAGCGATAACTAGCCATTTTCGCGAGCGAGCAGGGTCTTCCCGGGAGACGGGAACAGCAAATAAAGCAGATCCCTACAGATTAAGGGGGGGATGAGGTCCGGTAACGGCAGGATATTACAGAAAACGGCAGTTCAGCGAGCCAGGTTGTTCAGAATGGCCTGTTTGACGGCACCCACCTCGGCCTTGACCTTGAGCATCGGTCCATTGCTCTGCTTGATGGCCGTGTCGGGATCCTTGAGACCGTGGCCGGTCAGGGTACAGACCACGCGGCTGCCCTCGGGGATTTTGCCGCGTTTGATGTCGTGCAGGGCGCCAGCGAGCGAAATGGCCGAGGCCGGTTCGCAAAAGACGCCTTCCTTCTGGGCCAGGAGTTTTTGCGCCGCCAGGAGTTCTTCGTCACTGAATTTCTCAAACCAGCCTTGCGACTCCTTCTGTACCTGCCAGGCCTTATCCCAGGATTGTGGATGGCCGATGCGGATAGCGGTGGCAACCGTCTCAGGGTTGTCCACCATCTTGCCAAGAATGAATGGCGCGGCGCCCGCTGCCTGGTAGCCCACCATGACCGGACGGTTGTTGCATATGCCGTGATCGGCGTATTCGCAGTAGCCCATCCAATGCGCCGTGATATTGCCGGCGTTGCCGACCGGCAAGCAGTGGTAATCCGGCGCACTGCCCAACTCTTCGATAATCTCGAACGCCGCTGTCTTCTGTCCCTGCAGGCGGTACGGGTTGATCGAGTTGACGATCGTCACCGGCGCTTCGTTGGCAACATTTTTCACCAGCGCCATACCGGCATCAAAGTTTCCCTCAATCTGGATGACGACCGCCCCGTGGATCATCGCCTGCGCCAGTTTGCCCAGAGCGATTTTCCCATCGGGGATGACCACAAAGCAGGCAATGCCGGCGCGAGCGGCATAGGCCGCGGCCGCGGCCGAAGTATTTCCAGTGGAAGCGCAGATGATCGCGCGGCTGCCCTCTTCCACTGCTTTGGTTACGGCCATGGTCATGCCGCGATCCTTGAACGAGCCGGTTGGATTCAGGCCTTCATACTTCACATAGATGTCGATCTGTCTGCCCAGCTCACGAGGGATGTTGTTGAGGCGTATCAGCGGTGTGGCACCCTCGCCAAGACTGATGATGCGGGTATCGTCCGAAACCGGCAGACGGTCGCGGTATTTGTCGATGAGGCCGGTATAGCGGCTGCCGAGATTCATGATCAATTCCAGTTGGGGTTCAGGTGTTCGAGGCGGATACGCGCCACGCTGCCTTCGATGGAAGAAAGCTTCTCTATGCGGTCAATGGCTTCGTTCATGTTTTTCTCCCGCACCCGTTGCGTCAGGATGATGACCGGCACGGTCTTTTCGTTCGGACGCGGCTCCTTTTGCAGGATCGACTCGATGCTAATGTTGAGATCAGCCAGAATGCGCGTGACTTCGGCCAGCACGCCGGGTTTGTCGAGCGCGTGCAGACGCAGATAATACGAGGTCTCGACGTCCTCGATCGGAAGGATCGGCAGATCCACGAGCGCATCCGGTTGAAACGCCAGATGCGGAACGCGGTTGTTCGGATCCACCGTCAGCGTGCGCACGACGTCCACAAGATCGGCAACCACGGCCGAAGCCGTCGGTTCGGCGCCGGCGCCGGCTCCGTAAAACAGCGTTGGCCCCACGGCATCACCCTTGACCAGCACCGCGTTCATGGCCCCGTCCACGTTGGCGATGAGCCGGCGCTCGGGAATCAGCGTCGGGTGCACGCGCAGTTCGAGACTGCCGTTCGTGCGTCGCGCGATGCCGAGAAGCTTGAGGCGGTAGCCGAGATTTTCGGCGTATTGCACGTCCATGCGAGTGATCTTGGTGATGCCCTCGGTATAGGCCTGCTTGAATTTGAGCGGAATCCCGAAGGCGATGGCCGCCAGAATCGTGAGTTTGTGTGCGGTATCGATGCCTTCCACGTCAAATGTCGGATCGGCCTCGGCGTAGCCCAATCGCTGCGCTTCCTTCAACGCGTCGGCGAAGTCCGCGCCCTTGTCGCGCATCTCCGTGAGAATGAAATTGCTCGTGCCGTTGATGATACCTGCCAGCCATTCGATGCGATTGCCAGCGAGTCCTTCGCGCACCGCCTTGATGATGGGAATACCGCCGGCCACAGCGGCTTCGAACGCCACCATGACGCCCTTTTTCTGCGCCTGAGCGAAAATTTCGTTGCCATGCACGGCGATCAGGGCCTTGTTGGCGGTGACCACGTGTTTACCGTTGGCGATGGCCTCGAGTACCAGCGCGCGCGCCGGTTCGTAACCGCCGATGAGTTCCACCACTACCTCGATCTCGGGATTGCGCACTACCTCGTACGGGTCCGTGACGAGCTTTATGCCATCGGTCGAACAGGGGCGCTTTTTCTTCAGATCGCGCGCCGAGGCCTGGATGATGTTGATTTCGCGTCCGGCGCGGCGAGCGATTTCCTGTCCGTTGCGCGCCAGCACGCTGATCGTGCCGCAGCCGACGGTGCCGAGGCCGAGAATGCCGATTTTGACAGGTTTCATGTTTGATTTATGAATTAAGGAAACTATGGATAAACACTGATGGACACAGATAAAAAATCAAAAAATGGAAATAACGTTCTTCTAATCTGTGTTTATCTGTGTTCATTTGTAGTTAAAAGCGATATTTAGTTGTTCGCTTGGCGCACATTAACCAGCACCTGATCCTTGCGAAACATCTCGCGGATAGACCGGACCGCCTGACGCGTACGGTGCTCATTCTCGATAAGCGAGAAACGCACATGCTCATCACCGAACTCGCCAAAACCGATGCCGGGCGAAACTGCCACCTTGGCATCGGTGAGCAATTTCTTAGAAAAGTCGAGCGAACCCATCGCGCGGTATGGCTCGGGGATGTGCGCCCAGACGAACATCGTGGCCTTTGGCTTTTCGACCAGCCAGCCGGCGGCGAACAAACTGTTGCACAGCACGTCGCGCCGTTTCTCGTAGGTCAGCCGGATCTCCTCCACACAGTCTTGCGGCCCTTCGAGAGCGAGAATGGCCGCCACCTGGATCGGCGTGAACATGCCGTAATCGAAGTACGACTTGATGCGCGACAATGCCGCCACGAGCTTGGTGTTACCGCACATGAATCCGATGCGCCAGCCGGGCATGTTGTAACTTTTCGATAACGTGAAAAACTCCACCGCAATGTCCTTGGCTCCCGGCACCTGCAAAATGGATGGCGCCTTGTAACCGTCAAAGACAATATCGGCATATGCCAGGTCGTGCACCACCCAGATGCCGTGTTCTCTGGCTACCGCGATCACCTTCTCGAAGAAACCAAGGTCGACGCACTGCGTTGTCGGGTTGGCCGGGAAATTAAGTACCAGCATCTTGGGTTTGGGCCAGGCCGTCTTGATGGCTTTCTCGAGTTCCGCAAAAAAATCACCGCCCGGTACGAGCGGCACATGGCGAATATCGGCGCCGGCAATGACGAAACCGTAGGCATGAATCGGATAACTGGGATTGGGAACCAATACCGAATCACCCTTGTCGACGGTCGCCAACGCCAGATGCGACAGGCCTTCTTTCGAACCGATGGTGACGATGGCCTCGCTGTCCATGTCGAGATCCACGTCGTAGCGGCGTTTGTACCATTGGCATATCGCGCGACGCAGGCGCGGAATACCGCGCGAGACCGAATAGCGGTGCGTGTCTTCTCGTTGCGCGGCCTCGATCATTTTGTCCACGATATGCCTGGGTGTGGCGCCGTCGGGGTTACCCATGCCGAAGTCGATGATGTCATCGCCACGACGGCGCGCCTGTGCCTTGAGCTCGTTGACGATGTTGAAGACGTAGGGCGGCAGTCGCTTTATGCGCGGAAAGTCGTCGTTTTGTGACATGCTTTTAGCCGGGCTGGTATAGTAAAGGCTTGGCGCCAAGATATTGAATACGCATGCATTATAGGGCTTTCGCTACAGCGATGGAACATGTGAACCGCCAGCAGCCATGAAAATTCATCTTGAGTCCGGTCTGGGGCAGAACCTGATCCGTGCCTATGCACTCGGCCGCATCACCATCAACGAGGAATTCTATACCACCAGCCTGATCGTCACACCTCGTCAGGTCGTCACGGAGTGGCCGCCGGTCAGCTTTGCCGACTTGTTGGCGGGGCACTTTGAAATGATTGTCCCCTTGCGACCCGAGGTGGTGATTCTGGGCACAGGTGCGCAGCTGCGGTTTCCCGCGCCGAGTCTTACCCGGTCGCTGGTGGAGGCGGGAATCGGGATTGAAGTGATGGACACCGGCGCCGCGTGCCGCACCTACAATTTTCTGATGAGCGACGGCCGGCGTGTGGCCGCCGCCCTGCTCATGATCGAGGAACTAAAACAGGGAATCGACTGAGTAACCGGCTTTTTCCAGGATCACACGCAGTCGTTTCAGCGCCTCTACCTGGATCTGGCGTACCCGTTCGCGTGTTACGCCAATGTCGGCGCCGACCTCCTCCAGCGTAGAGATCTCGCGGTGGTTCAGCCCGAAACGGCGCTCGACCACCTCACGCTGCTTGTCGTTGAGTTCATCCAGCCACTGCTGAATCAGCTGTTGCAGGTCGTCACTCTGCAAAACCTTCTCCGGATCGGGCGTGCGCTCGTCGGCGATGGCATCCAGTAGCGAGCGGTCGGGATCGTCATCCAGCGGGGCGTCGACCGAAGCGACACGCTCATTGAGACCCAGCATGCCTTTGACGTCTTCGACCGGCTTGTCGAGCAGATTGGCGACCTCTTCCGGCGACGGCTCGTGATCCAGTTTCTGCGCGAGATAACGCGCCGCGCGTTGATAGATATTGATCTCCTTGAGAACATGCACCGGCAGACGAATGGTGCGCGTCTGGTTCATGATGCCGCGCTCGATGGTTTGCCGTATCCACCACGTCGCATAGGTGGAGAAACGGAAGCCACGCTCGGGGTCGAACTTTTCCACCGCGCGAATCAGGCCTAGGTTGCCTTCCTCGATGAGATCAAGCAGCGAAAGGCCGCGGTTCATGTAACGTCGGGCGATTTTGACCACAAGGCGCAGGTTGCTTTCGATCATGCGCTTGCGCGCCTTGCCGTCGCCTTTCTGCGCCTTGCGCGCAAAAAAGACCTCCTCCTCGGCGGACAGGAGCGGCGAAAAACCGATCTCCTTGAGATAGATACGAGTAGCGTCTGCGTGCGAATAGTACACGTCGCCCGATTCGCGTCCGCTGGTCTCGGCCTCTTCGTTTTCAGCCGCCGCCTTGGGGGCCGTTTCCTCGGAAACCTCTTCTTCGGCTTCCTCGGCCGGAGCGATGGTCTCGTCGTCGATCTCTTCGGCTTCGGGCGATACCTTGATCTCGTCAGGCGATTTGACTTTGGCTTTGATTATGCCCTTTTTGACGGGGGCGCGGGACGGTTTGCGTGGTGGCATAATTACTTTCTGGGAAGATAGTCCTGCGGGTCCACCGGAGCACCGCGGTATCGAACTTCGAAATGCAGCTTGGCCCTATCGGCGCCAGTGCTGCCCATGTCGGCGATTTTCTGGCCCCGTTTTATCACATTCCCTTCCTTGACGTAAATCCTGTCGCAGTGGGCATATGCGCTCAGAAAATCGGCGTTGTGTTTGATGATGATAAGCTGTCCGTAGCCGCGAAGTCCACCGCCCTGATACACGACTTGTCCCGCCGCCGCCGCGAAGATCGGTTGGCCTTTACGGCCGGCGATGTCAATACCTTTGTTCGGACCGTTGGCGGAATATCGCTCCAACAACGCTCCTTCCGCCGGCCATATCCAGTCGAGCTGTTTGGCCGCGCCGGCGGGTACATCTTGCTTGGCAGACGTTTGCGGTTTTTCCACCGCGGCTTTTTTCTTTTCCGGTGCTTTTTCGGTAGTCGCACGCTGATTCAACGTCGGCGGCAATGGTTTCAACTCCGGACGGATCGCCTGATCCGCACCCGCCGGCGGTAACAGGCGCAGTTTCTGTCCAGGCTTGATTACATACGGAGGGGCGATGCGGTTCCATCTTGCCAGGTCGCGGTAATCGCGCCCGGATTCCCAGGCAATGCTGTAAAGCGTATCGCCCACCTGCACCTCGCGGTATCCGGCTTCCGGGTGTCGCAGCGCGGTACCCTGCTCGCTGACGGGCGCCAGGGGAAAGGCGCAGGAAGAAAGCAGCACCAGCATGAAAGCCATTCCCCATCTAAAGAGGGCCATTCGATGGTTGTTGAACGGCGCATGCGCTGTTCTCAGGTGGAATCTCTCACGAGCGGAACGAAATTGACGAGTTCGAGGCGTTCCTGGGAAAGCCCTTTGTCCGTGTTTTGAACCAGCAACAATTCCTGCATGGCCGGCCCGCCGACAGGGATGATAAGCCGGCCACCGGGCGCGAGTTGCTCGAGCAGGGCCGGCGGAACTTCCGCGGGCGCAGCGGTGACGATAATACCGTCGTAGGGGGCGTGCTCCTTCCATCCCCAGCTGCCATCGGAGAGCTTGATGTTGACGTTGCGACAGCCGAGTTCGCGCAGCCGCTTGCGCGCCAGTTTCATCAGCGGCTCGATCCGTTCCACAGAATAGATTTCGTCCACCAGCTGGGCGAGCACTGCCGTCTGATAGCCGGATCCGGTACCGACCTCGAGGACCTTTTTCAGGCGCCCGCCGGCCAACAGAGTCTGGGTCATGAGCGCCACGATATAGGGCTGTGAGATAGTCTGCCCCTGGCCGATAGGCAGGGCTGTGTCTTCGTAAGCGCGGGTGGCGAGCGCTTCATCCACGAAGAGATGACGCGGCACGTTGCGCATCGCCTCGAGAACCCGTTCGTTGCTGATCCCCTCTTCGCGCAACCGCTGGATAAGCCGGTCACGGGTTCGCTGCGAGGTCATGCCGATGCCGTGGACGTTCATGCTCACCGGAAATCGTTCAGCACAGAAGTTTCCTATATTTTCTTGAGCCAGACAGAGACCTGCTCCAGCGCAGTATAACGGGTCAGATCGACATGCAAAGGGGTGATGGATACGGCATGGTGTCGTACGGCGTAAAAATCCGTTCCCTGTCCCGCGTCCGCCTCCGGTCCGGGAGCACCGACCCAGTAAACCGGATTGCCATGGGGATCGGCGGCGCGGATCACGGGCTCGGCCTTGTGGCGGTGTCCGAGACGCGTGGCCTCGTAACCGGTGAGTTGCTCGAATGGTACATCCGGTACATTGACATTCAATATGGTATCCGCGGGCAAGGGATCGCGCTTGAGTTTATCCAGCAGACGCAGCACAACCTCTGCCGCTGTTTGAAAATTCGTTCCGGTTTTACCCACCAGCGATACGGCAATGGCCGGCAGACCCAGGAAGCGTCCTTCCATCGCCGCCGCGACGGTGCCGGAATAAATCACGTCATCGCCGAGATTGGCGCCACGGTTGATGCCGGCAATGACGATATCGGGTTCCTTCTCGAGCAGACCGGTAATGGCCAGATGCACGCAATCGGTCGGCGTGCCGTCCACGTAGTAGAAACCGTTTTCGCCTTTCTGGACACGCAGGGGCTGGGTCAGCGTGAGCGAGTTGCTGGCGCCGCTGCGATCGCGCTCTGGAGCCACCACGTCGATGTGCGCCTGTGGCGCTAGCGAGCGGGCGAGACAGGCGAGCCCGGGAGCGAGGTAGCCGTCATCGTTGCTGAGGAGTATTCGCATGGCGATTTATATCACGGGCTTCTTTTCCACCCCGTATGGCGCGCCCGAGCATCGCAGCCGGAATCGGGAAAAGCGAGCCTCGTGTTCGAGCCCGTGGCGCGTATTTCGCACCCGGCGAGTTGAGGCGAGCGCCGATTCCGGCGAGAAGCACAGGGAGACGGTCGCGCCATCCGGGGGCGTGCTTTCTTTGGTTACTTTCTTTGCACGAGCAAAGAAAGTAACCCAGGGTGCAGGGGCGGAGCCACCCGCACATAGCTTTTGAGAATCGCGCGCAACGCGCGCGATACCATTCAAAGCCTGGATTCCCGCTTTCGCGGGAATGACGGGAGACTCGTGGGTCAGCCACCCACAAGTATGCGTCGCCGCAGGCGACACAAAACCAGGTGCCAGGAATGGAGCGCGCGAATAACCAGATTGGTCGGGGCGAGAGGGTGAGCCGGAACAGACGAAGGCACTTAACGTGCCTTCGTCCCGGCGAACGCCCGCACACGGATGTGCGGGCTGGGGTTCATCGAAGTTACTGGTGTTTCGCCAAGGATGGCATGCACGATGGTCGGGGCGAGAGGATTTGAACCTCCGACCACCACCACCCCAAGGTGGTGCGCTACCAGGCTGCGCTACGCCCCGTTTGTATGTTTGCGTGGAAGGGTCCCGCATGATGTACCGCAGATATGCGGCCGCCATCATACCGGAGAATAAACGTGAGGCAAGGCTAATTTAGAGCTTTTTAAGGATGTCCAGGACGCCTTCGAGCTCGCTGATGAGCGTCTTGACGGCCTGCTGACGATTGGCGTCCAAGGGTTCGGGGTTGTCCAGATCAAGCTTGTTGCGTGCACCGCTGATGGTGAATCCTTCCACGTACAGAAGGCTGCGAATCTGACGGATGAGAATCACGTCGTGACGCTGATAGTAGCGCCGGTTGCCGCGGCGCTTGACTGGCTTGAGCTGAGGAAACTCCTGCTCCCAATACCGCAGCACGTGCGGCTTGACCGCGCACAACTCACTCACTTCACCGATGGTGAAGTAGCGTTTTCCGGGTATCGTGGGAAGTTCGTGATTTTCGCCGGGGTCAAGCATTTAGTTCAGCCTGCGCTTTAAACTTTTCGCGATTGGCCTGAGCATTCTGCTCGACTCGTTCCTTGAGCTTGTGGCTGGCGCGGAAGGTGACAACCCGCCGGGCGGTGATGGGAATCTCCTCGCCGGTTTTGGGGTTACGTCCCGGACGGGGGTTTTTCTGACGCAACGAAAAATTGCCGAAACCGGAGAGCTTTACCTGCTCCCCTTCGGCCAAGGCGGTGCGAATCTTTTCAAAGAAAAACTCGACAAATTCCTTTGCCTCCCGCTTGTTCAGACCCAGCTCGTTGAACAGGTTTTCCGCAAGATCTGCTTTGGTCAAAGCCATATACCTATACCCTTCTTCTTTGTTCCCAAGGACTTATTGACGTGGTAGCGCTCCCAGCTTGGCTCCCAGAGTCGTGATAACCTCTGCCATCACCTGCTCCACATCCGTTTCATTAAGAGTGCGCGAAGAGTGCTGCAAGGTCAAGCCCAGAGCCAAACTTTTTCTTCCGGAATCAATGCCTTTCCCGCGATACTCATCAAATAGCTCAAGGTTTACGAGCAAACTTCCCGCGGTTTTTTGTACGCACTCCAGCACCGACTGGGCCGGTATGGCCTCATTCACCATGATAGCAAGATCCCGTCTTATCGAGGGAAATCTTGAAAATTCCTTGAAAATAGGGATTCTTTCCCAACCCAGTGAGGATAGCCGAAACTCATACAGGACCACCGGCTGCGAAAATCCCAGATGGGCCTGAATCGCAGGGTGCAGCAATCCCAGCAGGCCAAGCGGTTGTCCGTGGTATTGAATTTCCGCTGTCTGTCCGGGGTGCAAGGCCGGGTGCTTGCCAGGCCGGAATAGTACCTCTCTGCCTATGCCCGCCAAGGCAAACAAGGCTTCAATATCGGCTTTGGCGTCATAAAGATCGACCGCGCGCCGGGCCGCGCCCCATTGCTCTGCCACCGCATCGCCATAGACGGCACCGCCCAGCATATGCTCCTGAACAACGTCCTGGTCCCGCGGCAGAAAGCTGCGTCCGATCTCAAACAGACGCGCCCGCGTCTGCTGGCGGTTCTGGTTATACAGGATGGTCTGGAGCAAGCCGGGCCATAGCGAAGTGCGCATGACCGCCATGTCCGCGCTGATGGGGTTGGCCAGTGCCAGCGGCGGGATCTCGGGGTCGATCAGGTTTTGAATCTTGGGATCAACGAAGCTGTAGGTGATGACTTCCTGGTAGTCACGATCTATCAGCGCGGCACGCAGACGCGTTTCGGATACCCCAGATTCCGCTACCGGCCGCGCGGACATCGGAATACGCGGATGCCGGGTTGGGAGTTTGTCGTAACCATGGATGCGGGCGATCTCTTCGATCAGATCCGCTTCACGCTCGATATCGAAACGATATGAGGGTGGCGTGACGATCCAGTTCGACCGTGACTTTTTCAGCTTCATGCCAAGACGTTTCAGGATGCTCTCGATAATTCTGGCCGGCACATTCATGCCCAGCAATCGTTCAACGCGATCAACGCGCAAGGCAATTGAAACGGCGCGTGGCAAGTGCCGCCCTGCCGTCTGTTCAATGACCGGTCCTGGCTTGCCGCCAACGATGCCAAGCAGGAGCGAGGTCGCGCGTTCCATGGCGCGCCGTTGCAAGTCCGGATCGACGCCGCGTTCAAAGCGCTGGGACGAATCGGTTTGCAGCCCCTGCGAACGGGCGCGAACTGAAATCGTTTCCGGTCGAAACCAGGCGCTTTCGAGAAACAAATGCCGGGTGGAATTGGTTACCGCGGAGTGAAAGCCGCCCATGATGCCGGCCAGCGCCAATGGTTGCCGGTCGTCGGCGATCAGCAGACTGCCTGGCTCGATTTTGATCGTATTGCCATCGAGCAGGACCAGCGATTCGTTTTTCGTGGTGAGGCGCACGTGAATAGCGCCATGCAGTTTCTCGAGATCGAAGGCATGCATGGGTTGCCCCAACTCGAGCATGACATAATTGGTGACATCGACAACGGGATGAATGCTGCGGATGCCGCCGCGGCGCAATTTTTCCTTCATCCACATGGGCGTGACCACCGATGGATTGATATCGCTTATGATGCGGCCGACATAGCGCGGACAGTCCTGTGGTGCATCGAGTTTGACGGAAATTTTACGGCGAAGTTTGACGCTGGCCGGTTTGATGACCGGCGATTTCATTTTCGCGCCCGTCAACGCCGTGAGCTCTCTGGCGATGCCGGCGATGCTCAGACAATCGCCGCGATTGGGAGTGAGATCGATCTCCAGTGTGACGTCATCAAGACCCAGATAATCGGCGATCGACGTGCCCGGTCTGGCGTCCTTGTCCAGGGACAGCAGGCCATCGGCGGAATCCGTCAGTCCCAGTTCACCGGCGGAACAGAGCATGCCTGCGGACATAACGCCGCGAACTTCCGCTTGTTTGATTTTCATCCCGCCCGGCAGCGTGGCGCCTTCCAGCGCGACGGGCGCCTTCATGCCTTGCGCCGCGTTGGCCGCGCCGCACACGATATCGAGTTTCTTGCCTTTGCCGACGTTCACCCGGCAAAGCCGGAGCTTGTCGGCGGACGGATGCGGCGCGACGGAAACAATCTCTCCGACCACGACACGATGCAGAACCGGCGCCACCGGCTCAATCGCTCCGACTTCCAGTCCGGCCATTGTCAGGCGGTCCGCCAGCGCCCGCGTATCGAGCTTTGGCGATACCCACTCACGCAACCATTTTTCACTGATTTTCATAAATTATTTTTCACCGTCAAGACGCCAAGAATGCCAGATAAAAATTATTTTCACTCGTAAACCTGGCGTCGCCGGCGCCTTGGCGGTTTTATTCCTATCTAAACTGCTGCAAGAACCGTAAATCGTTTTCGTAGAACAACCGCAGATCGTTCACGCCGTAACGCAGCATGGCGAGACGCTCCACGCCCAGCCCGAAGGCGAAACCGCTCCAGCGCTCGCTGTCGATGCCCACTTGGCGGAACACCTCGGGGTGCACCATGCCGCATCCCAGCACTTCGAGCCAACCGGTGTTCTTGCAGACGCGGCAACCCTTGGCGCCACAGATGACGCAGCTGATATCCACTTCCGCGGACGGTTCCGTAAACGGAAAATACGATGGGCGAAACCGTACCTTGAGCGGTTTCTCGAAGAATTGAACGAGAAAATCGCTGAGCACGCCCTTGAGATCGGCAAAACTCACCGCCTCGTCCACCATGAGCCCCTCGATCTGGTGAAACATGGGAGTATGAGTCACATCTGAATCGCAGCGATAGACGCGCCCGGGCGCAATAATGCGCAGCGGCGGCTGGTGGTTTTCCATGTAGCGCACCTGCACGGGCGAAGTGTGCGTGCGCAGCAGCCGGTGCGCGTCGAAATAAAACGTGTCGTGCATCGCCCGCGATGGGTGACTTGGAGGAATGTTGAGCGCTCCGAAGTTGTGGTAATCATCCTCAACTTCAGGGCCGTCGGCGACATCGAATCCCATCCGCAAGAACAAGGTTTCGAGCCGTTCCAGCACGCGCGTAATCGGATGCGGGCCGCCTTGACGAACGCCGCGTCCCGGGAGCGTCACATCCAGTATTTCACGCGCCAGCTGCTGGTCACGGGCGGCGGATTCAAGCTGCTGTTTGCGCGCGCCGAGTTTCTCCTGCAGCGCTTCCTTGGCACGGTTGACGAGCGCGCCGACGCGCGGCCGCTCGTCCGGCGGCAGTCCGCCGAGACTCTTCAGCTGCTCGGTCAGCAGGCCCTTCTTGCCCAGATATTTGACGCGAAGATCTTCGACAGCAGCGGCATCGCCTGCGGCGGAGACCGCCGTGTCTGCCTCCGCCATCAACGTCTTCAGATGTTGCTCAACAGCGTGCGTCGTGTCATTCACAGTTCAGTTTGCTCGCGTACAAATAAAAAGGGAAAGGTCGGTTGACCTTTCCCTTTCGGTGACAATCGCTTCATGTGACGGCTCGCGCCGTCATCGCGACCTCAAGAGGCCAGAGCAGCCTTGGCCTTGTCAGCCAGAACGGAAAAGGACTTTTTATCGTGCACCGCGATATCGGACAGCACCTTGCGGTCGATATCGATGGTGGCCTTTTTCAATCCGTTCATAAATCGGCTATAGGAGAGACCGCACTCGCGAGCCGCGGCATTGATGCGCGCGATCCACAGGGCGCGGAATTCGCGCTTGCGGACGCGCCGGTCGCGATAGGCGTACTGGCCGGACTTGGCCACCGCCTGCTTGGCGACGCGATACACCTTGCGGCGTGCGTTGTAATAACCCTTGGCCTGCGCCAGCACCTTCTTGTGGCGCGCGCCGGCCGTGACTCCACGTTTGACTCTTGGCATGTTCTATTCTCCTCAGCTGTACGGCAGCAAGCGACGCAGGCCGGCGACATCGGTGCTGAACACCGTGGTCGTGCCACGCAGGTGACGTTTGCGCTTGGAGCTCTTTTTGGTGAGGATGTGCCGCAGATGCGAATGCGAGCGTTTGAAGCCGCCTTTCGCCGTCTTCTTGAAGCGCTTGGCGGCGGCGCGGTTGGTTTTCAACTTGGGCATGTTTGTACTCCTTGAGTAAGCGCCTGCAGGCACATGCGTGGCCCGTTCGGTCGCGGTTATAAAAAAATTTTCCGGCGGCTAGGTCGCCGTCTTGATTTTGGGTTCAGCCTTCGGTTCCGTCTTGGGCTCCGTCTTCGGAGCTGGCTTCTCGCTCTTGACGACCTTGCCCGCGCCCGGCTTGGGATTGAACACCATCACCATCTGCTTGCCTTCCATGCGCGGATGTTGTTCCACCACGCCGTAATCCTTGAGATCGCTCTCCAGTCGCTTCAGCATTTCAATGCCGAGTTCCTGATGCGCCAGTTCGCGTCCGCGGAAGCGCAGCGTGATCTTGGCCTTGTTGCCCTCTTCCAGGAAGCGGACCAGGTTGCGCAGCTTGGTCTGATAATCCCCGATATCCGTGCCGGGGCGGAATTTGACTTCCTTGATCTGAATCTGCTTTTGCTTGCGCTTCGCCGCGTGTTTGCGCTTGCTTTCCTCGTACTGGTATTTGCCGAAATCCATGACCCGGCAAACCGGCGGCGCGGCATTCGGTGAAATCTCTACGAGATCGAGGCCAGCTTCCTCCGCCCGGCGCAGCGCATCGCTTATGGGAACTATGCCAACCTGCTGGCCATCACTGCCGATCAACCTGACTTTCGGGGCGTTGATGCGCCCGTTGACACGAACCTCTTTATCCGTCGCGATGTTTCTGATCCTCCAAAATAGTAATGCCGCGGCTCGCGGTTTCCCGGGTGAGCATGACGTGGAACGCTTCCGACGTCATCCCGCCGAGATCCTCACCCTTACGCGTGCGCACGGCTAGGGTACCTTCCAGTGCTTCCTTCTTGCCGATTACCAGCATATAGGGGATGCGCTGCAGGGTATGTTCGCGAATTTTAAAGCCTATTTTCTCGTTTCTCAAGTCGGATTCGACCCGCCAACCGAGTCGGCGCAGGGTTTTTTCGAGTCGGAGGGCAGCTTCCTGTTGCTCGTCGGTAATGGTCAGGATGACGGCTTGGACCGGGGCCAGCCAGGTCGGCAGCGCTCCGGCGTGTTCCTCGATCAGGATGCCGATAAACCGCTCCAATGAGCCCAGGATGGCCCGGTGCAGCATGACCGGCACCTGCTTGCTACCGTCCTCGGCGATATAGGTCGCTCCCAACCGGCCGGGCATGGAGAAGTCCACTTGGATAGTGCCGCACTGCCAGATGCGCCCCAGACTGTCCTTGAGCGAGAACTCGATCTTGGGGCCGTAAAACGCCCCTTCCCCCGGCTGCAAGTCCCATTTGAGGCCCTTGGTGTTCAGCGCCTGCTCCAGGGCATGTTCGGCCTTGTCCCAGCTCTCATCAGAGCCGATGCGGTTCGCCGGGCGGGTGGATAGCTTGTAGATGATGTCCTTGAAGCCAAAGTCGGCATAGACCCGGTGCAGCAGGTCGATAAAGGCCGAGACCTCGGGCTGGATCTGATTCTCGGTGCAGAAAATATGCGCGTCGTCCTGCACGAAATTACGCAGGCGCAGCAGCCCGTGCAACGCGCCCGATTGCTCGTTGCGGTGGCACGAGCCGAACTCCGCCAGCCGCAGCGGCAGATCGCGGTAACTCTTGAGCCCCTGGTTGTATATCTGGATATGACAGGGGCAGTTCATCGGCTTGACGGCATAGAGCCGTTTTTCCGATTCGGTGATGAACATATCGCTGTGGAATTTCTCCCAGTGGCCGGATTTCTCCCACAATGAACGGTCCACGAGTTGCGGCGTGCGGATCTCGCGGTAGCCGTGCTCGCGCCACAACTCGCCCATGTACTGAACGATGGTCTGATAGAGCCGCCAGCCGCGCTCGTGCCAGAACACCATGCCCGGCGCCTCTTCCTGCATGTGAAACAGGTTGAGGCTGCGGCCGATCTTGCGATGGTCGCGTTTCTCGGCCTCCACAATCTGGTGCAGATAGGCATCCAGCGCCTCCTTGCTCGTCCACGCCGTACCGTAAATGCGTGCCAGCATTTCGTTGCGCGAGTCGCCGCGCCAGTAGGCGCCGGCCACCTTCATGAGCTTGAATGCCTTCAGCTTGCCGGTCGAGGGCACGTGCGGGCCACGGCACAGGTCGATGAATTCGCCCTGGCGATACAGCGAGATCTGCTCGCCGGCGGGAATGTCCTCAATGATCTTCGCCTTGTACTCCTCGCCCATGTCCCGGAAAAACCCGATGGCTTCGTCACGCGGCATGACGGTGCGGCTGACGGGGTAATCGCGCTTCGCGATCTCGTGCATGCGCTGCTCGATTTTCGCCAGATCCTCTTCCGTGAATCCACGTTTGAATGCGAAATCGTAATAAAAGCCGTTCTCGATGACCGGACCGATCGTGACCTGGGCTTCCGGGAACAACTCCTTGACGGCCTGCGCCAGCAGATGCGCCGTCGAGTGGCGGATGATTTCGATCCCCTCAGGGCTTTTGTCGGTGATGATGGCGACTTCGGCGTCCTGTTCGACGCGGAACGAGATATCCACGAGCTTGCCGTTGACGCGACCGGCAAGCGCGGCGCGTGCCAAGCCCGGCCCGATGCTCGCGGCAATGTCGGCGACTGATACCGGCTGGGGGTATTCCCGGCGGCTGCCGTCCGGCAGCGTGATGACTGGCATGATGCGCGACCCTTTCGTCAGTGGCGACCTCTACGAACGGCCGCATAATCGGGTTTCAGCAGTACGGTAGTCTTATCCTCCGGCGTTGCCGGGGATTGAATCTGGTAGGCGCGAGTGGGATCGAACCACCGACCACCACCATGTCAAGGTGGTGCTCTACCACTGAGCTACGCGCCTGCAAACAGGCGCGGAAAAATAGCACAATTCGGCGCGGAGTCACAAGTTTTATGCCTGATTGAGGGCGCCAATGCCGCTGCGCCCGACCAATCATAATTGAGGGCAGGCCCGGGCCACCCTCCTCAACCGCGCTTTCGGCCGCTGCCCTCGACCACGCCGAACTGACGTGAACGGATGGTGTGAAGCTTGTCGCGCAGCGCCGCCGCCTGCTCGAACTCGAGATTGCGTGCGTGGGCGTACATCTGCTTTTCCAGTTTGTTGAGCAGCTTGGCCAGCGCATCCGGCGCCATGGCCGCGTATTCGGCCTCTTCCTCGGCGGCGTGCAGGAACTCGCGTCCCGCATGGGCGGATTTCGTCCCGTAGTTTTTCGTGCCGAACAGCGGGTGCGTGGGCGGCACGCCATCGATGATTTCCTTGACCGCCTTGATGATGCCCTTGGGCGTGATGCCGTGAGTTTTGTTGTAGTCGACCTGTTTCAGGCGCCGGCGCTCGGTCTCGCCGATGGCCGCTTGCATCGAATCCGTCATCCGGTCGGCATAAAGAATGGCCTTGCCGTGAATATGTCGCGCCGCCCGGCCGATGGTCTGGATCAAGGAGCGTGCCGAACGCAGGAAACCCTCCTTATCGGCATCGAGGATCGCGACCAGCGACACCTCGGGAATATCCAGCCCTTCGCGCAACAGATTAATGCCGACCAGCACGTCGAAGGTGCCGGCGCGCAGATCGCGGATGATCTCCGAGCGCTCGATGGTCTCGATGTCCGAATGCAGGTAGCGTACCTTTACGTCATGCTCGTGCAGGTATTCGGTTAGGTCTTCGGCCATGCGTTTGGTTAGTGTGGTCACCAGCACGCGCTCGCCGTCCGCGACGCGAACGCGGATCTCGGACAAAAGATCATCGACTTGCGCCGTCGCGGGACGGATCTCCACCTCCGGGTCGACCAGGCCGGTCGGTCGCACGATCTGGTCCACGACAACGCCGTGGCAGCGCTCGCGCTCGTACGGACCCGGTGTCGCGGACACAAAAATGGTCTGCGGCATCAACCGCTCGAACTCATCGAAGCGCAGCGGCCGGTTGTCGAGCGCCGAGGGCAGGCGGAAGCCATATTCAACCAGCGTTTCCTTGCGTGAGCGGTCGCCCTTGTACATGCCCCCGAGCTGCGGAATGGTCACGTGGCTTTCGTCCACGACGAGCAGCGCATTTTTCGGTAGATAATCGATGAGAGTCGGCGGCGGCTCGCCGCTTTTGCGCCCGGAAAGATAACGTGAATAGTTTTCGATGCCTGCGCAGTAACCCACCTCGCGCATCATCTCAAGGTCGTAAAGCGTACGCTGTTCCAGACGCTGCGCTTCGACCAGTTTGTCCAACGAACGCAACTGCTCCAGACGTTCGCGCAGTTCCTGCTTGATCTCATCGATTGCCTTCACGATGGTCTCGCGCGGCGTGACGTAATGCGACGAGGGAAAAATGGTCATCCGCACCCGGCGCCCGGCGACTTCGCCCGTCAGGGGATCGAATTCGGAAATATTTTCCACGTCCTCGCCGAACAGCTCCACGCGCACGGCGAGCTGTTCGGATTCAGCCGGGAAGATGTCGATGACGTCCCCACGCACGCGGAACGTGCCGCGTCGCAGTTCCAGATCGTTGCGTGTGTATTGCATCTCCGTCAGCCGCTGCAGGATGGCGCGCTGGTCCATGCTGGCGCC
Source organism: Sulfuricaulis sp. (assembly GCF_049587675.1). Lineage (GTDB taxonomy): Bacteria > Pseudomonadota > Gammaproteobacteria > Acidiferrobacterales > Sulfurifustaceae > Sulfuricaulis. The sequence continues at coordinate 2,090 of NZ_JBAVEJ010000220.1, read as the reverse complement.
TTGGCGCAGATGCAGAATCATGCTGTGGTAGGCATCCACGTCGCCCAGGCCGTAAATGGCCGAGACCGTGGCCACGATGATGCAGTCTTCGCGCTCGAGCAGCGCCTTGGTGGCCGAGAGGCGCATTTGCTGGATCTGCTCGTTGATCGAGGCGTCCTTCTCTATATACGTATCCGAGGAAGGGACGTAGGCCTCGGGCTGGTAGTAGTCGTAGTAAGACACGAAATATTCCACGGCGTTGCGTGGAAAGAAATCGCGGAATTCAGAGTAAAGCTGCGCCGCCAGCGTCTTATTCGGCGCCAGCACCAGCGTCGGCCGCTGCAGCTGTTGCACGACATTGGCGATCGTGAAGGTTTTGCCGGAGCCGGTCACGCCCAGCAGAGTCTGACAGGCCTCGCCGTGTCCCAGCCCCGCCATGAGCGCGGCGATGGCTTGCGGTTGGTCTCCCGCGGGCTGAAAAGGGCTGAGTAGGTCGAGCTTCTGGGTCATATGCTATCGTTTTTCCACTGACTTGCGGGTATATTACCGCGTTTTTCCGATACCGATTTCACGAGGAACCGTTGTCCACCATCCGCCTGTCAGGTCGCGTCAACCGCATCAAACCCTCCCCCACGCTGGCTGTCGATGCCCGGGCCAAGGAACTCAAAGCCCAAGGCAAAGATGTGATCAGTCTCGGTGCGGGCGAGCCCGATTTCGACACTCCGGAGCACGTCAAGGAGGCGGCGATCCGCGCCATTCGCGACGGCTTCACCAAATATACCGCGGTGGACGGCACGCCCGGGCTCAAGCAGGCGGTGATCGCCAAATTCAAACGCGACAACAGACTTGACTACACGCCGGAGGAAATCCTCGTCTCCGTCGGCGGCAAGCAGAGCTTTTTCAACTTGGCGCAGGCACTGCTCGACAACGGTGACGAGGTTATCATCCCGGCACCGTACTGGGTATCCTACCCCGACATGGTGCTGCTCGCGGACGCCAGTCCGGTTATCATTTCGGCCGGCATCGATCAGGCCTTCAAGATTCGTCCTGAACAACTCGATCGCACCATCACTCGCAACACGCGCCTGCTCGTCATCAACAGCCCATCGAACCCGACGGGAGCGGTCTATACGCGCGCGGAACTGGCGGCATTAGGCGAAGTGTTGCGCGAGCATCCGCATGTGCTGATCGCCACGGACGACATGTACGAACATATCCTGTGGTCGGATGAACCATTCTGCAATATCCTCAACGTCTGTCCCGACCTCAAGGATCGCACGATCGTCCTAAACGGGGTTTCGAAGGTGTATGCCATGACCGGCTGGCGCATCGGTTATGCCGCCGGGCCAAAATCGCTGATTGCGGCGATGAAGAAAATCCAGTCGCAGAGCACCTCCAATCCGACGTCGATCGCGCAAGTAGCGGCGGAGGCGGCTTTGAATGGCGATCAAGCCTGTATCACACCAATGGTGCGCGCGTTCAAGGAACGACACGATCGCGTCGTGAGCCGTCTGAACAAAATTCGTGGCGTGCGTTGTCTGCCCTCGCAGGGAACGTTTTATGCATTTCCCGATTTCAGCAAGGCGATTGCTGCGACCGCCGGTGTCGGCAACGATGTCGAAATGGCCGAGTATCTTCTTATTAAAGGCGAGGTGGCGCTGGTTCCCGGTTCCGCTTTCGGCGCTGAAGGTTACCTGCGCCTTTCCTATGCTACTTCCATGGATACGCTTGAAAAAGCGCTTGATCGGATTGATAAATTACTCGGTACGACTTAATCCTAAGAACTAGATATAAAGCTTACGTTGCAGGTCTTGCAGACTGGATATGAGTTGGCATAATAACTAACTCTTGAAAATAACTGGCTGCTAAACCCAAGATTAAAAACGTCGCGGGATAGCGGCGTCAACAAAAATAACAGGATGGATGGGGTAAATCGTTATTTGCCCGGATCATTATTTCTGCTATCAAGCTCCAGGTATCGCCTGAAGCAGTCTGGTTATTCGCTTTACGAGCTGATCATCACTTCGGCGGTGGCGAGTGTACTGGGAGTTAGCGCCGCGGGCATGAGCAGCCTGGTGCAGAATGCGCGCCTGACGGCTGGGGTCAATCAG
>NZ_JBAVEJ010000219.1:0-1792 GCF_049587675.1 Sulfuricaulis sp. | reverse complement strand
ATAAAGAACACTGTCAACGCCCACCGTCTTTTCGCCATGTCATAACTCCTTCTTCGAATACGTTCCGGCAAGCATTCCGGTTCTCTTTCCCGCTAACGTAAAAGGGTTTTTCCGTCATCCGGCGGCGTGGACTGTAAGAGACCGGGCTATAAGACCGCGGTGAGTTCACCGAAACTGACCGCGATGAGTTCGGCCATGCTGACCACGGCGAGATCGGCCAAACTGACCACGGCTGGCTCGGCGAAACTGACCACATAGAGATCGGCCAAGCTGACCACAATTCAGCTCGGCCAAACTGACCGCGAGCGGGTGGGGGCGCACCCCGGCTCGGTCGCAACGGCGGAGGTGTATCTGCGATCCTTCGGAGATTTCGTGTCACAGGAGGACGCAGTGAGTCAGACGAGAACGGAGATGGACCAGTTACAGGAGTTGGTGCGCTTGCACCGAATGGGAACGGGGTGTCGAGAGGTTGCCCGGCTGTTGGGGATCAGCCCGAACACCGAACGGCAGTACCGGGAGATCCTCGCCGACGAGGGCCTGTTGGCGGGAGCGGCCGATGCGCTGCCCGAGCTCGCGGAGCTGCGGGCGGCAGTGGCCAAGCACGTGGGGGAGAAACGGACGCCGCAGCAGACCTCGTCGGTCGAGCGCTGGAGCGAGACGGTGCAAGCCATGATGGCCAAGGAGGCGACCCCGCAAGCGATCTACGATTGTTTGCGCTTGGAGCACAAGGAGTTCGCCGGCAGCCTGTCGGCGATCAAGCGCCTGTACGCGCGGCTGCGCGGTGATACGCCGGTCGAAGCCACGGACATCGCCATCCCCGTGGTCAGCGCGCCGGGCGAGATTGCACAGGTCGACTTCGGCTACGTCGGCAAACTCTACGATCCCGCGCACGGCGTGCTGCGTAAGGCGTGGGTGTTTGTGATGGTGCTGACCTATAGCCGCCACCTGTTCGCGCGCGTGGTCTTCGACCAGCGCGTGCCGACCTGGATGGCGCTGCACGTTGAGGCCTTCGCACACTTCGGTGGCGTGGTCGCGACCGTGGTCCCCGACAATCTCAAAGCCGCGGTGGTGCGCGCGGCGTTCGGTTTCGCCGAGCAGCCGGCGCTCAATCGCAGCTACCGTGAGCTGGCCCGCCACTACGGCTTCAAGATCGATCCGGCGCCGCCGTACAGCCCAGAAAAGAAAGGTGCGGTGGAGTCTGGCGTGAAATATGTGAAGCGAAATTTCTTTGCCCCGCGGGACTTCGCCGACATCCACGACGCTAATCGCCGTCTGGACGCGTGGACCGCAGAGATCGCCGGGCAGCGGCTGCACGGCACTACCCACCAACGGCCCCTCGAGCGGTTCGAGATCGAGCGCGCACACCTGCGGGCCCTGCCGCCCACGCCCTTCGAGTGCGTGCAGTGGAAGCCGGTCACGGTGCACACCGACTCACAGATCGAGTTCGAGCGGCGGCTGTATCCGGTGCCGTGGCGGCTCATGGGGAAGCGGGTGTGGGTGCAAGCCACGCCGAAGACCATTGCGGTGTACTGGGAGGACACCCGCGTGGCCACTCACCAGCGCAACAAGCCCGTTCCGCCCGAGGTCTACGATCAGTACTTACCCGATCACCGTAGCCCGTTGCGCTATCGCAGCCAGAGCTTCTGGATCGACCGGGCCGAGCGCCTAGGCGACGACGTCGTGGCCTACGTGCGCGAGGTCTTCGGCTGCGACGACGTGCTCAGTCAGCTGCGCACCGTGCAGGCGGTGGTCACGCACCTCGAGACGTTTCCCCGTGAGCGCGCCCAAGCCG
>NZ_JBAVEJ010000218.1:0-3412 GCF_049587675.1 Sulfuricaulis sp. | reverse complement strand
AAGTTCGTTGGGTTATCGTTATCTGAGAGCCGTGCGGTCGTATATAGCGGTAACCACTTGCCGAAACGGTAGCCCAGTGTCGTGTACCAGCCTTTTTGATTGGGAAAAGCAAGGTTCGCCATTCCGTCAATCTCGCGTTTGAAGCCCTCCGAATACAGCACAACATTGTTCCAGTCCATGCTGCCGCCGATGCTCGTGAACTTCGCGGTATCCTGGAACACGCCAAAGGCACTCGCGTTCACTTTTGTCTGCAAGGTGCCGTAACGCACGGTGAAAATATCCGAGCTCAGGCTCAGGTTGAAACCATGCAGGGCATCAGCCGTGAAGTCTGTATAAGCGACACTACCGGATGGAGGTTGAGGCTGCCCTAACAATGGAAATAACGGGTATACCTCCTGGGGCACCAAGGCTTGGGCACCACGGCTCACGCCGTAGTATGGCTGGAACAGCAGGGTCATGTCACCGAGCCGGAGTTTCGCCAGGACGTCTACACCGTTCAGGGTGGTAATGGGATTGGAGTAGTACACTTCCTGCGGCGGGCGGATCCAGGGATAGGCATAACCGACCTCGTAATAATCCGAGATCAAAAAGGTCGGAAATTTGATCTTGCCGGCACGGATACTGATTGGTTCATTCACGCGGTAACTGACAAACGCCCAGTCGGCCTCAACATTGGAGTTATCTTTGTTCGCCTTGGCGAGCAGCTGCCCGGTCACCGAAATGTCAGGATTCACCTTGGCCGAAATCTGCAAGCCCAGGCGTGAATCGGTCGAAAAGTCAGGTGTATTTTGGATGTTCCCATCCTGGGACACGGCCTTGGTGGCCATGGTGCCGGGTGGTGCGGCAGTGAGCAACTGCTTGTCCGCATAGGTCGTACCGGCGGTCAAGAAACCACTGATGGAAATCCCCTCGATACTGGTCGCTGCCATGGCAGGGAGAACCTGTCCGGCCAGGCTAACGCACAAAATGCCTATCAACTTTTTCTTCATAAATGAGTTTCCTGGTAAGTTTTCAATAATCCGGATACACCCTAATTACATATAGATGTTGTAGTAAAAAATGCCACATCACCGGTATCGAATAATCGCCAATCCGCCCCTTGACCCGATGCCAGCTGGATACACAGCCAAATCATGGCCATTTTCCATGATTTTTTGCCGGCATGACCGGTGTGTGCAGCTGCCGCCCTGATTCCTGCGGCGGGTCCCGCCCACCAGTTTTGACATCGTCATTGGCCAAGAATAGCCACGCTCCGGACTTCAGGTCGCGTCAGGTTGGGGGGGTTCGCTCTTGCTGAAGCTGGCCTATAGCGGGGATTAAACTTAGATGAAAACTTGGCTGCTCAAGTGAGTACTCTTTGAGCATATGCCTTGACTTTATTTCAAAGAGTCGGTGGTCGAAACAAGAGCAAACTCTCCCTCGATCAATCAATATCCATTAATAGAGATCGATCATGGTCATCCAATTTTATAAAAGAAAAGGCCAGGACACATGCGTGTCCTGGCCTCGTTGGGCATTACCGCGGTAATAGCGGAAAAGCGCCGCGGTGAATCAAACGCAGCCGGTAGGTTTGGGCAATCCGCCGTACTTGGTGATGGGTTTCATGGGGCCCGTCATCCAGAGTTTGAACATCTCCTTCTGATCGGCCTCGACATACTTGGCGAATTTCCGGATCGGCGGCACGACACCGAAAGCTTCATAATATTCACGCGCCTTGGTGATATGCGTCCACTTGACCTCATTCAGCGCCAGACCATCGGCGTCCGCCATAGCCCGGGCAATCTCCGGCGTCCACGCGTCGCGTTCAATGAGATACCCGTCGCCGTCGCGTTGTGGAATTTCCATAATCAATCCTCTCGTTTAATGGTACTGAGCGGTATCATGCAATAGTCGACTTAATTAGTCAACTATAGTGCAGGCCTGCCAGCCGCCGCAGCTTTTTTAAACTCCATAACAGCGCATCAGAATTTCATAGGCACCGCGAATCGCGCGAAACCGCGCCGGGTCGCCTCCCTTGTCCGGATGATGTTGCGCCGCCAACCGCCGGTACGCCTGCTTGATGGTTTCCCACGGCGCATCGGCGGACAGCTCCAGGGTTTGCAGCGCCTCCAGACGTTCGTCGATCGCCAGATATCGCTCCGTGAAACGGTTGAGCATGAATTCGACATCCGCGTGGCTGGTCTGGCTGAAGTTTTCCCAGTCGAGGTAATACGCGCGCAACGGCGCCGCCGCGTTATCGGTCGGCAGCGCCGAAACCGCCAAACTCTCCACTGGTTCCAGACGAATATCGAGGGGCGATATCGAAAGATACATTCCCTGCGCGAACAACTCCATCTGCAACTGGTACAACGCGTTCATCACCAGGAAATGCTTGCGGAAAAGAACGAGGTTCGGGTTCTCGCCATCGAAGACGAATGCGGCGTCGTGTTCTTGCAAGCGTTGTATCAGGTCATATTCGCTCAAGCCCATGGGAGAGGTTTTGATCAGGGCCAGAACCGAGGCTTTGAAGGGATTTTCGAGCATCAAGGAAAATATAGACCATCGGCGTTTCCGGTTAGAGTAAGGGCCGTAAATGCGGCCAGACATTCTCCAGCATCTTCTGCTGCGCTTTTGCGTTGGCATGTATTCCGTCCGGCTGCATGAGCATAGGGTTGGTGGCAATGCCGTCGAGAAGAAACGGCGCCAAACCCACCTGCTGTTCGGCCGCGACTTCCCGGTAAATGCGCCGGAACCTTTCCGTATAGTAATTGCCGTAATTGGGCGGGAGCCGCATGCCGACCAGCAGCACCCGTGCCTGCCGGGCCTTGGCTTTCGTGACCATCGCGGTGATGTTATGTTTCATCTGGTCGAGCGCGAGTCCGCGCAGGCCGTCGTTACCGCCGAGTTCGATGATGACGATCGCCGGCTGGTGCGCGGCGAGAAGCTTGGGCAAACGCGCGAGACCGTTCGCCGTGGTGTCGCCACTGATGCTGGCGTTGACGATCTGGTAATCGTACTTTTGCCGATCAAGGCGCTTGCCCAGCAGCGCCACCCAGCCGGAGCCCACGTCCACGCCGTAAGCGGCGCTCAGGCTGTCACCGACCACGAGCAAGGTGCGTGCGGCGGCGGGCAACGGCGCCAGCCCGAGCAATAACACTACTGTCAGAAAGAATCGACGCATGCCTGAATATCCAAATGGAAACATAGTCTCCGCCACCCAGCTCTCGAAGCGGGTCGATACCGCCGAAGGTGCTCTCGACATCTTGTCGGGAGTGAATCTCGAGATCAAGGCCGGTGAACGCGTTGCGATCATCGGCGTTTCGGGTTCGGGCAAGTCCACCCTGCTCGGCCTGCTGGCCGGGCTCGATTCCCCGACGCAAGGCGAAGTCACGCTCGCCGGCGAGCGTCTCGATAAACTTGACGAGGACGGCCG
>NZ_JBAVEJ010000217.1:0-3741 GCF_049587675.1 Sulfuricaulis sp. | reverse complement strand
GGTATGCCAGGATCTCCTGTTGTGTGAGCGGGTAAAGGGAAGGTGGCGCAATCATGTATCCCGTTTTGCGCGTTTTACGGATTGAGGTATAGGAAGCGCATACACCCTGGAAAAAACGCCGCTTCTCCAGGTACTCCATATTTAGCCGTTCCGCCGCGACCAGATGGTGGACCAGCGCGCCGGGCTCGTAGATCGCCTTCAGCCCCTGTTCCTTGAGTTTCATGGTCAGCCCGGTTTCACCGTCTCCCTGGTAGCGTTGATAACGTCTCGGCACTAGATCAGGGTGAAACCCTCCGAGGCGCATCAGTGTGTCCCGGCGAATCGAGAAATTGAGCGTCCAGACATGATCGGGATCGATCTCGCGGCGCCGGTCCCCGTGATCAGAAAGACTGTAGTCGATGCAGAACGCATAATCAGGTCCGCGTTGCCACAACTGATCGACCCAGGCTGGCGGAGGCGCAGCATAATTCGGCAGATTCTTTCCTCCGACCAAGTGCACGGAAGGATCGGAAAATGCATCGCTGATCGATGCCAGGAAACCCCGGTCCGCAACAATGTCGTCGTCTATGTAAACCAGGATTGCGCCATGCGCCTCCGTTGCGCCTCGGTGACGGGCAGGAGTGGCCCCGGGAATGGCTTCGTAGACATACCGGACGTTGCAACGCGAGCCAATTCTTTCGATGTCTTCGTTGACCACCGACCGTGTGTCATCGGTGGAAACATTATCGATCACCAACACCTCATACCGTTCACGAGGAAAATCCTGATCGACGATTGACTGGAGCGCGCGACGCACTATCGCGCTGCGATCTTGCGTGGAGATGATAACCGAAAGTTCGGTCATAAATTTATTTTCCGATCAGTCCTTCGATCGTATCGAGGAGCGGGGAAATGCGCATGTCCAGGTCCAGGACTTCCGAATAAAAACGATGGCATTCAACGCTCCACTTTTCCAGGGTCTGATCGTCCAGCTTCCCCAAGGCCGCGGGCAGATCTTCAAGGACGCGGATGCGGAAACCTAGACCACGGTTCTCGACATAATCTCCCATAATGCCGTGATCGTTGACCACGACGGGAAGGGCATGCCGGAGATAAGTAATCGTCTTGCCGGAGGACAGTCCCAGATACTCCATGTTGAGTCCATCCTCGGGATCCGTAAATACGGGACGATACAAGGCAACACCCAGATCAGCGCTCCCCATAATGTCCATCAAGCCATCGAATGGCAAATCAGTCCACGGAGACGCCAGCATTCTGTCGGCTCCGGGATGACGCGCCTTCAACTCCAGAAATTTCTGCGCCATGCTGGAATAGTGAAGCACGAGCACCCAATTTCCGCCCCAGCTCCGGGTGTTCTCGACCAGTTCGTCAACCATCGTCCATGGCTGGGCCAAGCTGCCCGTATAAAGCATGATTTTTTTATCCGAAGACAGGCCCAAAGCCTTGTGCAGAGCCTTGGACCGGACCCGTGGCCGGGTGCCCGCCGCGGCCACGGGTATGTCGATGATTCTCTCAAGCGGAATATGGTTCTCGTTGGCCAGATGCTGCGAGCGCACCCGGTCCTGGCAGACGGCAAAACTGATTCCTCGGCAGGCTTCGATCTCGGGGCGTTTCCCCAGAGAACCCACTTCGGAGGAGAACGCGAGCTCGTAGGAGATCAATCCATACGGCACACGCAGAGCAGCCGAGACTTTCGCCGCCATGGCCACGCCCACCCGATCAACACCTATCACGAGATCACACCTGTCCGCCAGATGAACCTGGTTCCCCTCCAGATAGATATACCGGAATGACGGATGCTGATAGTTTTGCCTGAACTCGCGCGAGCGGGCGCAGTAGTAATCAACACCATAACCGCGTGCGCACAGAGCCTCGACGATACCGATCAGGTTGGGGTTGATTTCGAGCGAGCCGACCGGGTGCACCAACATTATTTTCTTCATAAACCCAATGCCCGCAACAACGGCCCCAAGTGTGCCTCGTAGTGCCGCCAGCGCTGCACCGATTGATTATAAATTGGCCGGCGGACCTGGTCATAGCTGGGGGTCGCGACCGACCTACGGTTCTCGTGGAAACTCAGGCAGCGTTGATCCCAGGGAAGGCCGCAAAAATCGAGCAGTCGGCGAATCTCCGTCTCGGGTTCGGAAACCAGTGCTTCATATCGAACCTCGTGCATCCTGATACGCAATACCGACCGCCAGTGCGTCATCAATCGCTGGTAAACCCGGTAGTAATGTCCCAAATGCTCCAGATTTGCAGTGTAGGGATGGTTGGCGCTCATCCGTTTGAAATAGTTGGAAAGACAGGTGTCCACCGGATCACGAACGCAGTGGATGACGCGTGCCGACGGCAGTAGCAGGTCGATGAGTCCGAGGCTCAAAAAATTATGCGGCAGCTTGTCGGTGACGCGCGTCGCCCCCTGCCCGATCTCTGCGAGCGCCGCGATGTAACGTCGCGCGGGCTGTTCGATATTGCGTCGCGTGAGCGCGCCCAGACATTCCGGGAAAGGCGCCGGATCGCCCATCAGCCTGGGGAGATCGCTGATGATCCCCGGTATGACCTCGAGTTCGCCGCCGGCCCGCACCTCGGGGTGGCTGGCGAGGATCTGTTCCACCAGCGTGGTTCCAGAGCGCGTCATGCCCACGATGAACACCGGCAACTCCGAGCGATTACTGGCCCGCGGGCGACGGGCCTGTGCTTGCGCGGAAAAAAATGAAATGAGCCGTTGCAGCTCGCGTTCCGCCACCACCGGGTCATAAACATACCCGGATAGGGCATTGGCCTGCTCATAATGCCTGAAAGCCTGATCGTAGCGCTTCATGCGGTCCAGCAGATCGCCGGCGGCAAAGTGCAGACCAATGCGCCCGTTGACGGGGGGAGATTCGTTGAGTGCCTCTTCGATCAGTTCCAGGGCGGGTGTTTCCTCGCCGGTGTGCCGCGCCACGGCTGCGAATGCGATGACCAACTGCGGATGGCGGTTTCCCCGGTCGAGCAGTGGGCGAAGAATATCCCGCGCGCGCTCGAACTGTCCTGATCGCTCCAGTGCGGCCGCCAGCCCGCCGATCGCGAGCGGGCTTTCCGGATCCAGCGCCAGGGACCGCTGGAATACTTCAATGGCCTTATCATAGCGACCCAAGGTCACTAAACACTCGCCATAACTCGTTTGATAGATTTCCTGATCCGGCGCGAGGGTCGCCGCCTTGCAGAAATACCGCTCAGCCTGCGCGCGGTTGCCGCCCTTCGCAAACTGGGAGAGCACGCGGCCCATCTGTCGCCAGGGCTCCGGTTTGTCCGGCGCCATCGCCGCGGCCCGTTCCAGAACTGTCATGGCCTCGGATGTCTGCCCGGATTCTCCCAGCATACATCCAAGAAAGGTCATGCATTCCGCGGAAAGCGGTGCCTCTCGGGTTGCCGCGCGCGCCAGTCTGATAGCATCGGTGTTCCTTCCCTGAGAGAACGCCGCCTTTGCTTCGGCAAATACCGCCGGCAGAGTTACTGCTTCAGCCTGAGTCACTTTCTTCATGTCTCTCCCGGAAGTTTCCTTTCCACCCATCCCGACAGGGATGCCAATTCCATGGTGATTTCAAGACGCACCCGCCGTTTCTGGTGTTCATGAGCCAGCACACACAAGCGCGCGTGCTTATATGCACGACAGGCGACAGCTCTGATGACCCGTGACGGAGCCATGTATTGGACAAGGGAAATCCACCCTCTGATTGAAAATGCAGATCGTATGTACAT
>NZ_JBAVEJ010000216.1:0-8981 GCF_049587675.1 Sulfuricaulis sp. | reverse complement strand
GCCCACGGTGGAATCCGAAGAAACTGCCGCCTGAGCGCGCGTACCGGTATCCGGAAATTCAAAACCCCGCGTCTGCGGGGTTTTGTTCGCCCCATCCCTGGAGCTCACCCACGCCGCGTAGCGGCTCGGGCCACCGGGCGGTCTTTGCTCCGTTAACGGTGCATCCCTGCACCACTTCTCGCTACGCTCCGCTGTCCACAAAATCGTCCGGAACGATTTTGTGGACATCCCATGGGGATGGCCCGAAGGGCCCGCGCCAAGGACGGCGCGGGCAAAATCGCTCCAGGCGATTTTGTGCTTTTTTGAAGGGGAGTTACTGGCTCAGATGTGACAGCTCGCGAGTCCGCGTTTCTCCAGGTAGCGCTGGTGATAATCCTCGGCCTTGTAAAACGGTGCGGCCGGGACGATCTGCGTAACGACAGGATTGCGGAACTTGCCGGATTTATCGAGCCGTTCCTTGGCCGTGCGTGCTGCCGCTTCCTGAGCCGGCGAGTGAAAGAAAATCACCGAACGATATTGCGATCCGACGTCCGGTCCCTGACGGTTGGGCGTCGTGGGGTCGTGCAATTTCCAGAACGTCTCGAGTAATTGCTCATAGGGCAGCTGCGCGGGATCGAACGTGATTTCCACCACTTCGGCGTGGCCGGTGGTGTCCGCGCAGACGTCCTGGTATGTCGGATTGTCGGTTTTGCCGCCGCAGTAGCCGACCAGGGTGGAAACCACGCCGGGAATGCTCCGGAAAGTCGCTTCCACGCCCCAAAAACATCCTGCGCCGAAAGTTGCTTTTTCCATGTTCCTCTCCGTGAAAATTTATCCTCTACACACTGACCGTCGCTAAAGCCTAACGTTCGCAGAAGGATATATCAAAGATATGCATCCGGGCCGCGGCATGAGTGAACGCCGGCTTTAGCCTTGTTGGAGATGGGGTTATTGGCGGCGACAGCGTTAAAAGCTGCCCCGAAACAAAAGCTTATTGAGCTGGACAGAGACCAGCTAGACGACCACGACTTGGCGTTGACCCTTGAGCTTGAGATTGACCAGGGCCTCGTCGGCACGCCGCAGCATCTGCCGCGGCTCTTCGCCAGGCGAATAGAACGTGAGCACGCCGCCGAACCCGGGCAGGGGGTAACTGCGCCCCTTGAAGCTGAAATGCGATTCCTTGGCGCGCTTGCGTACCTTTTCCAGTGCACGCATGGCGTCTTCGCGGTCGGTGCTGGGCAGCAGCACAGCGAACTCATCCTTGTTGTAGTGCGCCACCATGTCGTAGCTGCGGAAGCCGCGCAGGATTTCGTTGGCATAAAGTTGCCGCGCCGCGTTCGCGACCTCCTGTCCCTCAGTGTCGTTAACGGTCTCGGGACTGTCGATGTCGATCAGCGCCAGCGCCAGCGGATTGCCGTGCCGCTTCACGCGCTCGACTTCGGATTCGATCTGTCGCAGCAGCACATCGCGCTTTGGCAGGCCGAGGGCTTTCTTGGGGGGCTTATCGCCGGTCCGGGCACGCTTGCGCGCCATGTTGAGATCGGTCCGCAGCTGTTCGCGCTCGGCCTCGATCATCTTGAGATAGGTGTTGGCGTCCGACAGCTTTTGCGAAAGCGTCTCGCGTTCGCGCATCAGCTCGTCCATGCTGTTCGTCACCATCTGACGCAGCTGATTCAGGTTCTGGTTGGCGCCTTCACTGGCGGGACGGTGCGTTTCAGGAGCTTCCATCGCCAATGCCGGTTTCGATTCGAGCACGCCCTGGTTTTCCATGACCGCGTTCTCCGTGGAATGGGAAGTGACTGTGGGATGAGGGATCAGTTTCGCCTCTGGTTTCGTGGGCGATGCCATCCTGGGTTGGGCCGCCGCGGGCACCGGTTCGGGCGTGGCCGGAAACGGCTCTGGCGGCTTCGCGGATTTTACCGGAGCGGCGCGACCCGGCTGCAGATACAGGGCCAGATGCTGCTGAATCAGCCGCGCCCGGATGCGGATCGGGGATGGTCGCGAAGTGTCCCGGGCGAAGGCCAGCAGCAGGTCATGCAGGTGGGCGATGCAGGAGGCATTGACGTAACCGCGCTGCTGGCAGTTCAGAAGGGCGTTGTTGATCAAATGAAGCAGCTGAGCGCCATCCGGATGGTTCTTGAGATGCTCTTGGTGTCGCGCCATGGCGCGTGACAGACCCGCGTCGACGGCAGGAAATTCGCCGGCAACCAATAATGCACTCCTAGGGGGTTCGGGGATTTTCAACGTCATTTCTTTAACATAATGTAACTGTTGAGAGAAAAAATAACAATATATTGAGTTGCATCGGCATGAGGGCTAACGCTCCTTCTTGAAATGTTTCACCAGACGATCCACCAGGGTGGGTTTGCCGAAGACCGATCCATAGACCCAGCCCAGCGACGGGACATCCCAGGTGCGGACCACGGTGAATTTGCCGCCGGCTTCCTCGATGAGAATCCGGCTCGCGGCGAAGTCCCAGATGGGGTTGCCGTAGTCGACTGTGGCGTCGGCTTGCCCCGTGACCGCGCAGGCGTGGGCAAAGCAGCTGCGGTAGATGCGGTGGTTCGGATGCGCGCGGGTCAAAGCGTCGAACAGGTGTCCGTCGTCGCTGTATTTGATGAAGTTGGCGCGTGCCGGGAGCATCACGCGTTCGGTCCCGTCGATGGCGGCGGGATCGAGGTCGGTGAGCGTCACGTGTCGGCCGTTGTAATGGGCGCCGAGGCCGAAGGCCGCGCTCACCCGCATATCCAGCACCGGATGGTCGATAACCCCCACGACCGGCTCGCCACGGTAGTGCAGCGCGAGAATGCTGCCGAAGGTGGGCAGGTGCTGGACGAAGTCCTCGGTGCCGTCGATCGGGTCCATGATCCACTGATACGCCGCCTGCGGGTTCGCGGGCGGGTATTCCTCGCCGATGATGCCGTGATCGGGAAAATGCAGGTGAATCAGTTCGCGCAGGTGCGCTTCCACTTTCAGGTCGACACTGGTGACGAAGCTGTTGTCGGGCTTGCGTTTCACCTCGAACCCGGCTGCCAGCATTGACAGCACCAGCGAACGCGCCGCGGAGGAAAATTCCAGCGCCTTGATGTGGAAGCGCTCGATGTCGTGCGCGGGGATTTCGTTGCGGATGTCCATGCGTTTATTTTTCCACCCATTCCTTTCCGATTTTCACATACTGTTTCTTCACTGCCGACCACGCGACCTTGTGCGCGACCACCTCGCGATCCTCACGGCTCGCGTATTCCTCCCAGGCGTTGTTGAACGCCGCGAGGTAAATCTCCTGTGCGTGCGCCGGCAGATGGCTCCTCACCGATGCCGGCAGATCGGAAATATCGGCATAAGGCATAGGCGGTTTCCCGTCACTTAAAGGGTCGTCTTGCCCGCCCCCGACTACCCCATTCGAGGGCAGGCTTCGGCGGAGCCCCCTTTGATTGTCATGACCGCGGAGGCGGGCATCCAGGCTTTTTACAGTCGCGTAACGCGGAGCGTTGCGCACCATAATCTTCGCCTTCGCTACACCAGCAACCGCTTGCGCGTCAGCCGCACCGCGATCAGGTAACCCACGATGCCATAGCCCGCGAGCACCGCCAGATGCAGCACTACGTTGCTGAGCGGCAACCCCGCCACCAGCGGCCGGATCAGGTCAACGGCATGTGCCAGCGGCAGCAGCTGCACCAGCGATTGTAACGCCACCGGCAGCGAAGTCACCGGATAAAACACGCCCGAGAGGATGAACATCGGCGTGAGCACGAGCGTGACGTAATAGTTGAAAAAGTCGTACCCTGGCGCGAGCGCGCTCATGATCAGCCCCATGCCCGAGAAACACAGGCCGATCAGGAACAGCACCGGCGGCACCCACAGCGCGTGCCAGGTGTGCACCGCACCGAGAAACGCCGCCACGATCAGGATCGCCGTGCCGCTGATGACGCACTTGGTCGCGCACCACAGCATCTCGCCCGCGAGAATGTCCTGCACTTCGAGCGGCGTGGTGAGGATCGCCTCGTAAGTCTTCTGCGGAATCATGCGCGTGTACACCGAGAACATCGCTTCGAAGCTGGCCGTGTTCATGGCGGACGACGCGAGAATGCCGGAGGCGAGGAAGGTGAGGTAGGGCATGTGCATCATCTCGCCGATGAACAGCCCGAGGCCGTAGCCGAGGCCGAGCAGATACAGGAACGGCTCGCCGAAATTAATCAGAATGCTGGGCAGCATGAGCTTGCGCCACACCAGCGTGTTGCGCCGCCACACCGCGAGCGCGGCGTCCTGAAAGCGCGGAAGAAAAAGATTCACCATGATCGAAACCTATCTAAAAAATTCTTCCTTCTTGGTTGTCACTCCAAGGACCAATCTTTTTTGGTTGTCACCCCCGCGAAGGCGGGGGCCCAGGTTTTGAAAAATAGATTCACACATTAATTCTTTCAATCCCTCAACTCCCTTCCCGTAAGTTTCAGAAACACGTCCTCCAAATTCGCCGGCCGGTGCAGGAACGTAAGCTGTGATATGCCCTCCAGGCGCTTGACCACGGCGCGAGCGTCGCGCGTGTAGTAGTAATAGGTATCGCCCACAGCCTCGAAGCGCCCCTCGCCAGCGGACGCCAGCGCCTGGCGCGCGAGTTGCTCCTCGCCGCGCACCTCGATCACTTCCGGTTCCGCGTGTTTCTTGATCAGCGCCGCCGGCGTGCCCTGTTCCAGTATCCGCCCCTGGTCCATGATGATCAGCTCATCGCACAGGCGCTCGGCCTCTTCCATGTAATGCGTGGTGAGCAACAGCGTCTTGCCGGCCTGGCGCAGATCGCGCAGCCGCCCCCAGATCATATGCCGCACCTGCGGATCGAGCCCGGTGGTCGGTTCATCCAGCACAACGAGTTCGGGATCGTTGACCAGCGCGCGGGCGAAGGTCAGACGCCGCTTCATGCCGCCGGAAAGCGTCGCGATGCGCGCATCCGCGCGGTCCATGAGATCGACGAACGCCAGCAGCTCGCGGATGCGCGCATCCAGCGTCGCGTTCGGAATGCCGAAATAGCGGCCGTAGACGCGCAGGTTTTCCGCGACGGTGAAATCGGGGTCGAGGTTGTCCGCCTGCGGCACGACGCCGGTGCGCGCGCGCACCTCGCGTCCCGCCTGCGGGATCGGCAGGCCGAAAACGCGTATCTCGCCGCCGCTCACCGGCGACTGGCCGAGTAGCAACCGCAGCGTGGTGGTCTTGCCCGCCCCGTTCGGCCCGAGCAGGCCGAAGCAGCGCCCGGCTGATACGTTGAGATCGATCCCGCGCACGACCTCACGGCCGTTGTATTGTTTGCGCAGACCTGTGATTTGCACGACGGAGGACATGGGGCATACTCTACCGGGTTACGAGCGCAAACGGAATTTGGTTCCTAACCAAAACTCACATGGTACGTCGTGAAAACGATTTTAGAACTAGCCAATTATATTCGTTTCCAGCTTGCTGAACTGCGAACAGCTAACAAGCATCACGAGTTTGAACACCTTACCAGGCAGTTCGCGCGACTTCGGATCTGCGAAAACATTTTGCCAGCAACCGGCCCAGTGGGTGCTGGTGATGATCAAGGACGAGATTTCGAAACTTATAGGACCTATCTGGCTTCCACACCGATTGCTACGTCTTCTTTTTTAGGAATTGCTGGAGACAAGGAACTTGTGTTCGCATGTTCCCTTGAGCAAAAGATAAAAGGGAAGATCAAAGAAGATATAACGACAATATGCAGTGGCCAAGAGGTAATAGACACAATCTACTATTTTTGTGAGTCGGATCTTCCAGTTTCCCAGCGACGTCACCCCCTCTTGATCGCGCCGATGTGGCGTGGATGGGCGGCAGCGCCAGCGCGTGGCGCGGCGAGCGTGGAGGAGTTACAGAAGAACTGGAAGGATTTTCTCGCGCAGGGCGGCAGGACGGTTCTGGTTGACCGGTCGAGTGCTTGAGTGGGTTTGGCTGCGTACGTAACTCGGTAGGCGAGGACGGCGCCCTCATAGATCAAGCGCCGATTTCAGCGCACGGCTTACCGCCCTCCGGTCTTTTTCTGAAAGCTCTCCGCGCTTGGTAATGATGAAGCGATGGTCGAGAGTAAAGAGCTTCATGCGTACGACCGAGGGAGCCGGAAGACCGGCGGCGACGAGATCAGAAATGGGCACGTCGAGTGGCCATGCTGGGTTCTGCGCACTCGTGATCATCGCCATGACACTGTGACCGACCTTGCGGCCAAAAGCGGCATGGCTCGATAGCACCAGAGCCGGCCGGCGTTTTACCTGTGCCTTGTCCGTGAAGGGAAACGGGACGGTGACCACCTCGAAGCGGTCATAGTCCACGGTAGGCCTCTTCGTCTTCCTTCGACAGCCACTCGGTCAGCGTGCCCTCGAGGGATTTGGCGTACTCCCTGTCGAGCGCCGTGGCGCGCCGCACCGTGATAACGTCGTTCTCGATTTCGAAAACCACCGCATCGCCGGGCTTGAGGCCCAGTTTGCGGCGGATGGCGAGCGGGATCGTCGCCTGGAATTTGCTGGTGAGCTTGGAAAGCTGCTGCATGGGGTAACACCCTGCTTACAGTAATGAAGTAATACCGTAATACTATCAGACTCTATGGAGGAGGCAATGGGAACTACCAACAAATGAAAAATTGGTAGCAAATTGGTAGTTCAAAAACTCAGCCACTTGGCTGATGCAGGTGGTAGGAGCAATCAGGTGAACACCGCCCCGGTCATCCGGTCAAACAAAGCGTATCAGCAACCCGTGGGGCCATCGGCAGGCTCTGCAATCGGAGGTCCAATGAAACGGCGAAATCTTCTGAAAGGCTTGGCGGCCGCGCCGCTCTTGGTCGCGCCGGTGTGGCGCGGATGGGCGGCAGCGCCAGCACGCGGCGCGGTGAGCGTGGAGGAATTGCAGAAGCACTGGAAGGATTTTCTCGCGCCGGGCGTCGACGTGGCGCTGACGACCGAACCGCTCAAGCGCTCGAACGAAGAGTGGAAGAAGATTCTCAACCCGGCGCAATATAACGTGTTGCGTGAAGAGGGCACCGAGCGCGCTGGCAGTAGCCCGTTGAACGATGAAAAGCGGCCGGGCGTTTTCGTGTGCGCCGGCTGTGGCCTGCCGCTGTTTACGTCCGCGATGAAATACGACAGCGGGACCGGCTGGCCGAGTTTCTTCACCGCCATTCCCGGCGCCTTTGCCACGAAGAAGGACGGCTTCCTGATATATACGCGGACCGAGTACCATTGCGTACGCTGCGGCGGCCATCACGGGCACGTGTTCGATGACGGTCCGCCGCCCACCGGTCAGCGCTGGTGCAATAATGGGGTGGCGCTGCGCTTCATCCCGAAGGCCGGCAAAGCCTGATCTTCGCTATCTAAGAGAGAGATCGGAGTGATTAAAAAATTGCCCTTATCTCTTTAAGTTCCCGCCTAGCTGAATCCGTCGATTCCAACGCAAGCCGCGCCATTGATCCGGGCGCCCGTTCCACTGGTCCGCGCTGTTCTGGCGGAGTGGACCACGGAATCCTAGCTTAGGGTGATGGGGCGGGGGACACTACATCCGGCCCCGCGTGGGGAGACGCCGGAGTCATGCGCAAGAAACGTTTTTTCAAGGTCCGCTTTTATCGCCGCGCCTCACCGCTTTTGCGCGGGTGGCAGAGCCTAAGCCTTTACTGGTACACAACGGACAAGGGCCCGCTGATTTTTATCTTCGTGATCGGCCTGGTCGTGACCACGTTCGGTTATTTCATGCACTCGGCTTTCACCAGGCAAGACGATGTGAAGAATCTGACTTGTCTTGCGTTCAACGTGTACTTCGAGGCACGCGGTGAATCCGAGGCCGGTCAATACGCGGTGGCCGAGGTCACCATGAACCGTGTGGCCTCGGGCCGCTACCCGGACACGGTCTGCGGCGTGGTGAATCAGAAGAACTGGGATTCGCTGCGCCATCGCTACGTGAGCGCCTTTTCCTGGAACGAACTGGACGAACGACCGTCGCTCGAGGACGAGACCTTCCGGCGTGCCTGGGAAGTCGCCGAAGCGGTTTACTACGGGCGTTATACGCCGACGCTCGCGGGCGCGCTGCATTACCATGCCACGTACATCAAGCCCAGCTGGGCCCGCGGCAAAAAACCCGTCGCGCGGATCGGCCAACATATCTTCTACAGATAGCGCAGGTCTGCGTGCTGCGCCTGGTTCAGCTTCCTGCCACTGAACCCAGTGGTTTAAGAGCGCGCCACAAACGCCGCGAACTGTTCGACATAAACGCGCAGGCGTTCGCGCAGTTCGTTGTCCGTGAGATAGCCTTGCTCGTCGAATATTTTTCCGGCGCCGGGAATGTAGAGGTTTTTCCCGAAGAAGGGACGGGTGCCGAGCGTGCGCAGGATCGGCAGCCATGCCGTTTGTGAAAATGCTGTGCCCATGCCGCCGGGCGTGACGCCGATGAGCCCGACCGGTTTACCACCGAACACCCGGCTAATGTCGGACGCGGGACGGGACAGCCAATCGATGGCGTTCTTGAAGACACCGGGAATGGAATTGTTGTGCTCGGGCGTGACCAGCAACAGCCATCCGCGGCGGCAACGCGGTCTTTCAATGTCGCCACCGGTCTCGGAATGCCTTGCTCGGCTTCCATGTCGCCGTCGTAGAGCGGGATTTCCCTGATCGATTCGATTTGAATCGCGCAACCGGCCGGTGCCAGTTCAGCGGCGGTGCGCAGCACGGCGGCGTTGTTACGAGGCGCGCCGCAAACTTCTGGATAAGCCGATGATCGTGGTCATGTTTATTCCTCCTTGCCTGAATTATTCGGCCCATCATGATTTGTCTCTTGACGAGGTGTCTTCTTCAAACAATCGTTCAAGCTCCTCCGCGCCTTGTCGCGCGGCAGCGATCAGTTGAGCTTCGTCGTGATAAATTTTGTGCTGGCGTTCAAGCAAGGCCTCATCGTGCTGGCGGAACCGGTGCACGGCTTCGTTTGCCTCGGCTTCCGTGTGTCCCAGCGCCATCAGCACGTCGCGCGCC
>NZ_JBAVEJ010000215.1:0-9562 GCF_049587675.1 Sulfuricaulis sp. | reverse complement strand
GTCTCCTTGCCCAGGTAATGATCGATGCGGAAGATCTGAGACTCGTGGAAGCTTTCCCTGAGCGTACGATTCATCTCCTTTGCAGAATCCAGATCATGACCGATCGGCTTCTCCACAACAATACGGTCGCGCACTCGATTCCGATTCAGTCCGTTGTCGGCAAGGAGCCTGGGAATTACCCCGACCATCGCGGGGGGAGTTGCCAGATGAAAAATGTGGCCGGCTTTCACTTTCCACCCCTTGTCCAGTTGCTCGCACCTCGCCTTCAACTTTGAGTACGTGATCGGGTCCTTAAAATCTCCCTCGTGATAGGTGACGTGCCGGGAGAAATCCTTCCACTCCGCGCTTTTCACCTTCCCATTTCTCGAGAACCGCTTTACGCCTTCGAGAAAGTGATTGTGCAACTTGGCCTCACTCGTGGGGACGCGATCCACGGCAATGATGGCAAATTTCTCAGGCATCCGTCCCTCATGGTGGAGATCGAATAAGGACGGCATGAGTTTGCGCCAGGTCAGATCGCCCGCGCCGCCAAAAATCATGATGATGGTCGGGAAAAGATCCGATTGGCTCATTCTGCCTCCCATTTGGTGTGAAACACGCCTTTAGCATCGATGCGCTCATAGGTGTGTGCGCCGAAGTAATCTCGTTGGGCCTGGGTGAGATTGGCCGGCAGCCAGGCGCTGCGATAGGCGTCCAGATAGCTCAACGAGACCATCAACCCCGGTGTCGGCACACCTGACTCGGCCGCCTGGCATACCACCCGGCGCAGGTCCTCTTGATGCTCCATGACCTTGCGCGACAAGTTGGCATCGAGGAGCAAATTCGGCAGGTCACACCTAGCGTGAAACGCCGCGCAGATGTCCTCCAGCAACGCAGCGCGGATGATGCAGCCGCCTCGCCATATCCGCACCACGGCTTCGAGATCGAGGTGATACTCGTACTTTTCAGAAGCAACCGCCAAAAGAGCCATGCCTTGTGCGTAGACGGTAATCATCCCGGTAAAGAGTGCGCGGCCCAATTGCGCGAGAAGTAAATTCTGATCACCGGCAAAGCGACGCATGGGTCGCAGATAGATCGGGCTGGCCTGTTCGCGCTCCTTCGCGAGCACTGACAAGTCCCGCATCGCAACGGCCAAGTCGATCGCCGGGATCGGCACCTGCAGTTCCATCGCACTCTGCGACGTCCACATGCCCGTGCCTTTCTGTCTGGCCACGTCGAGGATTTCGTCGATCAACCGCTCGCCGGTTTTCTCGTCCTGTTTGGAGAAAATCTGGCTGGTGATTTCGACAAGATAGCTGCTGAGTTCGCCTTTATTCCATAAAGCGTAGACCTCATGCATCTCATCGTCGTTCAAGCCCAAACCACGTTTCATCAGGTCATAGGTCTCGGCGATCAATTGCATGACGCCGTATTCGATACCGTTATGGACCATCTTCACGAAGTGACCGGCCGATCCAGGACCCAGCCAGGTCACACACGGATCGCCGTTGACTTTCGCAGCGGCAGCTTCAAAGACGGGACGGACCCGCTCGTATGCCTCTTTCGACCCGCCTGGCATGATGCTCGGTCCGTGACGAGCGCCTTCTTCACCGCCCGACACGCCCACACCGAGGAACTGGATCCCATTCGCCGTCAGAGTGCGGGCACGCAAATCGGTATCTTTGAAGTAGGAGTTTCCGGCATCGATGATCAGGTCGCCCTTCTCCAGGTGCGGCAACAATTCCTTGATGACGGAATCCACTGGAGGGCCGGCGGGCACCAGCATCATTATTGCGCGTGGTTTGCGGAGCAGTGCTATGAAATCGACAATGTTCGTAGCGCTACGGACGTTGCGCTCGGCCGCTTCCTTCCGCAGGGCGTCGACCTTGGCCTGGTCTTTGTCATAACCTGCCACCGAACTGCCATGGTCGGCCATGTTCAGCACGAGATTGCGCCCCATGACGCCCAGGCCGACCATGCCCATTTCACACCGTTGTTGAGGCTGCTTCTTGGTCACGATTTTCGCCCAGAGCGGTGTGTGGAAAGTGGTGGAATCGATTTTCATCTTCATCCTTTCGGCCATGCCTGCCGCGATGTGCACGCCTGTTTATTTATGGGGTTCATCTCTCCGGATCTCTCGCTCCGCCTTCTCCCAATCCTGAACGGCGCGACCGTCCTTGCGACCCCGCTGCTCGTACAGTTCATAGGCGCGCTTGGCGATCTGCGGGGTCAAATCGGACGGTTTCCTGGCCGCGGCGATCAGAACACGCGACTTGATCATTCCAACCTTCACGGCCTCATTCACGCCGAGGCACGCGACAGCGGAATATGCAAGTATGGCAAACGTCTGCCACCAGGGCAACGGCATGAGTCCAGGCAGACCCACATACGTCAGCACGGTGCCCACGACCGCACCTGCGATCAGCGACAGCATGAAGGTATTGCTGGGCTTCGTCGTCCAGAACCAGTCTCGTTCTCGCACGGACACAATGGAAAAAACGCAAAAATAGAGCAGCGTCAGAAAGCTGAAGGTACAGAGAGCATTGCTATCCGTAGCCAAACCAAAACGCGACCAGCCGATCCACAGGAACAAGAGCGTTTCCGCCACCATGGCGATGCCGAGGACTACGGAAACCCTGATGAAGCCCCCGATGGCCCACGTTTCCGGCCTCTTGGACGGACGAACGCGGTCGGTGGCCAGGGCGATCGTCGCGAAATCCATCACGAAAACGAGCAGCAGCATCGCGAAGGCAGAGACGACAAACTTCCCCGTCACCATGAAGGCAATGGCAACGAAGGCCGCCTTCAGGAGCGTCCGGCTGATCTTGTTGATGATCCAGGTCAGAATTCTCTGGTAGATGGTCCGCCCCTGCTCGACCAGTGCCACGATGTTCGTCAACCCCGCCTCGGTCAGGACGACGCTGGCCGCGCCCTTGGCCACGTCGGTGGCGGTGCTGACGGCGATTCCCACCTCGGCCTGGCGGAGGGCCGGTGCATCGTTCACGCCATCGCCGGTCATCCCGGTCACATGTCCAGCAGCCTGGAGGTGCTGCACAACGATATACTTATCCTCCGGATACACTTCGGCAAAACCGTCCGCACCTGCCAACAAGTCCACTGCCTCGTTACCGGCTTGAGCACCTGCGGCCTTCAGATCCGCCACGCGCCGGATGTTGGGCAAGCCAACTCCGTGCGCGATTTCACTGGCCACTGCCAGCGCGTCGCCAGTGAGCATCTTCACCGGCACTCCCAAGTCCCGGAGTTCGGCGATAAGTTGCCTGGCGTCCGCCCGCGGGGGATCATAGAGCGTCACGAGTCCGAGTACTACGGGCGTGCCCGTCTCGGGGCCGCGCGCCACCGCCAGCGTCCGATACCCCTTCAGCGCCGATTCGCTGACCCGCGCCTCCAACGCTTCCACCGCCGGGGGCTGAAGTCCACACGCCTCTGCAACGGTCCGCACTGCGCCTTTCATCACACGCAGCCGCTGTCCGTTCTGTTCGACTACGGCCTCCGTCCGCCGGTTTTTCGCATCAAAAGGCGCGAAGGAGACCGGCGCGATCTTGGGAAGATTGTCGAAAATGTGTCGCTCCTTTGCCGCGGCAAGGAATGCCAGGTCAATCGGATCCTGGTTGGCTTCTTGAGACGCGAGCGCGCCGGCGAACAGCACGTCGGATTCCGACGCGTGCTCCAGCGGAATCACGCCGGTGACAGCCAATTGGTTCATCGTGATCGTGCCTGTCTTGTCCACGCAGAGCACGTCCATCGTTGCGGCATCCTCCGCCGCGCTGAGGCGCGTGACCAACACGCCCCGTTTCGCCAGCTCCTTCGAACCGACGGCCATACTGACTGTAAACATGGCAGGAAGGGCCACCGGCACTGCGCTCATCAACAGAACGAGGATGAGCGGAACCATCTCCAGGAGCGGCGCGCCGTGAATCAGCGACAACACGATCACGACACCCAGCAGCGAACCGACGATGACGAAGAGCCAGCGGACGACCTTGGCCACCACCGCTTCGATATGGAGTTTCGGTCGCGCCTGCTGCACCAGCTCGGTGGTGCGGCCAAAATACGTCTTCGCCCCGGTCAGCAAGACCACGCCGTTGCCCTCGCCCCTCCGGACAACCGACCCCGACGAGACTACTTCGCCGGGCGCCTTGTTCGCGTCCTTTGACTCGCCGGTGAGAGCCGACTGGTCGACGCTTAGCACTCCGGCCAGGACCTTGACATCCGCCGGAATAATGTCGCCCGGCCGGACACGAACGATGTCGCCCGGGACAAGCTCCCGGGCCGGGATGACCTGCCAACTCGCCTCGCGCCGGACACGCGCGCTGACCTGCAACCGTCGCCGCAGCGTCTCGACGACACCGGCGGCCCGATGCTCCTGCATGAAACTCAATACGGCATTGATAATCAGCAGCCCGCCCACCACAGCGAGGTCAGAGAATTTCCCGAGCACCGCCGACAGCACCATGATCAGTTCGAGCATCCATGCCGAGAGGCCCCAGAACTTGCCGAGAAACATGAGGACCGGGTGCGCCTTCTTTTCCGCCACTTCGTTGTAGCCGTGCTCCTTCCGGCGTATGTCCACCTCCGCATGCGTGAGCCCGGTGTCGGGGTTCACGCGGAGCGCCGCGAGCGTGTCGGGAACAGAGGCGGAGGCGATGTCGGGGGGCGCAGTGCCTGGCCCTTTCGAGGGGGCCGGCCCGGCTCCGGATTCATGTTCGGCCGTTCGCATTTGATTATTCATCGGGTTATTCTTTTCTTCATCTCCCGCTCCGCCTTCTCCCAGTCCTGAACTGCTCGACCGTCCTGGCGACCCCGCTGCTCGTACAGTTCATAGGCTCGCCTGGAGATCTGCGCAGTCGCGTCGGACGATATTCTCGCCTTAACCGGATCAAAAACCCGATAGGCGAGCAGCTTCAGGCGATCGTTCAGGAGGAACCACGCCAGTGCATAACCCCAAACAAACAGTGCCCAACCCCACCCGAGGGGCGTCATAAACAGCCCATAGACCGCGATCAATGTCGCCACGATTTGGGTGCCGAGCACCGCTATCCACAGAACCCGGGCGGGGCGTATGGACCAGAACGGGCCGCGCGTGCGCGTCAGGAAGATCGTCAGATGCCCGGCCACGGACAATTTCAAGTACATCAGCGTCTGAATGTGCGCTCGGTCCAGATGAAAGACATTCTCCCCAAGGTAGAACAATCCGAAGGCGGAAATGACTCCGATGACGCCCAGCACCGTGGAAATCCCTAGGACCATGCGCATGTTCCAGGCCTCGGGCTGATCCTTGTAATGCACGTTGTCATAGGCAATGGACAGAATCGCGCCGTCGTTGAGCAACGCCAGCATCACGATCATCACCGCCGTCAATGGATAAAAGTTAAATACGAGGATCGCGAGCGTCATGAAGAACAGCACGCGCAACGTTTCGGCAATCCGATAGATCGCGTAGCTGTTCATCCGCTGGAAAATTCTCCGGCTCTCCTTGATCGCGTCAATAATCACTGATAGGCCGGGGGTCAAGAGCACGATGGCCGCCGCCGCGCGCGCCGCATCCGTTGCATCGGAAACGGCGATCCCGCAGTCGGCTTTCTTCAGCGCGGGGGCGTCATTCACCCCGTCACCCGTCATGCCGACAATGTGGGTGCGCTTTTGGAGGACATCGACAATGTGAAACTTGTGTTCGGGGAACACTTGCGCAAACCCGTCGGCCTTCTCAATAGACTCGGCCACCGCCGGGGTCTCCTGCTTCTTGGAGTCGCCCAGGCCCCGGGCATCGAGGATATTCGCGCCCATGTCCAACTTTTTGGCGGTTTCCTTGGCGATGGCCAGCGCGTCGCCCGTTACCATTTTGACCTTCACGCCCATAGCAAGCGCGGTCGCGATCGTTGCCTTGGCATCTTCCCGTGGCGGATCGAACAAGGGCAATACGCCAACAAACTGCCATTGCCCGTCGTTATCAGCTCGTGCCACACCCAACGAGCGGAAGCCACGCGCGGCAAATTCGTTGACCGCCTTCTCAACCTCGACCTTCACCGTGCCGGCATTTGCCGACAATTCCAAAATCACCTGTGGCGCACCCTTCGTGACTTTGAACGCCTTTCCGTCTTTTGATTTGATGGTGGCCTCGGTGCGTTTATGCACCGGGTCGAACGGCTGAAAATGGACTACATCATAAGCCTTCAGCGAATCCTTGTCTTTCACTCCGCCCAGCACCGCCAGATCTATGGTGTCGTTGTTGTCCGCACGCGACGCCAGCGCGCCATCGAGGATGACCATCTCGGGGGGGACATTGTTCACGCTGAACGGATCGCCCAGCGTCAGCTTGTTCTGCGTCAGGGTGCCGGTCTTGTCCGCGCACAACACGTCCACGCCCGCCAATTCCTCGATAGCCACCAACTTGCTCACGATTGCCTTTTTCCTGGCGAGCAGACGTGCACCGACAGCCATCGTCACCGACAACACCGTCGGCATCGCTACGGGGATCGCGGCCACGGTCAGCACCAGGGCGAATTGCAGCGTCGTGAGGATCGGGTCGCCGCGGAAGATCGCGACGGCAATAATCACCGCCACCAACGCCACCGCCAGCATGATCAGATAATTTCCGATCTTCAAAACCGCCTTTTGAAAATGGCTGGCGGTGTGTGCCTCCTGCACGAGTTGCGCCGTCTTGCCGAAGTAGGTTTTGGCACCTGTGGCATAGACCAGTGCGCCGATTTCACCCCGACGGATGATCGAGCCGGAAAACACCGCCTCGCCAGCTTTGCGCTCGGCGGGCAACGACTCTCCCGTCAGGGCGGATTGATCCACCTCCACCGGGTCGCCGTCCAGCAGGCGCGCGTCCGCCGGCACAATGTCGCCAAGACGCATGCGAATGACATCGCCCGGCACCAGCTCGCGCGCCGGCGGAGTGATCCACTTTCCATCCCGTTTCACACGGGCCTTGACCGCCAGCTTGGCCTTCAGGGCAGCAATGGCGTTACCCGCCTCGCGTTCTTCCCAAAACCCGACAACAGAGTTGGCGAGAAGCAAAAGGAGGATGATGAAAAAATCCGGCCAGTGCCGGGCTACTGCGGAGAGGATCACCGCCGCTTCAATCATCCATGGAATGGGTCCCCAAAAATAGCTGAGAAACTTCAGGAACAGGTTGGTCTTCTTCTCTTCAATCTCGTTCGGCCCATATTGAGTCAGCCGCTTCTGCGCTTCGGCTTGCGTCAGGCCGTCCGGCGAGGACCCGAGTTTTTTCTCCACCTCCCGCATCGGCAGGGATTTCAAATCGTCCTTCGCATTGGGCTTCGATCCCGGATCCGGTCCGGGAGCCTTCGGCTGGCCGGCATTGGGTTTCATTATCTATATCCTTTCTCCGCTTTTGCGCTGGCTTTTTGAGTCGGATGCTGCTTAGTCACCAACGCCCGCGTTTCCGCCGGTTTAACCCCCGCTCTTGGGAGAGTCCGGCTCTTTGGTGGTCTCTTCCTCTTCTCCAGATTCGAGCCGCAACAGGCGGGCGTCGATGTCGGCCAGCAGCTTCTCGTAAATCTCCTGATTGAGAACGCCTTGCCGGAAAGAATCCATCACGTGGTTTTTCTCCGTCAGCAACAGATGTCGCCGTGCCCACTGCGATTCCTGAGCCGCAATCGCGGCGCGGTCGAGTTCTAACGCACCGATCCGCCCTTGCTCCGCATCTATCCGTTTCTTGTATTCATTCTTGAGCTCAGTACGCACTTCGTCGTGGGAGAAATGTACGTACGACATGCGCTCCAGTTCTTCGAGCGCCGCGCTAGCGGCCTGCAATTTGCCGCGCGCGAACTCGTACGCTTCCCGGTGCTCACGCCCTTTGACGATTCCCAGCCATCGCAGCAGGGGTGAGATGGTTATGCCGTGCACCAGTATAGAAATCATCACCACCCCGAAGGTCATCGTTACCAGGAGGTCCCGATGCGGGAACTCCTTCGCCAGACTCAGCACCAGCACCATGGGCAACCCACCACGCAACCCTCCCCACGTCAGGACCACGCTCCACAGCCACGGAATTTTCTCACGGGTCTTTCGAAGCAAACCGGACACCGCGAAAATCACCAGGCCCCGTCCCAGGGTAACAACCAGGTACGCGACGAGAATCACCTTCCACGAAACGAACAACGCATCGAGATGCACCTCCAGGCCGATGAGCAGGAACACAAACGAGTTTAATGCAAACGCCATGTATTCCCAAAACGTTTGCACGGCGACCCGCGTGGAAGGCGTCATGCCGACGCGCGCCCCGTAATTGCCGCAGAGCACACCGGCCACGACGACTGCGATCACGCCCGAGAAATGGAAGTGCTCCGCCGCTACAAACGATCCATACGCCGCGATGGTCGTCAGCGTGATTTCGATCATCGCGTCATCAATCTGTTTGATCACCTGCGAGACCGCCAGGCCGACGACGGCGCCGATCAGCGCGCCGAAGCCGACAATCTCGAGGAAGTCCGTTGCCAGCTGTCCCGTGGTAACGGCGGCACCGGTCACTAGCGACAGGCTCAACGTGAAAAACACGATCGCCGTGCCGTCGTTGAGTACACTCTCGCCATCCAGCAACATCGACAGCCGTCGCGGCGCGCCGAGACCCCGAAATACCGCCACCACTGCGATCGGGTCGGTTGCCGCGATCAATGCCCCAAACACCAACGCATACGGCCACGCAAAACCTTGTTCGAGATGCAACGTGTTCACGACAGGCGGCAAGATCACGGTCGTCAACGCCACCGCCGCGGCCACGCCCGGAACAGCCAGCGCCGCGATGGCCAACCGGTTTCGCCAGAATTCACTGAATTCAATGTGAAAGGCGGCTTCAAACAGCAAGCCCGGCAGAAATACCGAAAAGAGCAATTCCTTCGTCAAATGGGGCGGAGCGAACAGGTTCAGGATACCGAGCACCAACCCGGTGAGCACCAGCGCGACGGTGTACGGCACATGCAATCGCCGCACCGCAATTGCCACCACCGCCGCGACGGAGAACAACAAAATCAAAATCGTCTCACTTTGCACGGTCTGTCACTCCCATTCCGTGTTCACGCCTTTCCATTGCGACGGAGTACTCTCCACGGCGCGCGGCCTGGTTGCACTTCGCTCGATGATACAATGCTTGTTGTGCCACCGGCACGTTTGCTTCCTCGCCTCGCCAAGTCTCCAACGCCGGTTGCTGGATGGCGCGGGCGAACGAGAACGCCAACGGCCAGGGGAGTCGCGACTTGAATCTGACGTTCATGGCATTCAACCGGGCCGAAGCCAGTTCACCGGATTGGCCGCCAGACAAGAACGCAATCCCCGGAACGGCCGCGGGGACAGCTCGCAAAAGACAGCTCACCGTGGCGTCGGCCACCTTGTCCACTGCTTCTTGCTTAGCACATGTCAATCCCGGAAGCACCATATTGGGCTTCAGGATCATCCCTTCCAACATCACCCGTTGAGTGTAAAGTTGGATGAAAACCGTTCGCAGGACTTCCTCTGTCACTTCGCTGCATAGCTCTAGTGTATGCCCGCCGCCCATGAGCACTTCCGGCTCGACGACGGGGACCAGTCCGGCTTCCTGGCA